>CAIRNV010000042.1 GCA_903880005.1 uncultured Verrucomicrobiota bacterium | reverse complement strand
TCCACGTCGCCGAAATCGACGCGTCGGACGACGCCTCGGCCCTCGACGTCATAGGCGACCTGGGCGCGGACCTGGCCTTGGACGAGGACGGTGAGGTAGAGGGTGTTGCCGGGGACGGAGGCATTGGGCCGGAGGAGGGGCAAGCCGCTGTCGATGGGGATGCGGAGGCTGTAGCGGGAGGCATCGACGTCACCGAGGCGGGTCTCGGAGACGGAGGCGCCCATGGGGATGCGACGGGCCTGGACGACGACGTCGTCGGCCGGGGCGAGGTTGCGGCCGCCGAGGTTGATGATGCCCCAGATGACGGTGTCCGGCTCGGGCACGGCGGCGCGAAGGCCGGCGGTCGATGCGGCGAGGAGGAGCCCTGCGAGAAGGCGCGAGAGGGCCACGGCCATGAGGGGGAGGCGTGAGGTTTTCATGTCACAAGACGCATGTTTGCTTCGATGGGTCCCTGTCCCGGAATCCTGCCTGCCGACGGCCAGTGCCGACGACGGACGCTGTCCCCTGACGCTGACGACTGGAGTTTCAGTTCCCGGAGTAGGCATAGGTTTGGAAGAAGAGCTTGATGTCGGAGACGGACTCGATGAAGGCGTCGAGGCCGGCGTTGGGGTCGTTGAGGAGGGTGCCGCCGGGGATGACGAGCATCCACTCGGTGTTCCAGACGGAGCGGCCGATGAGGCGGGAGTCGGTGGAGGCCTCCTGCTGCGAGAATCCACCAGAGTCATGATAGGCGCGGAAGCTCGAGAACTTCCGGATCTCGGCCATGTTGCCCGCGAGGGAGTCGAGGGCAGGCTGGAAGTTGGCGTTCTTGATCTCGCTCTGGCCGATCTCGAAGGGGATCGGGATCTTCTGATCCACGACCCGCCACATGCGCGTCTCGAAGTCGTTGCCGTCCTGGGCGCGGAGCACGTCGGCACCGACGGGCACCAGATACACCCGCGGGGTCATGGAGAGGCCGTTGCCGTTGTAGTCGGAGAACCACACCCCCACCGAGCGGACCTTGGTGGCGAAGTTGCTCGGGTCATAGGCGCTGTCGCCACCGCCCAGAGGCCAGCCGAAGAAGTTAAGGCCGAAGGTGACGGTTGTGGGGAAGCGAAGGACCAGCGCAGGCTGTGCCCCCGCCGACTCCGGAGCGAACGGACGGCAGAAGCGCCGGAAGTCGGACAGCTCCCACACATTGTTCACGATGCCGGCCTTGAGGACCTTCTTCCAATCCGAGTCGGAGCTGCCACGAAGACGGAACAGCTCGTTGCGGAGGGAGAAGCGGCCCGTCTCGGTCTGCGGATTGTTGAAGCCCATCTGGGTCTTCTGGACCGTGAAGTTCTGCGCGAGTCGGGCGAGCGGATCCGCCAGGCCCATCCGACCCGCGACCGGTGTCACGCCCGTGGCATCGACGCGCAACTGTCCCAGGGTCCGGTGACGGAGGATGTCCGTGAGGAAACGCGTGCCGGAATTGTTGCCCTTGCCGATGAGGTTGACCTCGTAGTCGTAGGCGGTCGCCGCGAGATAAACGTACCGGGCGGCGAGATCGAACTGGGAGCGGTACTTGTTGAGCGCCTCGTTGCGGAACATGCGATAGGCCATGTCACGGTAACGCAGCTTGGTGGCGTCGCCGGCGACGTCAGAGCGGAGCAGTCGGCGTTCCTCCAGGACGCGCTGACCTTTGGCGATCGTCGCGCGGACGTGGTCTGCGGCCTGATCGAGGGCTTCGCGCTGGTTGAACATCTCCAGACGCAGGACCGGTTCCTGACGAAGATCCCGGTTGGCTTCCTTCAAGCGGGACTGGGCAGCGACATCCATTTGGCTCAAAAGCAGCTTCCGGTCGGACGCCCTGTCGGCGAGAGTCAGCTTGGTCATGACCACGCCATCTGCGTAGGCATCCGAAGTCTTGGCCATCACCTGAAGGGCCGTGGAACCCACGGCTGCGAGCGTCTTGATCGCTCCGCGAGCCGGGGCCGTGACGTCCGACGAGAGGCCTGCGGACTTGGGCAATGCCTCCGCGGTGGCATCCGCAAACTTCGACAGTTTCTCTGCACCCAACGCCATCGCGACGGCTCCGTACTTGTAGGTGTTGTACTCACGGGTGAAGAAAACCTTCTGCCCCGTTTTTTCGTCGAAGGTGGCAAGCTCGCTTTCGCCGATCCGCTTCTCTCCATCGACGAGGTTGATTTTCTCACCCATGCCTTGGAGCAGATTCTCATAGTTTTTCACGGCCTGCTTGAAACGGGCCTCCTGCTGGACCATGCCTTGGATGGCCACCTGAATCTCGCCTTGGGCCCGACGTTGCCCCCACTCGGAGGGCGCCTTGTAGGCATAGCCCTCGGTCGAGTGCGGGTAGTCGATGGGGACCGCGCTGTACGGTTCGATGGACGTGGCTGTTTGCCCGGCGAGTTTGGCAGCCGTGTTGTAAGTGCGCGACTCCCGGCCCGGAGACCCGATACTGAGTTGGCTGAGCGCCCCAATATCGGGTACCAACGACCCCATCTTGTTCTTGTCAAAAATGCCGGTGGTCTTGACCCATTCTTCGTTCAGGCGTGTTTGATAGGCCGTGATCCGCGAGTCCGGGGGTGCCGTGTCCCCGTTGACGTCAGCGGTGTCCACGTAGAGGTAGTGGATCAGGTCGGGACCCGAGTAGCCGCTGGGGAAGGCCTTCCCGGAGCCGATATCTCCCGCGTAGGGATAGCCGTAGATTTCAATGAGCTTGTTCTCCAGCTCCCGCTCCTGAGACCGGTTCTTCGTGGTGAGATCCGATTGCGAGTCCGCACTGCTGCGCAGGGCCACCGTCATCGCGTTGGCCTCGTCAAACAGGGTGCGCGCGTTCAACAGGGCGGTCTTGGCCCGCTCCGTCACCTGCTCGAAATGGGTCTTGCCCGCGGAAACCTGGGCCGGGTCGATGTCGAACGGCACCGCACCGGCGACCAGTCCCAGGGGGTTGAGTCCGTTGTCGGCCTTGTGGATTTGGCCGACGATCTCGAACGCCTCAGCGGAAATCTGCGCCAGCTCGCCGACGGTTTGCCGGTCGATCTTGTCGAGGCCCGTGTGTTCGGGATCCGGATCCTCGCTGGGAAGGATGGCGTTACCGGTGAGCCAGTCGAAGTAGGCGGCGGAGGCAGCACGCTGCGCCCACTCGCTGACGCCCCACCCTCGCGTGGCATCCGTGTCGGTGTAGCCCTGCCATTGTCCGGCAGGGTCAGCGACGTACTTGTCGCGGTAGGTCAGATCGACGATCTGGGCCCCGGCCTTCGCCTTGTTCGCGGCGAGGGTGGCAAACTTGCGTTCATCCAGGTAGTCCACCTTGACCGGCACACCCGCCAACAACACGGCCTCGCTGCGCGGCTGCCAGGTGAAGTTGGGATGACGGAGCAAATCGTAGTAGCCTTTGATCGCAGTGAGGTAATGCCCCCACGCATCACCATGCCCCTGGGGATAGAGGGTCCGGGCGTCCGTCTCATTGATCCGCCCATCGCGGTTCTGGTCACCCATGTTGTACACCTGCGAGTAGGCGATCTCGCCGTCACCCATCGTGAAATTCCAGAGCAGGCGGTTGTAAACCGGTGCCCCCTGCACGCCCGCACTGCTGTCATCACGACCGCGCAGCAATGCCAGTTCCTCTTCCAACAGGCTGTCGAGCTGGTTTTGGAACGCGAAGATGGACGACGCCGTCGCCCCGTATTCGTTGGAACCAGTAGTGAAGCCGATCGTGGGATCCGCGGCATCCGCCATCGCCTCGTTGCCCAACAGGGCGTACAGGTCGGCGATCCGGCTGGCGGCCAGCAGCAGCGCGTCATTGGCGGGGCCGTAGTTGACGGATGGAACTCCCTCGATCGAGAGCGCCTTGCCGCGGTTGAGGACGGTCTGGTAGGCCTCGATGAGCCCGATGGAGTTCAGGTAGTTGGGGTCCGGATTGAAGGCGATGTCCCCCTCGTACCGTGCGCCGGCTTGCTGCAACATGCTGATGACCGTGCTGGCAGCAGCACTGTTGAAGTCCGTGGCACGCGCATCAAACGGGTTGAGCCCGCGGATCACACGCTTGATCCAACCCTCGGCCAGCATCGCAGCCGGGTAGCTCTTGTTGGAGGGATCCCCGATCCACTCGCTCCAGTTCGTGTTGCCGTTGACGTTGAAGCCACGGAACCGGAGGACGAACCAGTTGTCCGAAAGGACCAGCAGGCCGGACTCACCCGAGCCTCCGAGGGTGATCTGGTTGAGCCCAAGGGCGCCGCTGTGGCGAATCCATCCCCGGGTGTCGGTCACCTTCCCCGTCAACGGATTGACGCTGGGCAGGTTGGTCCGGGAAATCGGATCATACGGGTGATACCACCACTCGAATTCCACGTTGTCGGCGCGACCGGCGAAGTCCGAGCTATGACGCAGGATGAGGCGCGAGTCGAAGACGTTGTCGTTCGGCAGCACCTTGATGTCGCCGCGGTACGGTCCGTCGTCGATCTCGATGATCTTCAAACTGACCGGCAAACCGCCCAGCGTCGGGTCGTTGTTTTCCAACAGAGTGACATAGCGGGGAGGGATGCCGTAAGGCGCATTGGTGACACTGACGAACTGACTCGCCCCCGTAACCACGCCGTCCAACCCATGGCCGCTGTCGTCGGGAACGCGGGTGCCTGAGGCGGTATCGAATCGCCAGTAGCCCGAGAGCCCCTCGCGACCGATCGCCAACTTCTTCAAGGAGTCGGCCGCCAGCTGGGAGCCGCGCCGCGCCACACCATCCCAAAGCCGGATCTCATCCAGCAGGCCGACGAAGAGGTGCGCCGGAGTTCCCGGGTCCGCCCCAAAGTAAAGAGGGGCTGTGTCCGTGGGATCCAAGGGGATCGAAAAACCCTCTTCGAAACCCACCGCGACGCCATTGCGATAGATCGCACCCGTCTGGGCGTCCGCGTCGTGGACGAACGCGTAGTGCACCCAGGTGTTGATGTCCGAGGGAAGGACCGCGTCCTCGGTGCGGACCCGTTGGGTGTTGAATTCAAAACTCATGTAGCCGGAGCGATAACCGGCCTTCAGCGCCTTCAGCGAATTCCCCCCCAACCGAACGAGCGTGTTATCCGTCGTGGAACCCACCTGATTGTAGATCCAGAACTCAATGGTGAACGAACCATTCAGCCCCGGAACGTTGCCGTCGGTGCCCACGGCTCCCTTCGGCTGGTTGATGGTCAGCAATTGGGAGGATGTCGCAGGGAAGGCCAATGCCTTGCCCGGGTCAGCCATCGCCGGAGGCACCGTGGCATCCGCCGCGGTCAACGCCTTGGCGCCGCTTCCAAACACCTGGGGCACCGCATTGGTCAGCGTGCGGGCGACGCCATTGACGATGGTCCGGGTGACATTGGTCCCATAGGTCAAGCCCACCAGCAGATCCTGATCCGCCACCCCGTCGCCGTTCAGGTCCAGTCGGTTTGGATTGCGGCAGAAGTCGTACAACGCATCGATCGCCGCGGTGAACTGCGTCTTTTGAAGACCGGATGCGTTGTCCGCAAGGGCCTTGACGGTGTCGCGTTCGCTTGGAGTGAGGATGTTCGGCAGAACAAGCGGCTCACCGATGGCGGAGCGATCCTCGTAACCGCCGAAATAGAGCCACTTGTTCCCGGAATCGTAGCTGAGACGGACGCGGAGGGCGTACGGGAGATCCACAAACACCTGACGTCCGCGCGTGTCCGTCGCCGTCTTGATGGCGGACGACATGACAAACGTGGACGTCAGTCGGATGTAGCGTTCGCTGATCGGATCGAAGAGGCGCGTCAGATTGTTGAGCCCGTTCTGACCAGTCGGATCGAGCGAGTCGTAGATCATCCGCACGTTGGCCATGTTGCGGACATCGGGCAGCCCCGACACCGGCGTGGTGAGCGTCTGGCCGGCTTCGAGGACCGGGACCTCGGGCCAGCGGATGTTGTACACGGCCGGAATGGGGGTACCCACGGTGCCGCGTTCGAGATTGACGGTCTCGGTACGGCGATCGAGCCAAGGGACGGCAGCCCCTACGGTCACATCGTCAAACCCGTCGCCATTCAAGTCATAGAAGAAGCCGGGTTGCAGGGGGTAGAACCAGCGAGCAACGAAACGGGAGAGACCCCCGTTCGGACCCGCCGCCCGGGCATACAACTTGCCGTTGTAGTCCTGGAACCAGTCACCTTGGCTGACGTAGCTCTTGGGCGTCAGCGGAAGCAGGCTCAACGGATAGGGCGGCTGGATCTCCTTGCCGGCCTCGCCCTCAAACGTGAGGAACCACGGTGCCTGCTCGGTGACGATGGCGTAGGGCTTGATGCGCCACTCCTCCGTGTCCGGGTCCCGGTACTTAAGCAGCACGAACGGCTCGGAGTACCGCTTGATGGCGTTGAGATCATTGCGCAGGGCGTACACCGCATTGACGACATCGGAGAGTACGGGTGCGATCAGCGCGTGTTCCTCGTTCGGGTTGAACCCGGGCAGCGTACGGTCCGGCTGCACGTACAGCTGGGCCTCCGGATAGCGCGTCGAGGTGATGGGGTCCGACGCGTCATAGTTGTTGCCCCGGAGACTCGCGATGACGATCCGCGAGGCATTGGTGGGATAGGTCACCTGGTAGGTGACGGGACGGTTGGGCAACGCGACGCCCAACGGCGTCATCTGATACCAGACCACGAGGGGAGCCTGGGTCGATGGGTTGCCATTGCGCGCATTGGCCAGCGTGTTGACGAGGTTGAGCGGACCGCTGCGCGAATCCGGGTCGTAGGCCGCCTGCTCACCCGCCACATCCAGAATGCTGTTCGTGTAGAAGAGGTAGCCATTCTTTCCGGGATAATCGATGTGGCCGGCATTCGACAACGTCTGGCCAACGACGGCGGCCTCGGTGGTGTTGAGGGGAGCCGATTGCCACGGAAGCGTCTGCAAAACCAGGAACGCGTTGGTCTGGTACAACGGATCCGGCGAACGTCCGTCCGTCTTCAGGAATTGGAAGACCGAGTAGGTGGTGCCGTTCGTGAGCGTCGAATTGAACTTTTTCGTGGTCGGATCCACGCGGGCCTCCCGGTCTGTGGAGTAGGCCAGCGCCGCGAAGCGGAAGGTCGCTCCATCCGTTTGCGGCTCCGTGTCCACTGGAACCGAGGCCACGTGCACGTAGGGACTTCGCGGCCAGATGTTTGCCGCGAAATTAGGGATGGTCGCGGCCGTGGTGTCCGTGACATCGGTCGTCGTGAACCAGCGGATCCGCGCCGTCACCGGACGGATCGCATACAGGCTCTTCTCCACCTCGCTCCAGATGAACGAGTTCAACTCATTGTCTTCCAGGCCGCCATCCAGAACCTGGATACTGGGATACCGCCCCACCGCACCCGACGGAAGCGGCACGCGTTGCCCGATGATGTTCGCCGGGACGGCGAGATAGGCGGACAGTACACCATTGCGCCGTCCGGTGCCCACGATGAAACCGTCCTCGTTCAGGGCCGTCGCCGTCTCGAGGTTCCAGCCCGTGCCGTCCGAGATGAGGTCGTTGAGGGCATACCATTTGCCCGACGTGTTGAGGACGGCGACGGACGCGCCGGTGGGCGAGTTGGTGCGGGCCGTGGCAGCCGCAATCCCGAAGCTGTTGACGCGCCCACCGTCGATGTAGGACCAGCGCGTCTGGGTGGGCTCCAGCACGGTCCATGCGCCATTCAGGTGCTGGGCCATGCGGCGCAAACCCGTCGAGCTGGTGACCTCGGCCAGCACGATGCCGTTTCCGGAGAGTGATACCGGATTCGGGCTGGAGTATCCCGTGGGGGCCCCAATGTCGGTCACCGTGCCGTTGGACGCGCGCCTCCACGCCTTGTAGGAGCCGGATGTACCGGAGCGGATCAGGATCTCGCTGCTGTCATTGATCGCCACCGCCCGTGAGGTCGTTGTTCCCGCCGGAGAGATGTCCGTGAACGCGTCCGGATTGCCCGTGGAAAGGAAGGACTTCTCATCGCTGCTGGTGCTGACGGTGGAGTAGCCGACCACCTGAAGGCTGGAATTGGCGCCGAGGGCTCGGGAGCCGGAACTGCCCGTGGGCTTGCCGAGATTGAGCAGCGCGCCGCCAGAGAAAAGGTACGCGCGCCACTCGTTGTTGATGAGGTAATCGCCCACGACGGCCTGAAGCCCATTCGCCGTTACCAAGGCCGTGACACGGCCGTTGTTCTGATCCAGCAGGCCGGTGAGTGCGGTGAAGTTGTTCAGGAACCCCAGGTTGACGAACGCCCGAGGCACACCCCCGACCAGCGTGTCGCCATAGCCGCCAATCCGACCGTCCTCCCCAATCACCGTCGGCAGGGTCGTCTGCGAGCCAGTGGGTCCCGGCAGGGGAATGACCCGATATGCGAGGGTCGGCGCAAGACGCACCACAAACGAACGCTGCACACTGCTCGCCCCGTCCGTGACCGTCAGCGTCACCGTCGGATTCGCAAACACGTTGGCCTGCGGCGTGATCGTCAAGGTCCGGTTGCGCCCCGTGCCGCCCAACTGCAACGCGGACAACGGCAGCACCGTCGTGTCCGAGCAGGACACGTTCACCGTCAACGACGACGCATCCAATTCGGCGTCGGCAACGGTGAAGACGACGGTGGCTGGGCTTCCCGACGAGTATACCACCTGGTCAGGGACCGGTGCCATCGTGGGAGGGGTGTTGATGACCCGCATGTTCAGGATCACCTCCACCGTATCGGACTGCACCGTGCCATTCAGGACCTTGTAGCTGAAGGAATCCGTGCCTGCGAAGCCGGTGTTCGGGGTGAACGTCACCCGCCCCGCAGCCGCGTCCGTCATTGTGCCGTTGGAAGGCGCCCGGACGATCGAATACGTCAGACCGGAAGGCCCCGATGTATCCGGGTTGAATGCCGGCAACGCAATGGGATAGGACCGGACGTTTTTGGGAACGGAAGCGGTCCCCAGATTCAACAGCCCGGACACATGCTTCACGGTGCCCTTGAAGCCACCATCCAAGAGATCCCGCATCGTCCCGATGTTCTCAAGGCGCGGCCATTCGCCTTCGTTCGCACGCCAATAGCCGATCAGGCTCGCCACGCCCGTCGTCACCAAAGAGCTGCCCAGATTGTAAAGGATCTCGTCCGCGTTGCGGCTGATCTGCCAAAGGCGCATTTCCTGCACTGCCCCGTTGAAGTAGCGCGCATCCGCCGTACCTCCAAGGTACAACCTCCCCGTTCCCACATAGGCCTGCGTCACCGTGTCCTGGGCCACCTGGATGCCATCACGGTAGAGGCAGCGACGGCCGGTCGATGCGTCGTAGGTGGCCGCCCAATGATGCCAGTCGGTATCGGTGTACGGAGAGGGCGAAAGCAACCCCAGACCATCCGGACCGGCAAACCCGAACTTGGCTCGATTGTCGGCTTGGACGCCAAAGAAGAACCCATTGGTGCCGTGGACGAAGAAAGGGGCGAAGGTGCCGGACAGATTCCGCTTGGCCCACAGCTCCACACTGAAGCTCTTGCCGACGAGACTCAGATCGCCGGCGGCTGCCATGCCCGTGCCCGCGAAATCCACGCCCAGCATGGTCCCAGCCAAAGGCTTGTCGGGAACCGCCGTGACGGTGACGGAGAAGGATGCGGTCTTTGAGGCTCCGTCCTCGTTGGTGAGCGACAACTGGATGATTGCCGGGGTGCTGCCGAACACGTCCGAATTCGCGTTCGGCTTGAGGGTCAGCTGCAATTGAGCTTCTGAACCCTTGCCGTTGTAAGTCAGAACCGGAGCGGCCACCAAGTCCAACAATGAGGACGTCGCCGCCAACGACAACTGCTGGACCCGCTCCGGGTCGCCGTCCGTAATGCCACGGATCGTCACCGTCACCGGGGCGCTGTCCTCAGCCACCGTCAGGTCGGTGGGCACAGTAAACCCCGGTGCGGCCACTGTGACTTTGAAAGTTTGTTGAGTGCTCAATCCTCCCTGATCCCGCACGGTCACGGTCACCGTGGCGCTGCCTGACTGCCCGCGAACAGCCCGCACACGGAGCGTTCCAAAGCTGTTCGGCGACGTGTAATCAACGACGGGATCCCCCACGAGGCCCTTGTTGGAAGAGGAAGCCATTACGGTGATCGTCTGGGTGTCGCCCGGGCCTGCGCCGATTCCCGAAAGGCTGATGAGGGTGTCATCGGACTTGTTCATCCGGATCGCGAGATCGCTGACCGCATCCAACGTGGGCGGATAATCCTTGTCGCCGATGGTGTGCTGGAAGGTCTTGGTGGAGGTGTTGCCACCCGATGTCATCGTGACCGTGATGGTGGCGGTGCCGGACTTGCCAAAGAGCGGGGTGAAGGACAGCACATTGTTGGCGACCTGCACCGCCCCGGTCAGCGAGGGATCACTGGAAGCCGCCGAGATGCTCGCATTGCCGTCGGGGTCGGAGACCTGAAGGTTGATCTGGACCTTTTTGCCCTCGTCGCTCGTGGAATTCGAGAGGTCCCCGAGGCTGGCTTGCATGCCGCCAACAAGTCGCAGGCGTCCGATCCAAATGCTGGAAGTGTCATGTCCGGTCTGACCGGCGAATCCAAAGCCCCAGGACGCCTCCGGGTTGAAAGAGATCGTCTTGTTCTCACAGATCACCCAGGTCCTGTCCAGGTTTCCGGTCACACCGTTCACCTCGCTCATCTTAACCGTCACCGAGTGCTGCCCTCCGCCCGTCGGGGTGACTTTCACTTCGCAACGCATGCACTTGCCCTCGTAATTGTTGTCCAGGATGTCGCTGGCAATGTCGGAAACCAGCGCGGTCCCCCGCCAGGACACTGAGATCTGACCCCAGTTACCATTCGATTTCCGATACCGAGCGGACACCACCAAGCCACCCCCAACGCCCCCACTGATCAGATCACCGCTCGGCATAGAGTCCGGCATGGATCCGAAATTGAAGGAAAAGCCATCCGCACCGGATCCCTTATAGCATAAGAAATCGAAGGAGCAGTCCAGGCTTTGCAGGGCTTGGCGAGGAAGCCCCGACGGCCGGTTGAATCTGACAAATCCCGTTTTGTCCCTGTCAGTCGATGGGATGAGGCCCAGGAGCCAGTACTTCGCGTGCACATCGTTATCGGGGACATCCGAGAGGTAGTAGGATGAGCTCGGGGTGACCCCGTAAACCTGATAATTTCCGCGATATGTTGTGTAGTCGGACTTTCCCTCGCCCGACCAGAACCATTCGGCCGCAAGTGCCCGCCCCCCAGCCATCAGGCACAGAAAGAGGGCAAACAGGGCGCTGGCAGGGCGCACAATGCGCGACGGGTTGACGAATCGGGGAGCAGAACAGCGTGGGGTGTGACTCATGGCAGGACTCCAGGAAAGATCATCAGGGTGCATGGCGTGGCGGGAGTTCATGGGTTGGCGTTGTCCAGTGCGCCGACGGACAGGATGCGTTTGATGTGGAAGGTGCCGCGGGCCGTGATGGGAGTCCGATGGAGCCCCTCGACCACCTCTTCATAGACGCCCTCGATCTCGTCATGGCCCATCGAAGGATTCGTCGCGGACCCCTGCCCCTCGGGAATGCTCAGCGTCACCGTGCGGGTCACCGCATAGGCCTCCGCCTTGAACACCCTGAAGCTCGCGTCGAGGTTGTCGTGGTCCGGATGATAGCGGTGCTTGAACGGGTTGACGGTCGCTTCGGAACCCAGCGCCCATCGCGCCTTCATCGTGCGACCGAGGGCAAACGTCTCATCAAACGGGATGCCATTGGTGTTCGCCATCGGGAAGAACGGCGTCGAGAACCGGCGTCCCACCAGATCCCGTCCGCGGGCCGCCACGCCCTGATACTGGGAGAACGTGGTCGAATCGGTGAGCAACACGGGTTGGCCGCCCGGATCCGCCGTGCCCAACGCGGGCGGTTTCGAAAGCAGCGTCACCTGTTGCAGCAGACGGCACACCCCCTGCAAATCGGCATGGAGCAGGATCGGCAGGTCAAAGGGATCCCGGACCGGAGTGGGGCGGCTGCCCACAACCACGTTCCTCACCTGGGTCGAGGCCTGTTGGACGAGGTTGGTGACGCCATCCACCACGTTGGTGACCACGTTGACCACGTAGTTCGTGGTGACGCCATTGACCTCGCTCACATGGGTGATGCTGACCGTGCCAACCCACAATCCCACCGGATTGAACGGAACCCCCGCCGCAGCCCCCGCGCTCGCCTCGTCGCGTTCCACCGTCAGAGGAATGCGATGGAGGGCTCCTCCGCCCTTCACCTGAACGATCCCCTGATAGACGAGATCGTGAACGCGGGCACGGGCGGGCGAGAAGCGGATCGTCCGCCGGGTGGAGCCATTGGCCAGGACAGGGAAATTGTTGGGCAGGTCGCGCCATTGACTGCCGCCCTGCGGCGTGAACTCACTGACCTTCAACGGCAATGATTGGTCCGTCAGGATGTGGCCAAGGATCGCATTGCCCGGATTTGCAGTCTGGGCGGGGGCATCCCGGAACTGGATTTGCAACTGCTGGTCCGAAGCGCCCAGTCCGTAGGTCATTTCGGTGAGGCCTTGGAACGACAACTCCACGGGGGCCACAAAGTCGCTCGCACCGCGTGTGTACACCCAGTAGGCCTCGCCACTGCGCAGCTCGTTGGTCGCTCCCATCGCTGACCAGACGCCATCGCTCCCCAGCCGGAACAGCCCGCGCGGCGCACCCGCCGTTCGGTCATAGTGTGCCTCCGAACCCCAGAGGAACTGGGCCACCGTCACTCCGGGCAGGAATTGTCCCGGGTTTGCAGGATCCGCGTCCGCGGGCACCACGGGGAATCCGGACAGGGTGTAGCCATCGGTGGCCCAACGCGGCTTCTGGTAACCTGGCTTGCCCGAGATGTTGAGGATGACCTCCTGGGTTCCCCCGAGGTGCACCAGATAGGCCTCATGCCGGAAGACGCGCATCAGGTTGTTCTGGAAATTCGCCGTGTTCGCCGGTGGCAGGTGCACCTGCCACTTGCTGGTATTGAGGTCCGCCTCGCTCTGGTCCGAGATGAACTTCGGTCCATTGCCCGGATCCGACCATCGCCAGACGCTGGTGTACGGGATGTTGGTGAAGACGTTGCCCACGAGGTTGTCGTCGGGCTGCACCAGCAGGAACATCGCGTTCCATCCCGGCTTCAACCTCACCTCTTGGATGAAGGCATGGCCGGTGGACAGGACGGGCACCGGCGGCGGAAACACGTCGAGGCGGAACTTGTTGGTCGCCGCGCCAAAGGCATTACCCACCTCGACCAACACTTCCGTCCCCGCGGCAGCGGTCAGGTTGGTCAACTGCAGCACCGATCCGCTGACGTCGCTCAACAAACCACCCCCGACATACCAGCGGTACGTGAGGGAACCGCTGCCGTTGGCCCGCACCGAGAAGCTGGCCGCCCCGCCCGCATCGACTTTGGCATCGCCCGATGCCGACACAATGGACGGGGGTTGCTGGACGGTGACGCTGGCCACGCGGCTGGTCGCGGAGCCGGCCAGGTTGGTCGCAACGAGATAGTAGCTGCCCACATGGGATTCCCGGAGCAGACCGAGACTCAGGACGTTCGTGTTCTCGACGGCGAGGGGAACATCGTTGCGATACCAGGTGAAGCGCATGGGTTGCGTCCCAGACACCAAGGACTCCAGCAGCATGGATGCCACCCGCTCCACCCCGGCAAGGTCCTGTGGCTGCTGCAGGAACATCGGCGGCTCAACGACCCACAACTCCGCGACATCGGTTTCCATGGTGTCGTCCCGGTCCTTCACCACCGCCCGGTAGCTGCCGGCTTGGGCGCCCGTCACCGACGTGAGCGTCAGGTTCGTCGAGGTGGCATCCGGGATGGGGCGGTCGTTGAGATACCATTGGACGGACAGCGGCGCGTTGCCGCGGAAGCGGAGCGAAAAGGTGGTGCTGCCACCCAAGGCGACCGCCCGACCCTCTGGTTCCTGGGTAACTTCCAAGGGAACATCCACCATGAAGTTGACCGGCTGGGACCAGACGACCCCGTTACCATTCTCAATGCGGACCTTGTAGGCACCCGCGTCACTCTCCTCGACCCGGTTGTAGATGAGCGTTGATTCCGTTGCGCCTTCGATGACCAGGTCGTTCTTGTACCACTGATAGAGCGTCGCACCACCCGTCTGAGCATTGGCTGAGAAGCTCTTGCGTTCACCCAGCCCTTGCATGCCGCCTTCCGGCCCCTGGACCAGCATCACCGGATGCACCACCACCGGCGTGTTGGTGAACTCCACCCGCAAGCCCGTGAGGCTGCGATCGCGTCCGGCATCGGCCGTGTTGGCGACCACAAAATCCAGCGTGTTCACCGTCGGCAACACCGACAGGCTTGGCGTGATCAGGGTGGGTGCCGTACCCGAGGTGAGGTTGAGAGTGATGGGGCCGCCCGCCGAACCATTGCCATCGACACGGATCTGGTACTCCGTGCCGGAGATGGCTGAGAAGGTCGCGAGACTGCTGCTTCCGTAGCCGGAACCGCCGTCATTGTTGTATGCCACTTGAGTCAGGGAGGACAAAGCGCTCCCGGTATATACCCAAATGACGGTGTCAAAAGCGCTCCCCAGAGTGTCCACCGAGACCGTGCCCGTCGCCGGCGCTGTCCATTTCCACCAGACCGTCTTGCCACCTCCCGCCGTGGGCTCGCCCGTCTCCAAGGTCGCCGTGGTATTGGTGGCGAATGCCGTTGCCCTCCAGAGGGTGTTGCTCACCGCACCACGACTGGCGAATGCATCCGAGCCGATCGCTCCGGATCCTTCAAACCGGAGCTCAAGTCCGACCGTTCCCTGTTGTTCGGCAAGCCCATCCACATACAGCTGATACTCCCGACCTGCCGTCGCATTGAAGGAGATCACCCGAATGACACTGGAGTCCCCACCGCCCCCGTCCGACCCCGCGAGCAGCTTGAGCTTCGACAGCTCAGCACCCTCGAACACCCCGAGAATGACGGGGATTGCACTTCCTGTGCTCCGGACAAACACCACCCCATTCGTCGGCGCCACCCACCGCCACCAGATCGAGCCGGCGGTGCCATGCACGGCCGCCGTGGAAACCAAGGGCTCTCCCGTCTCGGAGGAAGCCCCCGTCGTATCGCCGGTCGCCACAACGTCGGTCACCGACGGTAAAATCCCACGGTCAACAAACCGGTCCGCACCCCGCGTGTTGGTGAACTGGAAATCAAAGGACTTGAAGGCGTTGGACACCACGCCCGTCACGGACGGCAAATCCAAACCGTTCAAACGGATCGTCGACACTGTGTCATCCGCAGCCACCTGGCCCGCAATGCGGACGGTGTTCAGGTCGATCCCGGTCAGGTCGAAGGTCGTTCGATATACAAAGGTCCCGCTCGCCTCGATCAGTCGCGTGCTGGGACTGATCCACGCGGAGTTGGTCCCGCCAGTCACCCACGGGGGCGTCGGATACTGCCCCGCACTGACGACGGCAACCGCCGACCCGGTGATGGGCGACGGGTCGATGAGGGTGTAGTGGGGATCGCTGGCGCGATCTCGGAGCCGTACACCACTCTTATCCACACCTGTATTGAACAGCGTCGCCAAGGACGACAGCAACCGGAGCGTGACAGGGGAAGTCGTGAGCTCTGCGGTTCCAACCTTCACCCGAACGGTGTAATTGGCGACCGAGGCGATCGTGGCGGAGGGGATGACCAGCGAGGAGGATGTCGAGCCGTGGATCGCGATGTCATCCTTGAACCATTGGTAGGAGGCCGTCTTACTGCCGTGAGTCCATACCTGCGGCGCAAACTGCGCCTGCTGTGTGGGCCAGACCGCCGTGCGTGTCGGAGGTTGTACCACCGAGAGGTAGCCCGTGGCCGTGGGATACACGTTACCCGTGTTCGCGTTAAACACCTGCACCATGTACGCGGCGGCGTCGGTGGAGGCCGCTGAAGTGATCGAATGGGTGGCGTTGGTCTCACCCGGGATTTCGGTTCCATTCTTGAACCATTTGTAGGTCAACCCAATGCCGCTGGCCGTCACACTGAAGCTGGCCGGGAACCCCTTCTCCACCACAAGGCTTGCGGGAGGCACTGTGATGATCGGTGCCACCGGCCCAACGCTCACCGTGAACTGCCGGACCAGGGTGTCATTGCCCCAGTAGTTGGTCCCGCCGTTGTCCTTGGCCGTCACCGTCAACACAACCGTGCCCGTCTTGTTGGTCACTGGCGTGAATTGCAATGTGCCGGTCGACGCCCCCGCCGCGTACTGCACCGAGGGCGTCGGGATGATCGTCGTGTCGCTGGACGATGCCGTGATGGTGATCGTTTGCCCGGTTTCCACCCCCGTGCCAATGCCGGTGAGGTTCACGACTTGCTGGGAAGGAGGCGTGCTGGTGACCGCGATGTTGGGGATGGCATCCATCGTCGGCGGATCGTTGATCGGCAGCACCGTCACCGCCAATTGACGCTCGATGGTGTCCACACCGCCCAACGCGGTGCCGCCATCATCCTGCACCTTCACCGTCAGGACCACCGATCCCCCGACATTCGTCGGGGAGGTCGCGAAAGCCATCGCCCCCCAACTCTGGGGACTGGTGTAACGGATGGCGGGGGTTGCGATCAGGGACGGGTTCGACGACGTCGCCGTGACTCTCAGGTTCTGCGTTCCTCCGTCGCCATCGCTAATTCCTGTCAATGGCACATTGATCGCCGCGAGGGTCTTCACCAGGCTTGAACCGCTGGAGACATTCATCGAGCGGGTGATCTTGACGTCGTCGATGGTCTGGCGGGCATTGAACCCGCCTGTCCGGGCTGCCCAACCGAAGCGCCATCCCGCCATTGGCTTCAGCGCCGTCTGGACCTGATCAAATACCGTCACTCCGTTGTACGTGACGGTGACCTTCATGTCGGCCGTCATAGTCACCACCACCTCCCGCATGTCGGTCAGGGACCCGATGTTGTAGGCCGAATACGATGTCTTGGTGGCGACCGTGGTTCCGCCGACCTTGAGGTACGCCTGGGCTGGCGGATAAATCCCGAAGCCCACGGATAGCCCCGTGCCAATCCCCTGCTCCGCTCCATCCAAGGCCACCGACGTGATGTCTTCGGGCAGGAAGTTGAAGCTCATCCCGTCCGCCGGGATAGAGGTGCCGCTGTCCAACAACATCTTGAATCGCGCCGTGAATGCACTCAGGGCCTGACCCGGATCAAGATCCGGAAGAAAGAACCCGCTGGTCTGGGAGTTCTGATTGGGTGTGAGCTGGAGGCGCCCACTTGTCCCGCTGATGAACGACGCATTGCCCCTCAACAACCCGCCATGCTCCGTCGTAAAATCTTGGGCGAAATCCAAACTCGTCAGCGTCGGAGTGGGCGGAAGAGGAGGCAGGAACCCCCGCGTGATCGTCACATCATCGATGGATTGACGCGCATTGAAGCCACCTGTCCGCGAAACCCATCCAAACCGCCACCCGGGTGCCGGTTGCAAGGCCGTCTGGACCTCGTTGAACAGCACCGTCCCGTTGTGCGTCACCGTGACCTTGCCATCCGATGTCATGGACACCTCGACCCATGGCATGTTGGTCACCGTTCCGACTCCGTAGGTTGAATAGGAGGATTTGGTAGCCAACACGACACCACCCGCCTTCAAGATCACATTGGTGTTATAGATGCCAAACCCCACCGAAAGCCCGGTCCCCACCCCTTCCTCGCCTCCTCCCAATGAAACCGCCGCCGCATCCTCCGGCAGGAAGTTGAAGCTGACCCCGTCAGCGGGCCGACTCGTCCCCTGGTCCATCAGCATCCGGAACCGTGCATGGAACGACAGCACCGCATGACCCGGGTCCAGATCCGGAAGGAAGAATCCGCCGGACTGACTGTTCTGGGCCGGATTCAACTCGACGCGACCATACGTGCCGCTGATGTGGGTCGCATTGCCCCGCAATAAGCCCCCATGGACCGTCGTGAAATTCTGCGAGAATCCCGGCGTCCGAGAGATCGTCACATCATCGATGGACTGGCGCGCATACGATCCACCCGTTCGTGCAGCCCAGCCAAAACGCCACCCGCTCGTCGGCTGCAAGGTCGTCTGCACCTTGTCAAACAGCACCGTCCCATTGTGCGTCACCGTCACCTTTCGGTCCGATGTCATGGTCACCACCACCATGGGCATGTTCGTGAGCGAACCCACCCCATACGGCTGATAGGCGGTCTTTGTCGCCAACACGACCCCACCCGCCTTCAGGATCACCTGACTGGAATAGATGCTAAACCCGACGGACAACCCGGTACCCACGCCTTGCTCGGCCTGGTCCAACGCCACCGTGCTCGGATCCTCCGGTATGAAATTGAAGCTGAGACCATCCGCCGGTTGACTGCTTCCCTGATCCATCAGCATGCGGAACTGTGCCGTGAACGCCGTCGCCGACTCGCCCGGATCCAAGTCCGGCAGGAAGAAGCCGCCAGACTTCCCGTTCTGGGCTGGCGTAAGCTCAATGCGGCCGGTTGTGCCGCTGACAAACGACGCATCACCGCGCAACAGGCCTCCGTGCGCCGATGAAAAATCATTCACTAGGTCCGTGCTCGTCGCGGACCCGCGCACCACCGCCCGCATGATCGAGAGATCATCAATGGACTGGCGCGCGTTGTATCCACCCGTCCGTGAAGCCCAGCCAAACCGCCATCCCGCCGTCGGCTGCAACGTCGTCTGTACCTTGTCGAACAAGACCGTTCCATTGTGGATCACCGTGACCTTGCGGTCCGGCGACATGCTGACCTCCACCAACGGCATCGACGCCAGACTACCCACCCCATAGGCCTGATAGCCGGACTTCGTCGCCAGCACCACACCGCCCACCTTCAGGAAAACTTTGCTGGTGAAGATGCCAAACCCCACCGAAAGCCCCGTACCAATTCCCTGCTCTGCATTGTCGAACGCCACCGATGACGTGTCCTCGGGCATGAAATTGAAGCTCATGCCGTCGGCTGGTGGGGTGGTTCCCTGGTCCATCAGCATCCGGAATTGCGCTCGGAACGCCACCACGGCCTGACCGGGATCGAGGTCCGGCAGGAAGAAGCCGCTGGATTGGCTATTCTGATTGGCCGTCAGCTGAACCCGCCCGCTCGTCCCGCTGATGAACGTCGCATTCCCCCGCAACAACCCGCCATGCGCCGTCGAGAAGTCGTTCACAAGGTCCGGATTCACCTGATATCCGCTCTCCAACAACGTCACCGAGGACAACGCGTCCAGGGTCGGCGCGTGGTTCTGCTTCAACACCGTGACCACAAACTGCTTCTGAACCGTGTCCACCCCGCCGTCCATCGTCCCGCCGTTGTCCTTGACCTTCACCGTCACGATGGCCGTCCCGAACCGGTTCGCCGCGCTTGTGACCGAAAGGGTCCCCGTGGATTGCGGGCTCGTGTAAGTCACCGTCGGGTCCGGCACCAACGTCGGATCGCTCGACGTCGCGGTCACCGTCAGCCCCTGTGTTCCCACGTTGCCATCGGCAATGCCCGCAAGGCTCACCACGCTTGCCGCGCCGTTCATCGCCCGCGTCAACGCAGGGATGTCATTCAGTGTCGGGGAGTTGTTGAACGGCACCACCGTCACCGTCGCGCTGCTGCTTGTCACCGACCCCGCCGAGTTGGAGACCACCACCGAGTAGCTCCCCGCATCGCCCGAGACGATGCCCGAGATCGACAACTGGGCCGTCGCGCTGCCAGTGATGCGCGTCCCATCGGTCAAGGCGACACCCCCCTTGCGCCAGGAATAGGTGACCGGTTGCAGCGAACTGGCCGCCCCAACGCTCAACATTGCCGTCTTGCCCTCTGTCAACGTGAGACTGCCCGGCTGGCTGATGATCAGGGGGGGCGCACTGATCGTCACCGCCACCGCCGCACTGACAGCCGATCCATAAACGTTGGAGATCGCAACGGTGTAGCTGCCGCCGTTGGTCACTGAGGCTGCCGACACAGAATAGATCGCCCCGGTGGCTCCGGTGACTGGAATTCCATTCAACGACCATTGGTAGGCGAGGGGTGATGAGCCTGTAGCCGAGACGCCCAACTGGAAAAGCTGCCCCCCCGCAACCGTCAAGTTCGTTGAAATACCCGTGATGAGGGGAGCCACCGGGATCGTGACCTTTGCGCTCGCGCTCGTGTTCGTCCCCGCGGAGTTCGACAAACGCAACGCATAGGTTCCTTCGTCGCTCGCCGCAGCGTTGGTGATGCTCAGCGTCAGCGTGTCAACCCCACTCACACGTCCTCCGTTCGTCAACGCTCCCCCGTTGCGCAGCCAGGTAGTCGTCGTGCCTGGACCGCCACCGCCCTCTGCCGTCAAACGCAAGGTGTTACCAACGGCAACGGTTAGATCCGTTGGCGACTTGGCCACCACCGGAGGATAGATGAAGGACATCGAGTCCAGCCATGCTGCATCCGAGCCCTTGGCCGTTTTCTGGTCCTTCTGATAAACCCATTTCAACGTCCACGCGCCCGCAGGCAACGTCACGGACTGGCTCGTCCAATCCTTCTCACCCGAAAGCCTCAAGCCCGTAACCTCAACACCGTTCGTGTAGCACTTCAGCAGGTCATTGCCGGCTTCCGAACTAACCTTCGCCTTCCAGGAAACCGTCTGGCCACCCGGCACGTTCGGAATCTCAAAGGCGCTCGACCCATTGTCGGGTGTTGCCCCGCTCTTCAACGCTAGACCATCCTTCGACGTGCCCTTGTCCGGCAGCCAAGGATTGCCCGTTACCCAACTGAAGGGTAGCCCCGCGAATCCATTCAACGCCCGGCTCGTGTCCCCCGTGAAAGCCACGAAACTGTCAACCCAGACTTGGGATGTGAAGGTGACGGAGCCTGTCTGGTATCGAAATTCAACCGTGTGGTCACCCGGTTGGGAGATGACATAACTCACAGGCTCCCAGTTACTCTTCCACCCCCTGGAAACGATGCGGTTTCCATCCACATAAAGCGCAATGCTGTGCGAGTGCGAGTCCGAGTCCGAAGCCCCCAAGAACTCCATCTTCCACTGAAAAGCTATTTTGGCAGGTCCAGGGATCGTGGTGCGGAGGCTGGATGTCACGTAGCTTCCCGACGTACCAACTCGCGCGCTCGAAAGATCCAGCTTCGTGGATGTATCCACCACCCATGCGGGATCCCCAGTCGTAGTCCAAACCAACCCTTGCTGGTCGACGACGTCCGATTGGAAGGTCGTTTGCCCCATCAAGGCCGACGCGAGGAAGCCAAGAAAGGCCACACCCCACGCCTTGCGCCCCATCGAAATCACACTCGCCACCATCTCCCGAGTCCATCGACCTGAATTCATGAGTTCTCCTCGCTCGGGCGCCTCGTCCAAACCACGACGAGCCGACCCGTCTGCAACCAAAGGAAGCGACCATCACGACGTGCTGCCCGGATGGCTGCACCCCATGTCGCCCAATGGACTGGATTGATCGCGCCGGACGGCTGTCCTTGCTGGATCCGCGCCCGCAATCCGCTGGAGTTCGCTCGTTGGTCCCGCAGTTGCGGGACGCCTTGCGCACATTTCGGAATGCAGGAACAAACCCGAGGGAACATGTTCCCCGACGGGACCGCCCCGGCGCTTTCGCACACCTCGCCCAGCGTCATTTACAACAGGGAGGCGGCGTGCTTGTCATGAAGCCTTTTGGGGTGACACGCCGCATGGGACTCCGCGGCGTCGCATGGCAGGCTTCACCGTTCCGACATAAGCGCGGCTTGCCGGACGTGGTGTTTCCGGGGCTCATCCGAGTGGGTCTGCGCACGGTGCAACCCGAGGGTTTCATCGTCGTCCCGGTTCGGATTCGGCCTCTCGGCATCATCCCGGACATCGTGGTTCGGTCGTGAACCGTCTCACTCGACCGGTGGGACTCGCCCCCACGTGGTGCCCCACTTCACTGGCGCACGCCGGGACGATCCCATTGGGTCGGTCGTGCTTGCTGGGTGTTTTTTTGCAAGAACTTCGTCCTTCGCTCGTCACGGGCCTCGTGCGGGCCCGCGCCTCGCTTGCACCTCGTTTTGGGGAAGCCTCTGCGGCGCCATCACGTCGCACCCGACGTCGTCGTCCCGGCTAGTTCGGGCGATTCTGACCAAGGAATCGCACGACGGCATCGCGGCTGGTGCGGACCTTGAGCTTGGAATAGATGCGCCTGAGGTAGGTGCGAACGGTGTGCCAGCTGAGGTTCATCTCGAAGGCGACCTCCTTGATGGATCGGCCGTTGGTGAGGTGCCGCAACACCTCGACCTCCTGTCTGCTGAGAGCGTCCTCGTCGGACGCCGCTGCTGGGATGCCCATGAAGTGTTCCCGGACGCGACAGGCAATGCCCGGGGAGAAAGGCATGCCGCCGTCGTGGGCCTCGCGGATGGCGGCGATCAACTCGGCGGCCGAGCAGCCCTTGAGGACGTAGCCATGGGCGCCGGCGCGCAGGGCGCGGAGGATGACATGGGGATCCTCGCTCAGGGTCAGCATGAGGAACCGCATTTGGGTCGGGCGCGAGGCGAGCTCGGCTACAAGCTCGACGCCGGACATGCCGGGAAGGCCTATGTCCACCAAGACGACGTCCGGGGCCCATGCAGGGATCTGGGCGAGGGCGTCCTCGGCATTGGCGCAGGTGCCGAGGACGTCCAAGGCGCCGGAGTCAGCCAAGGTTTCATGGAGGAGTTGGCGCGCATGCGTGTTGTCCTCGACTGCGGCGACGCGCAGACGGGATGAGGCTAGGGCTTGGGGTTCCATGGGAGAGTGATCGTGACTCGCGTGCCCGTGTCGGCGGTGGACTGGATGGCGAGGTTCATGCCGGCGTCGGAGGCGCGCCGGCGGAGGTTCTGCAAGCCTTGGCCGCCGGGCCGGGCTTGTGGGATGTCGAAGCCCCGGCCGTTGTCCTCGACCCGAAGGCACAAGCCGTCGGCGTCGGCGGTCATGGCGACGCGGACGCGGGTTGCGTGGGCATGGCGCGCGACGTTGTTGAGGGCCTCGCGGAGCATCATCCCGAGGTGATGGCGGACCCCGGGTGCGAGGCGGCGGTCAGGGAGGGGCTCCGGGAGTTCGATCTCGAAGTCCAACCCCGCCCGGCGCAGGAACCGGGATGCATGGTCGGCGACATGACTCGCGAGGTCCGAGACGGAGTCGCAGGCCGGGTTGATCGCCCACACGGCGGTCCCCAACGCCGCCATCCCGCGACGCGTTGCCTCAAGGCCGTCCCGGACATCGTCCGACGCCGCGCCCTCGCCCCGGTTCGAGGCACGTTCCAACGCCAGCGAGATCTGCGTCATCGTCGCCCCGAGGTCGTCATGCAGGTCGGTCGCGATCCGTGCCCGCTCCCGATCCAACGCCGCCGCCTGCTCCATCGCCCGCATGCGGGCGGCGTACCGAGCCCGCAAGACCCGCCGAACCCCAAGGAAGACCATGCCCACGAGCCCCAGGGTCGTGCCCGACGCAAACCACCATGTCTGCCACCACGGCGGCCGGACCACGAAGGCCAGACCCGCGGGCTCCCCCCACTCGAACCCATTGACCGTGGCCCTGACCTCGAGTCGATAGGACGCCGGCCGGAGGTCCCGCAGGACCGCGCTCCGCAGCACGCCCACGTCGTGCCAACGGCCATCCGGCAACAACCGGTTTTGGAAGCGTACCCGGTCGGGAACTCCCATCACCCGGGCGTGATACCTCACCTCGAGGGCCTGGC
>CAIRNV010000041.1 GCA_903880005.1 uncultured Verrucomicrobiota bacterium | reverse complement strand
ATGGCGGCGAGGCCGCCGGGCTTGCCGGTGGCCGCCAGCAACGTGCGCTCCCAGGCGTCGGGGATGCCGTCGCCGTCGGCGTCCTCACCCAGGGTGAGGTCCACGCGGGCGGTCTTGCCAGGCTCGGCGACGAGTCCGTTGACGCCGCTCATCTCGATGGGGAGGTAGGTGACGTTGCCGACGCGGACCTTGAGTCGGAAGGCGACGGCCGGGAACATGGCCGAGGGCTTGTACCGAGCGCCTGTGACGCCGCTGTCCATGGGGGCGAGGATTTCGTAATTGCCGTCCACGTCGGTGGTGGTGCGGATGGCGGCGGTGACGGCTGCGCCGCCGGGGGTCTCCAGGACGACGCTGGCCTTGGGGAGGTTCAAGGGGTTGCCCTGCTCGTCGCGCACGACCCCGTGCAACGTCTGGTGGGGCGCGGGGGGAAATGCGTGGACCGTGAAGGCCATGGCCGCCATAAGGCCCGCGCCAAAGGCAACACGCCATGGAATGCGATGGGCAACCGCAGAGGGTCTCGTCGGCATGGAATGGTCTTTCATGTGGTTCTTTTCCAGATGCCCCGGCTAGTTGCCCGAGTAGGAATAGGTCACGAAGTGGAGCTTGATGTCCTTCACGGTCTGGAGGAAGCGATCGAGGCCTTCCTGAGGATTGGACAAGAGCGTGTGGCCCGGGATGACGAGCTTCCATTGGCTATTCCAGACGGAGCGTCCCACGAGGCGGTTGTTGGTGTATTGCGACCGCTGGAGCGTGCCATGGGCCGTGTAAAGGTTGGGTGAGAACACCGCCGCCGTGGGCACCGGACGGAAGGCCTGGTGCTTGCGGATCTCGAACATGGGCTCGCTGAGGGAGTTGGCGGATTGATACAGCTTCTTCGTGGCGTATTCCGAGGCACCGATGTTGAACGGCATGGGGATGGCCAAGTCCTCGACGGCCCATGAGCGAATTCCACTAGCATCCCCGAGAGGCGGGCTGCGCATGAAGTCCACGCCCACGGGGACGAGATAGACATAAGGGCTCCCGCCCAGGGCCAACGGGTCCAGGAACCACCCATCCGGGTCGGAGGGCGTCGTGCCCCCGGCGCCGTTGCTCACGGGAGCGTCCATGCCCCGGTATCCTTCCAAGGCCACGCCCATGCCAAAGATCTTCGTGGCGAAGGAACTGGGGCTAAACCGCTTGTCCCCGGCGCCGTAGGGTTGCCCAAACAGGTTCAGGCCATCCTCGATCGTGGTTTGGAACTGGATCACCAAGCCCGGCACCGGCAGTCCGTCGCCGCGATCCACCTGCATGCAATGACGCCGGATGTCCGCGTCCGCCAAGAGGTCCGCGCGATACGCCTTGCTGAGGACGTCCTTCCACGCCGCGTCGCCATTCGCACCGGGCTCGATGCGGAACTTGCCCATGCGCAACGAGGCGGTGGTGCCATAGGCGTCCGGGTTGTTGAAGCCCAGGCGCCCGCGAAGCACGTCCCAGTCCGACTTCATCTCCGCCAGCGAGCTGGAGATGCCGGGGTCGCCGGTGCTGCTCCCCGCAAACTGCGGCTGGCCATCCCGGATCACGCCCAAGGCGCGGGACGACGTGATGCCGCGGATGAAGTCGCGCCCAGCCGAGGTTCCAAGGAGGCCCGTCTCGTAATCATACGCGTTGGCCGCCAGCAAGGCGTAGCGGGAGGCGAGGTCAAACATGGTCTTGTAACGCTCCAGCTTCTCGTTCCGGAACACGCGGAATGCCGCGTCACGCGTCCGGTAGCCCTGCACCACCGACGCCGTCTGCCGGCGGAACACCTCCCGCTCGGCCTGCACGCGGTCGCCCTCGGCCAGCAAGGCGCGCGTCGCCCGCTGGGCGTCGTCGTACTCGCGCAGCAACAGGTTGATCGTCGAGTATCGAAGCTGGTTGGCCTCAATGGCGCCGATCAAGCCGTTCACCGCCTCGTAGAGCGCCGTCTCCCGCTCGAACTGCTCGATGCCAAAGAACTCCGTCGTCGCCTTGTAGGTGCTGTTGGCCAGCTCCAGGGACTTGATGACGGTCTCCCGGGCAATCTTGATGCCGTCCGTGACCGACTTGGTGGTGACTCCCAGGGCCTTGAGCGCCCCGCGGCCTGCGGAAGTCACGTCACCGCCCGCCGCAAGTCCCGCGATGAAGCTCTTGGGCAACGCCTCCGTGATGCCTTCCGTCGTGCCGGTGATGGTTTCCTTAACCGCATCCTGCACAACCTGGAAGATGTCATTGGCAAACTTGGCCTTCTCGAGGATTTGATCCCCGATGAACAGGCCCAGCTTCAGGCCGCGCACGATCTTGTAGTTCTCGTTGGCCGCCTTGAAAATCGCGATGTTCTTGTCGATCGACGCGATGTCCGCACCCATGAGATACACCTCTTGCCGCAGTCGTTCATGGGCCGAGATCTGCTCCGAGATGGCTTGCTGGATTGCACCCGGCGATGCCCGACGACTTTGCCATGTCCGCGGCTTCAACGCGAAGCCATGCGCCCCGATGTCCAACACCAGGTGATAGCCCACCTTGCCCGTCGTGGAGGATTGCCTGAGGACGATCCCATTCCTCGGATTGCCGTCCAACAGGACCGGGTTCACGTCAGAGGGCACGATCACGTCGAAGTTCATCTCCTTGTAGAGCTTGCTTCCCCAGTCGGCTGGCACGTCCCTCAGCTCGATGTCGAATGCCGTGGAATACCCGTAGTTCCAGGTGGAGGGGAAATCGACCTCGGGCAGGTCCACGAACGAGAAGTGGACCAGGTCCGGCCCCGCATAGCCCTGCTTGTACAACTTGCCCGGCCCGATGTCGTCCGGGTAAGGGGTGCCATACAGCTCGATCAACCGGTTTTGATAGGCGAGCTCCTGCCGGGCGATCTGGGCCTGCAACTCGGTGAGCGAGTCCTGCTCGGAACGCATCAATTGCGTCACGTCCTTCGCCTCGTTGAAGGCGCCGACGGCATTGCCCAATGCACGAACCGCCCTCTCATAGACCTGCTCGAAGTGCGTCCCACCCTCCTGCCCGACCACGGCGTTGGGATTTAGGTCCATGGCCATGCCGGACTCCGAAATCCCCAGCACCGAGAGTCCGCCCTCGCAATTGTCCATGGCCGTCTCCAGGGCCCGTGCCGTCTCCGCCATCTCCCTCAGCTCCGGCACCGTCGTCCGATCGACCTTCTGGATGCCCTCGTGCGTCGGGTCGGGATCCACGGCCGGGAGGATGGCATTGCCCGCAAGCCAGTTCAGGTAGTTGCCCTGCCCCGCGCGCGTCGCCCAATGGTCCGCGCCCCAGCGCCGAACGGAGGTCCGGGTGCTGCCCGTCGCCGAGTCGGTGTAGGTGCGGCGCGTGTTCTCGCGGGTCCCCGAAAGGTGACCCCAACCGGATTGCTTCACCGAGGCAAAGTCCTTGCGCCACGTGAGTTCAAACACCTGCTGCGCCGCCCTGACCCAAGCGGTGGCCGCCTTGGCAAACTTGCGCTCGTCCTGGTAATCCACGGACACCGGCTTGCCGAGCACGTTGACCGCCTCGATCCGGGGCACCCAGTCGAAGTAGTCGTTCATCAACAGCGAATAATACCCCTTCAACGCCGTGAGGTAGTGGCCATAGGCATCGCCATGGCCCTGCGGGAACATCCACGCGGCATCCTCGGCGTTGATCACGCCGTCCGGCGTCCCGTCCGCCTTCTCCTTGATGTTGTAGTTCAACGCATAGATGACCTCGCCCGCGTCGATGCCGCGCGTGTAATTCCAGATCATTCGGTTGTACACGGGGGACACCTCCACCCCGGGCATCAGGAAATCATCGCGCCCGCGCAGCAAGCCCAACTCTTCCTCCAGCAAGGTCGGCACCTGGCCCTTGAACGCGAACAAGGCGGTGGCCACGTCGCCGTAGGTCTTGTCCGCCGTGCCAATCCCAATCGTCGGGTTCGCCGCGTCGGCCCAGGCCTCGTTGCCCACCATCATGTACAGGTCGCTGAGGTAGCCCGCCGCCAGCAGCAAGGCATCATTCGCCGGGCCATAGTTGTACCCCGACTCGATGCTCAGCATCCGGCCACGCCTCAGGACGGTCTCGTAGATCTCGATCAGCCCGTAGTTATTGATCGTGTCGAGGTTGAGCGCCACGTCGCCCTCCCAACGCCGGCCCGCCTGCGTCAGGATGCTGACGTCGGTGTTGACCTTGTTGTTGAACAGGTCTGTCACCCGTTGGTTGAACGGGTTGATCCCGGCCAACACCCGCTTGATCCAACCCTCCGCCAGCGCCGGGTCCGTCCACTCGGACCAGTCGTTGTTGCCCGGGTTCGCCGCGTACAATGGGTGCGAGGGAGCGACGGGCCGGTAGCGCATCACCACATAATTGTCGCCCAACGCCTGGATGCCGGCCCCGCCGATCAACTGCCGGGGCTGGTCCGTTCCCACCGCCGACAACGAGAGATACCTCGACATGGTGGCGTCCGGCTCCGGCGGGAAGCCATCCACGGGCGCCGCAATCTTCCACTCATACTCAAACTCATTGTATCGCCCCGCCATGTCGCCCGTGAACTGGAAGGTCACCAGCTCGCTCAGGGGATTCGCCGAGGGGATCACCTTCACCTCGCCACGGTTCAGTCCGCCTCCCACGCGGAAGATGTGCATCGCCACGGGGTCACCGTCGCGAGTCCGGTCCGTGCCGCTGGCCTCCAGCAAGGTCACGTAACCCGAGCCTGGACCCGTGGCGCTCAAGGCATAGCTATCCACCGGCGTGTTGGCATTCCTGACCTCCGCGAGCCCACCCACCCCGATGGTCACCGATTGGCTGGCGTCCGGAACGTACGTGCCCGGGACCTTCGGGTTCTCGACGAACGTCTCCACCACCGTCGCCAAGGCGTCCACAAGCCTGTTCCATGTCGCGCGACCCTCCACGTCGCCCTCCGGACACAAGTCCTTCACCGCGGCGAGGTCGCTTCCCCGCAGGACATTGAGCATGAGGTAGCTTTCGCCCAAGGCCTCCTGCTTGTACTCGCCCACCAATACCAAGGCACCTTTGGTCCCGCGATTGGGATCGATGTACAACCGGTTGCCCAGGTGCGGCGGCAGGTTCGGGAAATAGTACTTTCCCTGGTACAACGTCCGGTACACCCCGGCCGGGACGTCCGAGGGCGCCGGGGCATTGCCCGTGAAGAACGACGCGATATCGGCGAACTTGGCCCGGGTTGCATCATGCAACACCACGCTCGGGCGCGCTCCCCTCACGTCCCCGCCAATGCTCTGCTGATAAAGGACGTGGGCCGTCTTGAAATCCTTAACCCCGGGCAAGCCAAGCCTCGGCGTCATGAGCGTCGCCGCGAACGGCAACGTCGCCACCGGCTTCGTGCTTTCCGCCGGATCGCGCTCGGGCCAAAAGGGCCGATACACGATGTCCAACGAGGCCGTGGAGGACGACGCCGGGTTGCCCACGTATTGGCCGGTCGTTGGATTCACCGGACGAAGGTAGGGGACGATCGAGCCGATGGCCGGGGGACTTGCAATCCCAGGCCATGCAAACGAGGCCTCCGTCTTGTAATAATACCGCATCGTGAAGCTGTTGGTCCCATTGGGGGACAACGCTAGGAACGGAGCCCGGTCCTTGAAGGTCACCATGGAACCTGTGTAGCGATTGGTGCTGGTCACCTGCAACGGGCCCTGCACCGACGCCACCCCGGATGCCACCACCTGCAAGGAGATTTGGTTGGTGACCGACGTGCCGTCGTACAAGTCACGGACCACATAAGTCACCGGATAGGTCCCGGCACTGCCCGAGGGCGGCGTGCCGCCCATCCCGAGGCCCGATGCCGCAACCCAGCCCGGGCCGTCGGTGACGTTTAGCGAAAGGAACTCGTCCTGCCGGGACGCATGGATGCCCACGCGAAATGCCTCGTCCACCACCACCGTCGCGGACGCCAACGGCACAATGTCGCCGGTCTCCGCCTGATACGTCCCGGCCTTGAGCACCGGCAACCCAGCATGCGGACCGCGATACACCCAGATGTCCTGGTGCCGGTCCTGGAACGTGAACCGCTGGTAATGTCCAAAATCGCCGCTGCCATCCGAGGCCAGCCAGCCCCCAGGCAGGTTTTGCTCCGGCTGCACCGGCTCATGATTGCGGCTGACCTTGGCGTCCCCCGTGCCCGTCGTGGGCTTTTGCAGGAACATCAGCGGAGGCGGAGGCTGCAACAGCCGCCCGGCGGGCACCACGTAGTCAAACACCCAACCCACCTCGGGCTTCTCGCGAATCACCTTGTAGGCCGCCATTGATGGACGCCCGTCGAACGCCTGGTAGGACACCAGCACGAACGGTTGCGACGAGAACTCGTTGCTGACGTTCGACACGATGTTGAGGTCGTCCCGCGTGGCATAAGGCACGCCACCGCTCATCACCGCATGCTCCTCATTGGGGTTGTACCCCGCCTTCGCGGGGTCGTTCTGCACATAAATCTTGCCCCCGGCCTCCTCGATCCGTGCATCGATGCCTCCCAGCTTGCTGGCCAGGACGATCTCGCGCGGCGACGTGGGCCATTCCAGCGTGTAGCGGCCGACGGCGGATGGCCAATGCGTCGCCGAAAACCCGCGCTCCCGGTTGCCCGTGTTCATCCCCGCGCGCTCCGTCCCTTGCCGGAACCACCAAACCTCCAGGATGTTGCGACCCGGGATCGCGTTCACGGGGATGACCGCGCCCTTCGCCGCCTCCTCGAATCCCACCACAAACGGGTCCTTGTAGGACTCCATGTCCAACGAGTCCCCCGCCTTCAGGTTCACGAACCCAGCCACGTAGGATTCGCCCTCGTGAGATCCCAATTCCCCGGCCGGCGGATGAATTCGCTCGCCCACCAACGCCACGTCATTCACCACCCGGGGAGCCAGCAAGGGGTCGGCCCATTCCAACGTCGTCCCGTTCCATGCCGTGAGGTTGGTGACGATGGCATTCCCCACGAAGTTCGTCGTGCGCAGGTTGGGCACGTGCCACGAGAACACCCTTTCAAAGCCCACCAACTCGCCGGCGCTGTATCGAATCAAGGTCCGATGCGCCGGGTGGCCGGCATCCAGGTGGGTGTAGAACTTGAAGTCCGACGTGAACAAGGCGCGTGGCCGGTCCAGGACGTCCTGGTATTCGATCACCGGCGCGTTCTGCAAGTCGAGGGCCACCGCCGTCGCCTGGGCCTCCTTGTCAGTCGCCACGTCCGGCCGCACATAAAGGCTGTAGCGCTGGATGTCCGTGGGCCATGCAAGCTGATACCGCGCAAAATGCCGGGGCCAACGGATGCCCGCCACACCGGACTCCATCCAATAGACCAGGTAATCATTGAGGTTCTGCGTCTCGCGCGTTGCATAATACGCGGTCCGCTTCCCGGACCCGGTGTTGTACATGAAGGCAAAAGGCAGGCCACCCGGCTGGGCGAGGGGCTCGGGATCCATGTCCTCGGGGCTCTCCGCGTCCGGCGGGACGACGCGTTCGCCCAACTCCACACGGACGTCCCTGGGAACCGGCTGCTGCAAGACGTCCACGACCTCAAACCCCAAAGGCACATGGGTGCCGTCGCCGCGTGAGTCCCCCAGCATCTCCACGAAGACCCGGCCTTCCATGTTGTATGCGTAGATCGTTCCCAACTGCTGCTCGTACCAAAGCGTGCGCAACTCCTGCAACGGGGCGTTCGTGCTGCCGTCCGTGGGCTCGCTGGCCCCGATCGTCTTGAACTCGGACGCAACCGTCCGCGGGAACTGGGAGCTGTACACGATGTTAATGGCACCCACGCGGGCCTTGGGAATCAGGATGGGCTTGCCCGTGGGCTGGAACGCCTTTTGCGTCCAATACATGCTCTTGGGTGCCTTCACCGGAGAGCCCGAGACCACATATCGTTCGGTGTTCAACAGGAAGATGTTCGCGCCATTCGTGTAGTAGCTCTCCGAACCCTTGGTGTTGACATGATCAGGCAGGTTGGCCGCCGTGTAGGCCGTGCTCTTGATCCAGGTGACCGTGATCGGCCCAGGCTGGATGGCGTGCACCTTCCGGGCATGCGGGCTCCAATAGTAACCGGCACCTGCATGCCCATTCTCCGTGTAAGGCTCCGGCAACCAATAACCCTCCGTCGCCGAATCCGGCAGGAGCACCCCCTTCTCGTCCGTCTTGGGGACCTCGATCACCGCTCCGAACAGCAAGGAACTCTGCCGAACTAGGAATGGATGCGCCACCATGGCCCTGCGCTGGATGAGGACCTCGCGCCCGGTCGAATCCCTCCCCACCGGCAACCTCATCTCCCTCGCCACCTCCAATCCATAAGCGGTCGTGTTGGCCGCCATCACCCCGGACTCCTTCACCGCCGTCCACCGCGCCTTCGTCAAGCCATGCGTCCCGCCCAACAAGATCAACCCCTGGAACTGCCCCGGCGTGGGCGGGACCCATATCCCCGTGGATTCATTCGACGTCGGCCCACGCCCGTCCGAACCCGGCGGCGTCCCCGCCGTCCGCGAGATCGGCACGCCCCGAAGACTCTGCAAGTTCGGCGTGTTCAGCGTGTCCCGGTACTCGTAGGGCAACGTCTGGGCCACAGCCCAATTCATCGCCCACCCGGCCAAGATCACAGGCAAGGCCCGACTCAAGATGGCATGCAATCTCATGGAATGAGGCTTCGTTGCTTGGCTTTGGGTTAGGCCACGAAACACGCGGGGGCCTAGTAGGCCCCGATGATCATGAAGTTGAAGCTGGCATCTCGGTTAAACCAGCCCCCGCCGTTCGGGTCGATGTACTTGCACCAGATGTCGAATTGGCCCCAACCCGGCCCCGTTTGGTTGTCAATAATGTTGTTGGCCGTCGAGGTTTGGGAAACCGAGAACGTGAATGGGTTGGATCCAGTACCCGTTACGATGCAAACAGGGTGGGGGCTTCCGCTGAACGGCGTCGTCAACGTGATGCGATACCGGCCAGTTGATATCCGTTGGACCGAATGCGCCGTCTGATTCTGCTCAGGCGGGTCGTTAAGCGTTTGGTTGGAAGGGTTGTACAGGTAAATGCCCGTCACAATCCTGACGGGTGCGTTTTCGGCGAATCCATGCCCTGCCCTCGCCAAGGGCATGCCGCCCAGCAAGGCGGATGTCATGGCGACATTGGTGAGCGTGGCGGTGCCGACGGTTAGGTTGGGCGCGCTCAGGGCTCCCGCCGTGTTGAGGTTCGCGGCGGTCACCGAGCCTGCCGTGAGTGCGTTTGTGACCACGATCGTGCCCGCCGTGAGGGTTGGAGTGGAAACGCTGGTCGATGCCGCCACCGTCGCACTTGTTACTTGACTCGTGGCCACCACGCTCGCCGCGGTGACGGCGTTGGTGACGCCCAGGGATCCCGCCGTCAACGCATTCGCCACCAACGACCCGCTCACGGTCACCGTGTTGCCCGAGCTCGTCAGCAAGTCCGCGCCCGTCGTTTGCACCAGCTTCACCGCGCTCGCCGCGAGATAAGCATACGGGGCGGACAGCAGCCGCACGCGCGGCAGGATCTCCACATCCGTGTTGCCCGTGCCAACCCCCTTCACCGTGACGCCCACATAGCGATCCGACGCCGAGGCGCCCACGAACAAGGAAGACAGGTTCACCCCGGCATTCGGCACACCCGAGACAGGCCCGCCCTCGCCCAGCAACACGCTGAAGTAACCCTTGTCCAACGTCACCGTCTGCTGCTCGCCCCACAGGACTTCACCGCCCTGCTCCGAGTCATGGATGCGAAACACCACGTCGTAAGCCTTGGGTGCCGTGTTTCCCAGCGGCACGCCATCGGCGCCGGTCAGGAACCCTTGGTAGGTCATTCGCTCCGGCGGCTTCGGCGTCGCCTGCGCCATGACGTCCCCGGCCGCCAACAATGCTACCCCCATCAACGCGCCCGCCATCCGCCGCACCCTCGTCCAAGTGTCTCGCTTGTATTGCATGTCTTCCTCCTGCTGTTTGCTAAATCGCTTTGGTTGGAAATTTGTGGCATCCGCCTAATCCGCCCGATCGGGCGGATTCCGGGCGTCTAGGGCTTTACGGCCTCCACCGCCGAGATCCGCGTCAGGCTAAACAAGCCGCGCGCCTCGAACTGCCGCGTATCGACCTTCCCGGCCCCTCGTGCCAAGCCCTTCACCCGCACCACCTCCGAGTAGCTCCCGCTCAACGAGCCCCCGGCCGCCGTCCGGCTGTTGAAGTCGTCCTCCGGCGGCGTCACCACCAACGTGATCTCTCGCTCCACCGCATACGATTCCGACCCCTGCGGCACCGTCCGGCGGAACGTCGCGTTCAGGTTGTCGTGGTCCGGGTGGTACTGGTGCACGAACGGGTTCGTCCCACCGTCGTCATGGGCCGTCGTCACCGTCGCCTTCGCCGTCGCCCCCGGCACCACCGGCCCGTTGAACGCCCATCCCTCATTCCCCTCGCTGAACGGCAGGTGCACCGCGCTCACCCGACGCGCCTCCGACAACAGGTTCCGGTTCAACGTCGCCTCCTTGCGTGCAAGGATGGCGTTCGACTGGCTGTCATGGCCCGTGAACACCCGCTGGAACAACCGCGCCGGCCCGCTCGCCGGGTTGTGCACGATCAACCGCAACGGGTACGTCGTCGGCACCCCCGTGATCGACGTGTCGATGTTCGTCACCGCGTACTTCCCGTCCGTCCCCACCACCGGGTTGTTCGCGGGGTCGCGTTGGTACTTCTTGAGGTACTGGCCCACGTCGGTGACCTCCGCGCTT
>CAIRNV010000040.1 GCA_903880005.1 uncultured Verrucomicrobiota bacterium | reverse complement strand
GCTGGATTGGAGCGTGGGGAGGCCTTGGAGGTGATGCGGGTGGTGCACTGGCTGCTGGCGTTGCCGAGGGAGGAGGAGGTAGGTTTGATGAAGGAAGTCAAAAGTTGGGAGGCGAGCATGCAAGGCGAGTCGAGGAGTCCGTACGAGACGGTGGTGTTGGAGGCGGGGATCGAGGAAGGTCATAGGCGGGGCTTGGAGGAAGGCCGGCAGGAGGGCATGAACGAAGGGCAGGTCATCGGTCGTTGTGCGGCCGCTCGCGAGATTCTCCTGGACGTGCTCGCCGCTCGATTCGGTGCCTGCGATGAGTCTTTGGTCAGAGCGGTGGAAATCCTGTCCGATGCGGTGCGCCTACGTCAGTTGGCGCGAGAGGCCATGCAAGCGTCGTCGCTTGCGGACTTCCGGCGCGGGCTGACGCAGAGCCATGACACTGTGCGTGGCTGACATCGGGCTGGAAGCCGCCCCTGAAGCGGTCGGTCTTCGTTGGGCCGGGACGATTCCGATGGGTGAAATGGACGCTGGGGCAGGCTGTCTTCGGGATGCAGAACGAGTGAGGCGCGGGTCGATCTGCGGCCCCCAGTGAGCCAGCGACGAGGAGGTTGCGGAAGCATCTGCTTCGCAATCACTTCCCTCCCCAACTGAATCGACCCGGCCTAGCGGGCCTACGAGACTGCCCGGGGCCCATCAGAGGGCGGGGCGACCTCGCGCAGCGCCTCGAGGGCCTCGCGAAAATCCGGCGGTAGCGGTGCGTTGAACTCACACAGGCGCCGCGTCCTGGGATGCCACAGCGTCAGCCTCCGGGCGTGGAGCAATTGACGGCTGGGGTGAATGCCCGTCGCCTCCGCCAACCGGGCCGTGGGGCCGCGCCCGTACACGTCGTCGCCGAAGATGGGAAAGCCGACGTGCTGGAAGTGGACGCGGATTTGGTGGGTTCGGCCCGTGTGCAACTGGGCCTCGACGAACGAGGCGCCATCGAATCGCTCCAAGCGTCGCCAAGACGTGCGGGCGTCGCGTCCGCCAGGCACGACGGCCATGCGCTTGCGATGGGTGGGATGCCGGGCGAGGGGCGCGGAGACGTCGCCCACGCTGGGATCCATCACGCCGCAGACGATGCACTGGTAGAACTTCTCCACCTTCCGGGTCTGGAACTGCTCGTTGAGCCAGACGTGTGCCCGGTCATTCTTGGCCACGACGAGGCATCCGGATGTCCCGAGGTCGAGACGGTGGACGATGCCGGGCCGTTCGACGCCACCGACGCCGCTCAGTTCGCCGGCGCAGTGATGCAGGAGGGCGTTGACCAGCGTGCCGTCGTCATGCCCGGCGGAAGGATGCACCACGAGTTCGGCCGGCTTGTTGAGGACAATGATGTCCGCGTCCTCGTGCAGGACTTCGAGCGGGATGTCCTGCGGTAGGGCCTCGGCGGGCTTGGGAGCCGGCCAGAAGAAGGTGACCACATCCCCCGCGCGCGGCGGCCGCGTGGGCTTGGCGAGGGTTCCATTGACCTTGATCCGGCCCTCCAGGATGAGCCTCTGGATGGCGGCGCGCGACACGCCGGGCACGAGGGAAGCCAGGTGACGGTCGAGCCTTTCATTGGGCAGCGTCCTCTCGAGGACCATGGTGTCGGGCTGGGCCATGGCGGCGGCTAGGGCAGGGCGCTCGGGGGCGACGTGGTCTCCATGGGCTTGGCGGATTCCCTCAGGCCCTTGGACCGCAGGACAAGCCAAAGTGCGATGCCGGCCGCGAGCGGGGCCAAGCTCGCGGAGGTTCCTGGCGTGAAGACACCCTCGATGGGGTTGGATCGGTAGCCGTAGTCGCCCCTGAACCATTCCGTGAACATGCGGACGAACGCATACAGGACGAGGTAGGCGCTGAAGACCTGGCCGTTGAATCGACGTCGGCCATGCAACCACGCGAGGGCCCCGCACAACGCCAGGTTGAGCCCGGCCTCGTAGAGTTGCGTCGGGTGCACCGGCACGTCCCCCGGGATCACGCCCTTCGGGAAGCGAATGGCCCATGCGGCATCCGAAGGCCGGCCATGGCAACAGCCATTGAAGAAGCAACCGAGCCTTCCAAACACGTGGCCCAAGGCGATGCCCGGCGCGAGGCAGTCGGCCGTCGCCCACAAGGGCATGCGACGCACCCGGATCCGCCACAGGGCCACGAGCGTCGCCCCGGCAAGGCCGCCGTAGAACACCAGCCCGCCGTTCCATACCTGGAAGACCTCCGCGAATGGGCGACCCGCAAAGCTCTGGTCCCAGTAGGAGACCACGTACAGGAAGCGCGCCCCGGCGAGGCCCCCGAGCAGGATCCATGGGATGACAAGATCCTGGATGGCCTCGGGCGCGATCCCGGCTCGCCGGGCGCAACGCGTGGCGATCCAAATGCCCGCGATGAACCCCAACGCCACGAGGACGCCGAAGGTGTGCAGCGAGAATCCGCCGGCCTGGAAAAGGACGGGCCTCATGGCTTGGCGTTGCCGGGCGCGGGCAACAAGCGCCACGCGGCCAGCGTCCCCGGATCCTTCACATGCAGGACCCCGCCCGCCCACGCCGCCTGGGAGTACGTCTTGCCACACGCTTGGAAGCGTCCCAGCTCCACGTGCTGCGTGGGGCTCGCTTGCAGGAGGCGGACCTCGCCGGAATCACAGAGCACGAGCAGCCGGGCACCGTCCGTCACCACGTTCGCGACGTCGCCGTACCCTTTCTCGGACCATGTCACGACGCCATTCGTCGCGTTGATGCAGACGAAGTCCTTGCCGGCCCCGACGCCGTAGAGATGACCACCTACCAGGACGGGCGTGGGGAGGTTGATGCGCAGCGACTTGTTGAACCACGCCTCGCGGGCGACGAGCCCGGGCGCGTCGGTGGCCGTCGCCCGGTTCGTGGCGATGACCTCGATGCATCGCATGCCGGTGGAATGGCTGGCGAAAATCACGCGATCCCCAGCGAGGATGGGGGTGAGCACGTTGCGGTTGGCGTGCGTCTTGAACGGCACCCGCCACAGGAGCGTGCCGTCCGTCATGTCCAGCCCCACCAAGCCCTCGCAGGTCGCCGTGATGCACTGGCGACGCCCCGCCAGCGTGCCCACCACGGGCGACGAATAGGAGGTGTGCTCGGACAAGGACCGCCAAAGGATGCGTCCGGTGCGCTTGTCGGCCGCGACCATGGCCGCGTTGTTGGTCGAGCCCACCTGCACGACGAGGCGGTCCCCATCGACGATGGGCGAGCCGGTGTGGCCACGCCGAATGGCAGCGCCGACGTTCGATTGGCGCTCTGGGTTCCAGGTCATGCCCAGCTCCGCGAACGACATGCCCCAAATGCGGGCTCCATCCTTCAAGGCGAGGCAGGACAGCTCGCCCTGAGCCGATTGCACGTACACCCGGTCGCCGTCGATCAGGGGCGTGCATCGCGGGCCCGGCTCGAACTCGTCGGACCAAGCCGCCGCATACGCCGTGCGCCACAGTTCCTTGCCGTCCCGCGCGTTCAACGCATGGGCCATCTCGCGTCCGCCGGTCTCATCGACGTACACCAGGGTGCCGCCGTCCACGACGGGTCCCGCGTAGCCGTGCCCGACGGGGATCTTCCATTCCGGGATCAAGTGCGTGGGAAGCGCTGATGGAAGCGCCTGGGACGAGTGACCGTCGCGATGGCTGCCACGCCATGCCGGCCATTGGGCGCGGGCGCTTCCCTCCGGAAGCCAACCACCCACGAGCATCCCCGCCATGAGCGGGACCATGGGAATCCAAGGTGGCGACGACCACCGGCGGGGTTGGGGCGTCCTAGGAGGACACGGCCCGGTGGCCGGATTCCGGCGAATGTCTTCCAACATGCGATTCGGGAGGGGCGGACGGGATGGCATGATGCGGCGTGCAGCGGGCTACCAGGAGCCATCGACCAGCGCGGACGTCACCTGTCGCGCGAGGTCCTCGGCGATGAGCGGCGCGGCCTGGCGCTCGGCAGATCCGAGGTCCGCCGTGGAGCGGACGGGAACCCGGGCGGTGAACTCGCGGTCGAGTCGAATGCGTCCCCCGGGTTGCTCGGTGGCCACCACCCGGGCGGTGAGCCGGACCTCGTAGTCGCGGGTGGAGAAGAGGTCGTTGGGCTTCAGGGTCAGGGGATTTCGCACGTACGAAAGAAGTGTGCCCGTGACCAGGACATCCCCTGGCTCGCCGGTGACGAGGCGGAGGGTGCCGTCGCGCTGGACCTGCTTGCGGAGCGCGGACGCCACCGGCTCGATCAACCGCGGCTCAAGGGTGTTGTCGGCAAAGGGGCGAATCTCGACCGAGCGCGCGCCGGGCACGGAACCGTCGGTGGGGCCGAGTCGGTATCCGGCGCAACCCATGAGCAGCGCCGAGGCGGCGACCCATGAGGCTGGCAACAGGAACCCGAGGCGGGAGGCGATGGGGCGCATCCGTCTAGCGTGGCTTGGGCGCGGCGGCGGGCGCGTTGGTGGAGCCGAGGGGCGGAAGGCCGGCGGACTTGCGCAGCGCATCGCGCCGGGCCTTCTCGGCGGCCTCGAGCTTGGCCCGTTGCTCCGCGGCGAGGGGCCGGAGGTACTCCATGCGCTTGCGCGCCTTCTCGGCATAGGGCGACTTGGGATCCTTGACGAGCACCTCGTTGTAATAGACGAGCGCCCCCTGGTATCGGGTGTATCGCTCGTAAAACCGGCCGGTCTCGTAGGCCCCCCGTGCCTGCTCCGTCTTCAACTCCAGGACCACCTCGGTGGCTTCAGGCACCCGCTTGTCCGTGGGGTAGAGGGCCTTGAACTCGTTCAACGTCTCGATCGCCCGGCTGGACGACGACTGGTCATACTCGGCCTTGCGGGCCTGCTTGTTCCATGCGAGGCCGGACTTGAAGAGGGCGTCGGAGGCGAGGGGTTGGCGGTCGAAGTAGTTGTCGGCCGCCTTCTCGTAGGCGACGACGGCGGAGGGGTAGTTCTTTTGCTTCTCCCTCGCGGCGCCGATGGACATCTGGGCGATGGGGCCGGTCTCGTGAAAGGGTCCGTTCTTGACGACCCGCGCGAAGAGGTCGGACGTCTTGTCCATGGATGGGAAGAAGGGGATGTAGCCCCACAACTTGAACCATTGGCCCCCGAGGAAGCGGTTGGCGATCGCCATCTGGCGCTGGAGGATTTCCGGGTAGTTGGCCACGCGCGGGTACTTGTCCAGGACCCGTTGGTATTCCTTGAAGGCCTTCTCGTCCATGCGCCGGGCCTCGTAGATGCGCCCGATGAGGTACTGGGCAGGGCCGGCGTGGTCGGACAAGGGCCAGACTTTCACGACCCGGCGGGCGGCCTTGAGGGCCGTGCGGTACTCCTTCTTGTCGAAGTACTCCTGGGCGGCCTGGAGCTGGTCCTTGGCGCGATTTCGCTGCCACTTTCCCACCTCGCCGACGGGTTCGTAGGTCCAGCCTTCGCCTGGCCTGAAGATGATGGGGGCCGGGCAATACCGGGCCCCCAGGACGATGGCCGTGGCGAGGACGATCAAATGGAACAGGCGCTTCACCAGCGGCCGAGCCTATGGAGGCACCCCTGCAAGTCAATGCAGCGGGCTCACGGTGCGATCATGGTCGTGTGCGCGCGGGCCGGAGGGAGGCCCACTGCGAGCGACGGACGACCCTCGTGCGGACGGAGATCCATCTTGCACGGCCGACGTGCTGGAATCTTCCCGTGTCCCTGACATGTCCCCCGCGTGCTTGAATGGGACGGTGGTGAGCCTTGGCCGGAACGATGCAGTTGGGAGGGAAGGGATTGCGAAGCCGATGCTTGTGCAAGCCGAGGAGTGAGCGAGGCGCGGGCCGGCACGAGGCCCGTAACGAGCGAACGACGAAGGATTTGCGCAGGCAGATCGAGCAAGCACGACCGACCCAACGGAATCGTTCCGGCTTAGCCACTGCGAGGTGAACCGGCCGGTCACTGGAACCGGAAGCCCCGGGGGGAGAACATGAGCAAGATCGATCCGGGCGAGGCCTGTGGCCATGGGCATGCCTCGCCCGAACCGTGCTCGCAGGCACCCTAGCCCTCGTCCGACGGAAGCTGCTCATCGGCCGAAAACCGCTTGTGAGCTACCAGTTGATTGCATGCATCCGCCAGTTTCCTTCTGCTGTCCTCGAAGTGCTGCACATCGATGCCCTCTGCAAAATACCAATGTGAAAACGCTCGGTTCCGACCCCATAGCATGTCGAACTTTTCCAGACTTTCCTCAAGCGTCGAACACATCGCGTCGTTCCAGCCCGCAACGAGCGCAAGGGAACGTTCGGACCGGTGATGAATCGCAAGCTTGACCGAGCCTTGTTGGACGGCCTGTCCAGGGTCGGACCCGTCGGCGTGGTCAACCTTGAGCACCACAAATGCAGATTGCCATCCTTCCGCCGACTCGAAGCTGATGGAGGAATGCTGGTCTGCGATGGCCCGTCGGACAAAGTCCGCGTGGCTTTCACCAGGCAAGTGTTCATCCAAGAGCGAGAGGCTGATGATGCGTTTCCAAACCGGAACGTACTCGCAAAAGAAACAATCTCCCCACTCAAATGGTTCGCCTTCGACATTCAGGGTAGCGGCACCCGTTGGATTCCAAATGGACGAATGAAGTTCATTGGGCGTCAGGCGGCGGCCCGCCGCGTCTGGCCAAAGCATGGGAGCGACCAAAGTGTTGAGCGCGGATGCGGCGAGTGCATCCATTTGAGGATAGCCTGGATCCGCGTCGCCCTTCTTTGCACGCCGGAACAGGCTGCTGTTGTCGAGGAGGAACACAAGGTGGGCATGCTCCAACACGGCGGGCATGGCAAGGACTCCGTTGTACGACTCGACCATCGAGTTGGAGACAAAGGACCCCGGCAAAATGGGAATGGAGACCGGGCGTATGTTTTCTGAGAATTCTTCGGTCACCCCCTCGAGAAACTTCGCGCCGGCCCCCGCGCCGTATCCCCCGCCAAGGGAGTGAAATAGCCAAAGTATGCATTTGCCCCCCATCGCGGCGAGACGTTCCCCGACCATCTTGATCAGCGTCTCGACCGAGGGTGCCTTGTACCCCTTCGCCCAGTTCCCGCCCCCGTAGTCTCCGGATTCAAGGACCCGAGCCTCGGCAGGATAAAGTGCGGCATACGGGCGTTTGGCATCTGGGAAGCATGATTCGGAAGTACCCGCCATGATGCGCCTCGGGATCAGACGTCCATCGTCACGTTGATCACAGAATGCAGTGAGAGCCTTGGCAAGCTCCGGGTCTGCCGGGGGCTCGCCGTTGGGTCCAACCCCGCATTCGGCCAACACCCTTTCCAGAAAAGCGCTGGCGAGTTCGTTGCCGCCTCGCCCCATTGAAACAATCAAGATCTTGCTCATGATGAAACGTTTCCTTTCACGATTGACACGGACCGTCACCGTCGCGGCTTTGCGGAGTCGCATGAGGACTGCCGAAGCCCGAGAGGTGACGTGACGTGATGGAATTCCATCAACAAAGACTTGGTCAATCCCGCATTCGTGCGCCCGCGCCAGATTCATCTGGAAATGGGCTGGGGGTAGAGATCCTGGGGGATGGCCAGGTTGGGAGGCCTGAGCCGGAACGATTCAGTCGGATCGGTCGTGCTTGCTCGATCTGCTTGCGCAAATCCTTCGTCCTTCGCTCGTTACGGGTCTCGACCTGGCCCGCGCCTCGCTCATTCCTTGGCTTGCGAAAGAATCTGCGGCGCAATCACTTCCCTACCAACGGAATCGTTCCGGCTAAGGCTTGGCCTGGGGGGCCTGAGGCACCCGCTCGGGCGTGCCTTGGGTTTTGAAGGTGACGGCGACCTTGGGCGGGGCTTCGCCCTCGAAGTCGCAATCGAGGCGGACGTGGTTGCGGCCGGCCTTGAGGACGGGTGCCTTGGCTCCCAATGGCTGCGAGCGGACGTGGCTGCCCTTGCCGTCGTAGATGCGGACGATGCCGTCGGCTTCGAGCAACAGGGATTGGCCGGCCCGGACCTCGCCGGGCAGCTCGATGGTGACGGATCGATCCACCTCCAGGCGCACGCGCGTGACGAAGCCCTCCTTTCCTTGGACCCGTAGCTTGAGCTGGATGGGTTGCGGGGCATCCGGGTTGGGCACCTCCCACTCGGCCCCGGTGGGCTCGCCCGGTTGGAGAGTCTTGTGCTCGTGGATGAACTCGGGGGAGTCGTGGAAGGGGAACAGGTCCCATCCGCCCGGGACGGCCGCGAGGTGGAATTCGGCCCGGGGGTTTCGCAGGCGGGACTTCTGGGCGTCGGAGAACGAGGCGGAACGCCGCGCGGACTCCCATTCGCGGATGGAGTCCATGATGGGGCCGACCTCGGGGTTCCTGCGGAGGGCGTCGGGCCCGGTGGCGAGGGCGAAGCCGGCGTCGTGGCCGGCGGCGCGGGCGAGCATCCATTCCATGTCGGAGAGGCAGGTGTGGGGGGTGAGGAGGTACCAGCCGAGCATCTTGGGGATGAAGTTGCGCTCGCAGAACGCCTGGTTGTTGATGCGGTACTCCTGCATGGAGTCGCGGAAGCCGCCGTACCAGGGCTCGCCCCAGTTGCAGTAGCTGTTGAAGTGCCAATAGAAGTGGGACAGGGGCGGGCTGGTGCCGTTGATGACGGTGTGGTCGAGGTGGTCGTGGAATTCCTTGGCGAACAACTCGTTGCCGTAGGTGCCCTCGCCCGGGGCGAGGCAACCCTCGTGGCCGTCGAAGTCCATGTGGCTGAGCCCCGTCTCGTTGAAGATGCGCGCGAGGTTGCGGGCGATCTCGCGCTGCATGTCGATGCTGGGGAAGAAGACCTTGTAGGCGTGGTCCATCAGCTTGCCTGCCTCGACGCCCGCCGCGTGCGCCGAGGCCCTCGTCCCATAGGCGCCTCGCTGGCAATCCAACAGTCGCCACGGCGGCGCGTCCGACACGGAGCGGTACCGCACGAGTTCCTGCTCGATCCTCACGGTTTGCAGCTCGTTGCCGAGCTTGTTGGTGAAGTACTCGGGGGATGCGACGGGCAGGGTGGTGGTGGTGGCGTCGATGGGTTCCGTGAGCGGGCTGGCCCCGGTTTGGACGAGGCGCGGGTCGGGCACGGGGGTGACGTAGGGGTCGTCCGTGTTGATGAAGTTGGACAGGGTGTGGACGCCGAGCCGGATGCCGAGGGCCTTGGCCTTGTCCACGCACGCCTTGAGCCCGGCCATGCCCGAGGGGAAGTACTTCGGGCTGGGTTGGTAATGGCCCCAGCTCTTGAACGGCCCGCCGTGGTAGAGGCTCATGAGGTTGGCGCGCTTCACGTGCTGGAGGACCTCCTCGACGTTGGACTCCGAGAAGGACGCGATGAGGTAGGAGCGGCCGCGCTCGGGGGACACCTTGGCCCAGACACCGTCGATGAGGGGGTGCGGGAGCTTCTCGGCGACCTCGATGCGCCCGAGGGTCGTCAAGGCGTCGGCCTCGGCGCACGCGAACAGGGCGATGGCGGAGCCCAGGACCGTTTCCCCCGGGATGGCCGGGACGGGCATGTTGGGGGCCCGCTTGCTCCAGACGGCGATGCGTCGCGGACGCGACCGGTCCATGGAATAGGCGCCGAGGACGCTGCCCCATGCGGTCCCGCGCGCCGCGTAGGGGCGGTCCGCGTTGCCTTCGTCGTTCTCGGGATGGCCGCCGAGGGTCTTGGTGTTGAGGGCCTGCAAGCCGACGGCGAACCCGTCCTCGCGGACGACGCCCACGACTTCCCCGACGGTCTTCTTGAGGCGCGTGGGGTAGGGGCCCCACGCGGCGACGTCCGCCAGGGGAACGGGCGCGCCCGGACGCAGGGGGGAAATCGCCTTCAATTCCAGCCGGACGTGGGATCCCTTTTCCTCGACGCCGACGTTGGCGGCGACGCCGGCCTTGTCGAAGCGCAGCAGGAGCGAACGGGTTGCCGCGTCCCACGCGGCTTGGTCTGGGGCGTGGAGGACGTTGCTGACGCGAAGCTGGAGGACGGGCGCGGGATCGTTGGTGGCGAGGAACTCGCGTCGTTCCCCGAGCCGGGAGATGGAGGTGACGTGGCCGCGATCATCCACGGTGAACGCCGCCGACTCCGTCTTCCACGTGACGGCGCACAACGAGGAACCGGCTGCGACCCAAAGCCAAGCCATCGACTTTATCCAGGACGTGGGCATGATGGTGGCATCGTAAGCGTGGGGTGCCGTCCATGTCGCCCGCGAAGATTGCCGGGGAGTCCTTGTTCGGAGCCGGGAGGCTCCAGAGGAATTCCTCCGGCCGGATGCGGTGGCGCGGATGCCCCTTGGTCGGCCATGGCTGGCGTCCAGCCGGCACGATCACGGCCCGGGAACAGGCAGCGGAGCAAGCCAATGAAGACGAGCAACGGATGGGGGATGGCGCGGGTGATTCTCGCGGTGTGTGCGTGGGTGACGGGGGTGGGCTTGGTTGCCCAATGGCCGCCGCGTTCCGTGGATTCCTTCGACGGGCTGCCGTCGCGGCTCCCGCGGGCCTCGTACAGCTTTGTGGACGCGTTGCCGGGCGTGGCGTTGGAGCAACCCGTGGCCACGGCGACCCCGCCGGGCGAGACCCAACGGCTGTTCGTCGTGGAAAAGACCGGGCGCATCGTGGTCATCACCAACCTGGCCCGGCCCACGCGCACCGTGTTCGCCAACCTCACGACCAACTTGCTGACGTCGGGCGAGCAAGGGCTGCTGGGGCTGGCGTTCCACCCCCGATACGCCGAAAACCGGCGGTTGTTCGTGTTTCGCACCCTCAACACGGGCCCGGGCACCACCCGGTCGGCGCACAACGTCCTCACCGAGTTCCGGGCGTCCGCGACCAACCCGAACATCATCGACATGGCCAGCGAGGTGCGGCTCTTCGCGCAACGAGACGAGGCGTCCAACCACAACGGCGGCGACCTGCACTTCGGCCCGGACGGCTATTTGTACGTGGCGGTGGGCGACGAGGGCGGCGGCAACGACTCCTATGGCAACGGCCAACGGATCGATCGCGACCTGTTCGCCGGGTTGCTTCGGATCGACGTGGACGGGCGCCCGGGCTCGTTGCCACCCCATCGCAACGCGGCGAATGCCTGGATGTTCACGACGAACTACGCCATCCCGGCGGACAACCCGTTCGTGGGGGCCGCGAGCTTCAATGGCGTCGCCGTCGTACCCGCCAACGTGCGCACGGAGTTCTACGCCGTCGGCTTGCGCAATCCTTGGCGCTTCTCGTTCGACCCGGCCACGGGCGACCTGTGGGTGGCGGACGTGGGCCAGGACAAGTGGGAGATGGTGTTCGTGAGCCGGAAGGGAGCGAACCATGGGTGGCCGTTCCGCGAGGGACGCGTGGCGGGGCCGAGGACGGGGATGCCGACGGGCTTCCTCACCGCCCCGGGCTTCAACCATGTGCCGCCGGTGCATGTGTACGCGCACGGGAGCGGCAATGACCGGGGCAACTCGATCACGGGCGGCCGGGTGTACCGCGGGGGACGGATCACGGCGTTGCACGGCGCCTATGTATTCGCCGACTACGTGAACAACAACGTGTGGGCCTTGCGCCGGGACGCGGCCGGGGCGGCGACGGTGGAGCGGTTGGGGACGTTGGCAGGCGTGGCGGGCTTCGGCGTGGACCCCGCCAACGGCGACCTCCTGGCCCTGCAACTCAACGCCAGCAAGGTCATGCGCCTGGTCGCGTCGGCCAACGTCGCGGATCGTCCGGTGCCGGGGACGCTCAAGGCGACCGGCGCGTTTCGGGACATGGCCTCGTTGGAGCCGGCGGGCGCGTTCCTCCCCTATGAGGTCAACCTGCCGTTCTGGTCCGACCATGCGCTGAAGCAGCGGTGGGTACATGTCCCGCCCGGGACGCGGGTGGACGCGGCCCCGGGCGACGCCTGGCGGTCGCCTGCGGGAACGGTGTGGATGAAGCATTTCGAGCTGGAGATGGAACGGGGCGTGGCGTCGTCGCGGCGACGGCTGGAGACGCGGTTCCTCGTCCAGATGGCGCAGGGCGTCTATGGCGTGACGTATCGATGGACGACGCCCACGGACGCCGTCTTGGTGCCGGACGAGGGTGCGAACGAGACGTTGTGGGTCATGGAGGACGGGCAGTCCCGTCCCCAGGACTGGCGCTATCCCAGTCGCAGCGAGTGCATCGCCTGCCACAACCCTGCGGCCGGCGGATCGCTGAGCTTCAACACGCGGCAACTGGATCGAATGCGCGCGTTGCCGGGCGGCGCGGGCACGGTGCACCAGGTTCGCGCGCTCGCGGCGGCGGGCTACCTGGAACTGCCCTCCGCCGGCGTGGCCAGTCCGCCGAGCTTCGGCTCGGAAGGAGAGCCCGAACCCAGCCTGGAGTGGCAGGCCCGACGTTACCTGGACGTGAATTGCGGGCTTTGCCATCGGCCGGGCGGGCCCGGCGGCGGGACCTGGGACGGGCGCGCGACGACGCCCACGGATCTCGCCGGCTTGATCGACGGCCCGGTGGTGACCGACGGCGGGGTGGCTGGCGGGCGCATCCTGGTGGCGGGCGACCGCGGGCGTTCGGTGCTGTTGGATCGGATGACGCGCATGGATGGGCGACGGATGCCGCCGGTGGGGAGCCGTGAGGTGGACGCGGCGGGTGTCGCGTTGGTGTCGGCATGGATTGATTCCTTGGTGGCGCGCCCGTCGTTCGAGGGGTGGTTGGCGACGAAGGTTTCGCTGGCGGACGGGGAGACGGCGGACCCGGGGCGTGACCGCGACGGGGACGGCGAGCCGGACCATCTGGAGTTCCTAGCGGGGACGCATCCGGGCGACGCCGGGTCCGGGTGGCGTCCGCAGGTGGTCGTGCGCGACGGGCGTGTGTTCCTGAAGGTGCGGGTCCCGGCGAACGCAGCGGTGAGCATCGAGATGATGGACGCGTTGGACGGGATGTGGCGCGCGTGGGAGCCGCGCGCGCCCTTGCCGTTCTTCCCGGCCAAGGACCGGGAGGCGGAGGTGGAGTTGCCGGGGACGGAACGTGCTCTCTGGGTCCGATTGGGGCTGCGCCGGCCGTGACGGTGGGATTTCCCTCCCCGAGGGCGTCGTCGCTCGCCCTGCGGGAGTTCCTCGTCCAGCCCCATTCACACGGCATGTGATGCCATGTGAACGTCGTTGCTCGCTCCTCACAGACCTCTGCGGGTCTGCTCGTCGCTCGCGCCTCGTTGGACACGAAAATCCCCCCGGGGCGAAACACCAGCCATTTGTGAGACACGACACTAGGGGCCGTCGCGTTGGCCCGTTGTTGGATTTCGATGGGCCACCCCTTGGCAGGAACCCGGATAAGGCCTCGCGGAGGCCGTTTTTCTAATGTCTCAACGTCTCAGCGTCTCGGCGGGACATCCTGCTCCAACCCAAGCCGGAACGATTCGGTCGGATCGGTCGTGCTTGCGCGATCTGCTCCCGCAAATCCTTCGTCGTTCGCTCGTCACGGGTCTCGTACAGGCCCGCACCTCGCTCACTCCGCGTCTTGCGAGAGAATCTGCGGCGCAATCCCTTCCCTCCCAGCTGCATCGTTCCGGCTAAGTCCCGGCCACGTTTCCGTGGTCCGGCACGGCCGCGACGCATCGCGGACAAAGGGTTGGATGACTGTGCGAGAGACCCACGCCCGTGTCCCATCGCCAGCATCGGCCGCACTTGGATCCCTCCGCGCGTTCCACCGTCACGGCAAATTGATCTCCCCCAGAAACCACGCTGCCCGAGACCGACAGCAACTCGTTGATCTCGCCCAGGCGCCCGCTTGCGACGGCCAGATCGTCCGGCCCCAAGGACAAAGCCAAGCGCGCCTCCAAAGCCTTGCCGATCCTCTTCGCCTGCCGGGCCTTCTCCAGCTCCGGCAAGGACTGCGAGCGAATCCACATCAACTTCGCCCAGGCCGCCTTCTCCTCCTCGTCCCGTGGATCAACGGATGGATTCCAAATGGCGAGGTGCACGGAGTCATGCCCGTGCCCCGGGAGATGTTCCCACGCCTCGTCCGCCGTGAAGGCGAGGATGGGCGACAACATCCGCGCGAGTCCGGAGGCAAGGTTCCATAGCGCGGTCTGGGCCGACCTCCTGCGCCGCGACCCAGCGGCCTCCGAGTAGAGGCGGTCCTTGACCACGTCATGATAGACGGCGCTGAGTTCCACCGAGGCGAACTGGGAGAGGCGCTGGTACACCACGTGGAATTCAAAATCCTCGTAGGCCTTCGCCACCGCGGACTCCAGCGCCGCGAACTCCCCAAGGACCCATCGATCCAACCCCTCCAGTTCCGCCGTCGGCACGCCATCCCGGGCGGGGTCGAAGTCGAACAAGTTCCCCAATTGGAATCGAAGCGTGTTGCGAAGCAGCCGGTACGTCTCGCCCACCTTCTTCAGTCGCTCCTCCGACACGACGATGTCGTTGCGATAATCCTGCGAGGCCACCCACAACCGGACCACGTCCGCGCCGTAGTCCTTCACGTAGCGATCCGCCGTCTGGGGCTTGGTGTAACCACCCTGCCCCTGCTTCGACTTCGAGATCTTTTCCCGGTCCTCGTCCACCATGAACCCATGGGTCAGCACCGTTCGGTACGGCGCCGATCCGTTCGCCCCAAGGCTGAGGAGCAACGACGACTGGAACCAGCCCCGGTGCTGGTCCGACCCCTCAAGGTAAACGTCCGCCCTCCACCCGTCCGGCCCGCCATGCGACAGCTCGGGTCGCGCCATGAGGACGGCTCGCGACGACGAGCCGGAATCAATCCAAACATCCAGCGTGTCCTGGGCATGCCGCGTCGGCGCGGGCCCGCTCCATCCTTCCGGACGACACGCCTCCCAGAGCTCGGCGGTCGTCCGGCTGAACCAAACGTTCGAGCCGTGCGACGCAAACAAGGCGGCGGCCTTCCTGACGACGGCCGCCTCCAGGATGGGATTCCCTTCCGCGTCGTAGAAGGCAGGGATGGGAACGCCCCAAGTCCGTTGCCGGGAAATGCACCAGTCCGGCCGCGTCTGGACCGCCCCCTTGATCCGGTTGATCCCCCAGTCGGGAATCCATCGAACCCCGTCGATCGCCGTCATGGCCCGCTGCCTAAATGGCTCGCCGTCCCCGGCGGCGTGGTCGATCCGGATGAACCATTGGTCCACCGCGCGAAACACAATCGGCGTCTTCGACCGCCAGCAATGCGGGTAGCTGTGATGGTAGTCCTCCCGGTGCGCCAGCGCTCCGGCCCCTTGCAGCAACCCGATCACGGCGTCGTTCGCATCCGACCGGCCGTTCTTCTCCAGCACCGACTTGCCATGCAGCTCGCCGGGCAATTGCTGCTCCAAGGGCAGGTCCGGCGTGGGGCCCAGCACGCCGTCGTCCGTCACCGGGCAATAGACCGGCAATCCAATCGAAAGCCCCAGTTGGTAATCCTCCAGGCCATGCCCCGGGGCGATGTGGACGAACCCCGTGCCCGTCGTGGACTCCACAAACCCCGCCGGATGCAACGCGCCCGTGCGTCGGCAAAACGGATGCTCATAGCGCAGCGTGGCCAGCTCGTCGGCCTGGGCCGTGCGGATGATCTGATAATTCTCCCAGCCCAGCTTTGACGCGACCACCGACAGCAAGGCGTTCGCCACCAGGAACGTCTCGCCGTTGGCGTGGACGTAGGAATAATGAAGCTCTGGGTTGAACGCGACGGCGAGGTTCGCCGGCAACGTCCATGGCGTCGTCGTCCAAATCAGCACGAACGTGTTGGGCTCGCCCTCCAGGCGGAACTTCACGTACACGCTCTGGCTCACATGGTCGCCGTATTCCACCTCGGCCTCCGCCAAGGCCGTCCGGAAGGGCACCGACCAATACACCGGCTTCTTGCCCCGGTACACGAAGCCCTTCTCCACGAGGTCCGCAAAGAGGCCCAACTCCGCCGCCTCATAGGCCGGGTCCAGCGTCAGGTACGGCCGTTGCCAGTCGCCCAGCACGCCCAGCCGCTGGAATTGGCCGCGTTGCAAGTCCACGTACCGCCGTGCATAGGCGTCGCACGCGGCGCGCACCGTCGCGCCGTCCGCGTCCGCGCGCCCGGAGGCCCTCAGTTCTTGCGTGACCTTCGCCTCGATCGGCAGGCCATGGCAGTCCCAGCCCGGCACGTAGGGCGCGCGAAACCCACGAAGCGTCCGCGACTTGATGACGATGTCCTTAAGAATCTTGTTGAGCGCCGTCCCCACGTGCACGTCGCCATTTGCAAAGGGCGGGCCATCGTGAAGCACGAACGTGGGCGCACCCGCCCGGGCCTCCTGGATGCGCTCGTACAAACCCGTCTCCAGCCATCGCGTCAGCCGCGCCGGCTCGTTTTGCACAAGGTTCGCCTGCATCGGGAAATCCGTGCGCGGCAAGTTCAGCGTGTTCTTGTAGTCCATCGAAATGCCCAAGCGTGGACCCGCAACCTACCCGCTTGCCCCATGCAGGGGAAGGACACCGTTGGGATACCCCTTCCAAAACAAGGTCCCGGCTATCCCCCGGCGCCGCCCGTCGCGCCTCGTCGCGTAGCGGGCACCACCATCGTCGCGCGCCTGTCCTCCCCCGGCTCGGCCGCCTGCCCATCCTCCTCTCGCGGGCCATGAACCCGCCACCATTCCTCCCGCATGGGCAACGTCCAGGCGCCGGACTCCGGACACCCCTGAAGCTCCGAAAGGAAGTCGTCCATGGAGGCCGGGCGCTCCGATGGATCCTTCGCAAGGCATCGCATCAACAGGACCTCCAATTCCGCCGAAACAGGATGCGGCGCGAGTCCCGAAGGCGGCCGGGGTGCCTCGGTTTGTTGTTGTCGCCACACTTCCTCCGTCGTTGAGCCATCGAAAAGGGGGCGTCCGGTCAACATCACATGCCCGACCGCCGCCAGCGCATAGAGGTCCGTTCGGGCGTCCCCGTAGCCCGGCTGCCGGATCGTCTCCGGCGCCATGTACAAGGGCGTGCCCAGGAACCGGCGCCAGGAATCCGCCTCCTCCGCGCCGGGCTCCTTGGCGACGCGTCGAACCAGGCCGAAATCGAGGACCTTGACCGTGTCGGGAATGCCCCCGCGACGGCAGAGGAACAGGTTGCCCGGCTTGATGTCCCGATGGATCAGCCCGGCTGCATGCGCCTCGCGCAGTGATTGCGCCGCCTGGGCGAGCAGGTGGATCACGCGCCCGGCCGGCTGCGGGCCATGGTGTTCCACCAGTTGATGCAACGTCAGGCCGTGCAACAGCTCCATCGCATAATAGAAAATGCCGTCGTGCGTCCGGCCGTAGTCGTAGATCTGGATCGTGTTGGGGTGCTCCAGCGTGCACGTCAGCCGCACCTCCTGCTCGAACTGGCGGACCAAGGCGTCGTCCGCGCCGTCCGGCAGCAACAGCTTCACCGCCGTCTCCCGCCTCAGGAACGCATGACGCGCCCGGTACACCACGCCCATCGCGCCCTGTCCAATCTTGGACAGCAACTGGTACTGACCCAACTGGCGCGCCTTCAGCCTTTCCTCGTCGAAGCGCGCCCGCCACACCGTCCCGGCATGCGCCGCGACCAACAGCACGACCATCGCCAGCGCCAACAACAGCAGCAGGGCCAGCACCACCAACCGCAGCACCTGCAACGGGCGAAACGCCTCGGCTGCGTCGATCTTCGTGGCCACCCCAAAGTGCCGGTCCGGCAGCCAACGCCACGCCCCCACCACCGGCACGCCCCGGTAGTCACGCTCCGCCTCCAACGTGAAGCCGGGCTCCGGGGACGCCCCGGCAACCGCCGCCGCGACCATCCCCATCAACGGCCGCGACGCGAGGTTCGTGCGCACCCCATCGGGCGTCGGACCCGGACTTCGCGTGAGGTCCATGCCCGGGTCGCGCAGCTCCACGTTCAGTGACGAGCTCACGGCGGGGTCGTTCGTCAGCAGCCCCATCCGACGCAGTTGCGCGTCGAATCGACTCGCCGAAACCAGCCGCCCGCCGGGGTCGAAGGCAAACGTCTCGCCCGTCAACCCTGGCCGGGCGATCGACAGCACGCGCGTGAACTCCTCCTCCGGACGAAGCACGAACACCACCGCCGCCACGGCCACGCCTTGGTCGTCCACGACGGGCGCGATGACCTCCATCAAATTGAGTTCGCCGGGCGGCCGTCGCGGACCGCCCCCGGAGCCCCCACTCGTCCCCGCATCCGAGGGACGCCCTAGCCTCGGCCCCTCAGGCCGCACGGGCCGCGCCGTCGGCCCACCTCCCTCGCCGCCCATGCGACCACGCCCCGCGCCCCGCCCAAACCCCGCCTTGAACGGCGTCACGAAGGTCGGACGCCCCGACTCCAGCGCCTGCTGCACCCGCGCCGCATGATCGCCGTCGATCGTCTCGCCAAGTCGATTGCGCGCCCTCTGCGACGTCGCGACGACCTGCAAGTTCGTCCCCAGGACGAGCGCGGCCCCGTACCCGGAGGGCGACAACCGCGCGTCCAGGGCCGCCTGGACGTCTGCCTGGGGTTTTGGCAATGCCGTCGGCCGTCGGCCACGCGAGCCCTTCTCGCCGCCCGTGGCCAAGGCCTCCGGCGGGTTGGCCACGGCCTCGGCAATGCGCCCCCGCAACGCCGGGTCCGACGCCATCACGGATGCCAGCCGGGACTGCGTGTCGAGCCAGATCTCCAGCGCCGCCACGTTGGCGTTGAGCACCATCAGGATTTCGTCCTTCAAGTCCGCCTCGAGCGTCCGTCGCACCTCCCGGTGCGCCGCCCACCCGACCAACGCAACCACCAAGGCGGCGGCGGGAATCCACCCATGCCATGGACGAAACAACGACCTCTTCATGCGATACAATCCAAGGCACGCCACGCGTGCACGCGCCCCCCACGATGACCGGCCTCCCTCGGATTGGTTGCAAGCCTCCACGCCGAGCCGATTCCGTCGGGACAAGATGCTTCCGCAAGACGAGGAGCGAGCGAGGCGCGGGCCGGTACGAGGCCCGTAACGAGCGAACGACGAAGCTCTTGCGAAAGAAGATCAAGCAAGCACGACCGATCCAACTGCATCGTTCCGGCTAAGGCCCCGCCGACTCCACCCCGTCCAAGACCCGTATCCGCACCGGCCGCGAGCACTGGCCGCCATCGGCCGTGGCCCTCAGGTGAAACCAACGTGTCTGAGGCCGCACCTTGCGCGCGGCCGTCACGAAGAAATCCCGCTCCACCTGTCCCTCGACGATCAACAGGCCATTCAACCCCACGTTGTCCACGAAGACCCCGTGCGGAAGGTTCCGCCCCGCGTCATCCCCGCCCAGCTCGATCCGACCATCGAAGCCCGCCCGCGTGGCCCGCACGCGCGCACGCACCGTCTGCCCAGGCCGAACCTCCAATTCAAGGGGCCCCCGCCCATCCCATGTGCTTCCCGGCCCGGGAAGCACCTCCACGGCCACCTTCGCCGCATCGCCCAACGTGAGATTGCCAAGGCCTCCCAGCGCACGCTCGACGACGTCATGGCCCACGTCGGCCCGCGCCACCAACCGCACCCGCGCCGCATCGTTTGTCGCCGGGGACCGGGCCTCCGGCGATGCCCACAGGACCGCGCTCGCCCGCACCTGGCCGGCCTCCACCTCCACGGGCGACGCCATCTCGAAGCCCTGCGGCAGTCCCTCGACATGGATGCGCACCGGGCCCTCGAAGCCCTCGCGCCTCGTCACCACAAAGCGGACCTCCCGCCCGCTGCCGCGGCTGACCTTCGGATCGAGCCCCTCGACCTTCACCTCGAAGTCCGGACGGGGAGGGCGCAGCGCCATGGCGTAGCCAAAACCCTCGGCCCCGCCAAAGCCGCGTGTGTCCGTGATGCGCACGACGTACTCGCCATCCCTGGGCGCGACGAACGTGAGGAACGAGTCCGCGCCGCGCTGCCGGGACGGATCGTCGTCGTTCTCGAAGTTCAGCCGGAACGAGGGAAGCCCGTTCGGCAGGGGCTCGCTCCCGGGCGGCAAGGCACGCACCACGTAGGCCGGCTCGTTCAGTGCATGCGTCACGGGCGTGGTCTGGTACACCGTCTGCCGCCGACCCTCGCCCGGGTAAACCTTGAAGCCCGAGTCCGGGCCGCGCGGATACAGCCAGAGACGCACCACCTCGCCGTTCGCATAGAGAAGCTCGTCGAGCTCCATCTGCGTCCAGTTGTGGAGTCGGAAGTCGTCGATAGTGTCCGAGTCCTTGCCACGAAACGTGAACCACGAGTCCAGCACGGCCTGCAACCTCACCTGCTCCACCGGATGGCCCGCTGCATCCAAGACCTCCACCCGCGAGTCCAGTCGCGAGCCCGACCGCGCCGCATCGACGTCCACCGCCAGTTGCTCGCCACGGCGCATCCGGACGCGCCACGCATCCACGTCGCCCGGCCTGTTCATTCGGCCGCGCGCGACGACCGGCCATGCGACCCGCCGCGCCTGCGCGGGCGCGTCGTTGGGCTCGACCTCCTCGACCCCGGCGGGGCCGGGCGACGCGGCGGACGTGGCCCGGGCAGGGACCGATGCCGCAAGGGCACCCGGGGGTGCCAACACGCTGGTGGCACCTGCCACAGCCACGGCCTTTTCCAAGGGCCAACGCCCCACCGTGCCGTCCATGCGTGCCACCCAGGCAACGCGGCCATCCGGCGACCATGCAAGCGCGGAGGCCACCTCGGAGCCACCCGGCATCTGGCCCGCCGGTTCCAGGTCCGGCAGCAACCAGCGCTTCACCGACTTGTCCGCCGCCGCCGTCACCAACCACCCGCCATCGGGCGACACCGCCATCCGCAGCACCGCCGCGTCATGAGCAAACCGCGACGCCACCAACGGATGGATCGCCGACCCGTCCAGCGCCCCCAACCGCCACCGGTAAATGCGACGGTCCGCACCCGTCGCCACCACCCCGGAGCCGTCCGGCAGGAACGCCACCGCGTTCACCTCGCCCTGCGGCTGGTTCAACGTGCCCAGGCGGCCGCCATCCGAGACCCGCCACAGCTTCACCGTCTGGTCCGCCGACGCCGACGCCAGGACCTTGCCCGATGGATCGAAGGCGAGGTCGGTGACGGCGCCGTTGTGAATCGAGTTGGACCAAGCAGCAGCCCCGTCCGACATGCGCCATACGATCACCTTGCGGTCGTACCCGCCCGTCGCCAGCCAGCGGCCGTCCGGCGACAACTCCGCGTCCTGCACCACGTCCCGATGCCCTCCCACCTCGCGCTCGACACGGCCCGTGCGTGAGTCCAGGACCCGTGCGCCACCGTTCAAGCCAGGCAATCCAAACGCCACCACCCAACGTCCTCCATCGGCCGTCACGTGCACGGCGGGCACCTTTCCAGGAATGCCCTCGACGGTCCGGCGCACACGCGCCCCCTTGCCTGAACGGATTTCCAATGCCCCGGTTCGACCCGCCAGCACACCCGCCTCGTCCGCCAGCGGCGCCAACGCCGTCAAGGGCGGGCGCACGCCACGCGCCGCCGGCACCGACGGCACGGACAACTCGTGGAACAGCGAAACATCCCGCGAGGGCCCCACGGCACCCTCCGCGATCCAACGCCTCAGCACCTCCACCTCCGCCGCAGGCACGCGCGGCTCCTCCTTCGGCGGCATCGACGGCTTGCTGGAGCCCTCCACCAAGCGCACCAGCAACGACCCGCCCGGATCCCCCGGATGCACCGGGTCGCCCCGTTCACCGCCACGCCGCAGCGACGCGAACGTCTCCACCGAGAACTCGCCCTCGCGCTCGGCATCATGGTGGCAAGGCGCGCAACGGGCCCGAAGGATGGGGGCCACGTCGCGCGCATACTCGACGGCCCCGTGCCCGCGGACGGCCGCCAGCGCCAGGGCCATCGGCATCAGCAGGTGCAGTGGGAAGGTTCGCATGGGGACGCCTTGAAACGGTTCAATGCTGGAACAGGAACTCGCGGCTCGTGAGCAACGACCACAGGAGATCCTCCGCGACCTCGCGCCTCCCCTCCGCTCCCGCCGCCGCCAACTGGGCCACCAACGCCGCCTTCTCCGTCGTCCGCGGCAGGCGCGCCAAGCACGTCAGGTACGCCTCCTCCACCAACCGGACGTCGTCCGGGAACTCCTTCAGCCAAAGGGCCAGGCGCCCATCCGGCGACGCCAGCTTCCCGTTCACGGTGGAGCCATTCGACAGGTGGAGGACCTGCACCAGGCTTGGCTGGTTCGACCGTTCACACTCGCAGGTGATCTCCCGCTGGTTCCGCCCAAAGGTCCGCAGGAAGTACGACTTCACGGACGAGTCGGCGAGCTGCAGCGACCGCGTGACGTGCGCGAACTGCGTCGTCGCCTCGGTCGATCCATCGGACAACGCCAGCTCCGTGTAGCGGTCCGGAACGCCCGTGACGGCCGTGATCGCGTCGCTCAGGACCTCCGCCGGCAAGCGCCGGGCCACGTGCCGGGAATAATGCCGCCGGTCATCGCGGTTCGACGCCAGCGGCTCGCCCGACCTTGCATAGGCCTCGCTCGTGAGGATCCAGCGCATCAGGGCCCGCAGGTCGTACTGGTTGGCCACAAGGAATCCCGAAAGCGCCGAAAGCAACGCCTCGTTCGTCGCCGGGTTGGACACGCGCAGGTCGTCCACGGGCTCCACCAACCCGACGCCCATGTACGCTGCCCACACGCGGTTGGCGATGGCGCGCGTGAAGTAGGGATTGGCCGGCGACGTCAGCCAGCCCGCCAGCGCCTCCCGCCGGTCGCGAGGGTCCGAGGGATCGAGCGCCTCCCCATCCAGCGGGGCCGGCGCCTGCGGCTTGCCCGTCCGGGGCTGGATCAGGTCCCCGCGAGGCTCCACGAACACCGTCCTCTTGCCGTCGCCGTTGCGCGCGTCCCCGCCCCAGCCCTTGGCCCGCACGCGGGCAAACAGGTTCGCAAAACGGTAGTACTCGTCGTTGGTCCACTTCTCCAGCGGATGGTTGTGGCAACGCGCGCAATTGATGGACAACCCGAGGAACGCCTGGCTCACGTTCTCCGCCATCGACTCCGGGTCTTGGTGAATCGCGTAGAAGTTCGACGCGCCGTCCTCCAGGGACGACCCCCGCGCCGTCACCAGTTCGCGCACCATCCGGTCCCACGGCATGTTCGCCGCCACCCGTTCCCGGATCCAACCGTGGTACGCCTTCACCGAGGCCGGACGCAGCCTCGCGCCGCTCACCAGCAAGACGTCCGACCACCGGTACGTCCACGCATCCACGAACTCCTCCGACCCCAGCATCCGGTCCACCCAACGCGCGAACTTGCCGGGGTCCGTGTCCGCCACGAACCCGCGGACCTCGGCGGGCGTCGGCAACCGTCCCGCCGTGTCCAGCATCATGCGGCGCAACCACGTCCCGTCGTCGGCCCTCGGCGATGGAGCCATGCGCAGCCGGCGCAACTGGGCAAGGATGAGGCGGTCGATCTGGTTCGTCCCCGGCCCGGCCTCCCACACGGCCCCCTCCACCACGTGGGGATGCGGCGCCACCAGGCGCGCCAACACGATCTGCGATGCATACCATGCCGTCACCGCGCCCAACCCCGGCCCCAGCACCGTCACCCCACCCTCGCCGTCCACCGACGCCACCGTCTCGTCCGTGGACGTGAATCGCGACCACCGCGTCACGTCGCGCCGGCTCCCATCGTCGTACTCCGCCGTGACGCGGACCGACACCTTCTGGCCCGGCGTCACCTCCTGCTCGGGCGGATCGACGGCAAGCCGCACGACCTTCTTGTCACGCGACCCAGGCCCCGGGGCACCCGCCGCAATCCACCGGGCCAGCGTCTGGTAGTTCTCGGAACCAGGCTCGATCCGGCGCCCGCCCTTGTGCGGCACCGCGCCCGTGGGCTTCGTGAGCAACAGGCTCAGCCCCGGCTCGCCCACCTCGATGCGCCGCCCCTGCGACTCGCGCGTGATGGCCAGGTGGTCCGCCTCCGGGTTGTAGGCGAACAACGACAACCGGAAGCCACCCTTGCCCGCCAACGCGCCATGGCATCCGCCGCCGTTGCAGCCCGCCTTCGACAGGATCGGAAGCACGTCGTTGCGAAACGACGGATCCTTTCCTTCCGCGCCACGGGCCCACGCAACCGTCCCTGCGGCGGCCGACAGGACGACGGCGACGCACCACGCGCCCCATCGCAACACCCGCGCCCCCACGCCTCGTTCCGCGCTCATGAAAACAACTCCTTGATCGGCTCCGTACCAAGGTCCGTGAGCGGAAACGGGCGCCCGCCCGGGCCGGGCAGGTGGCCCGCCGGGTCCAACCCAAGGCTGTGGAAGATCGTCGCCACGATGTCGCCCGGCTTCACCGGGCGCTCGGCGGGATATCCCCCAACCGGGTCGCTCGCCCCCACCACCCGGCCGCCCTTCACCCCGCCCCCCGCGAAGTAAACGGTGAAGCACTGCGGCCAATGGTCGCGCCCGCCCGCCGGGTTGACCTTCGGCGTCCTCCCAAACTCGGCGAGGTTCGCCACCATCGTGTCGCCCAGCAGCCCCCGCGCCTCGAGGTCCTCGATCAACGCCGTGTACGCCTGGTCGTACATGGGGCACACGATGTCCTTCATCCCCGCGATCGACGTGAAGGGCTTCGATCCATGGATGTCCCAGGTGATCTCGTCGAACACCGTGAGGAAGGTGTTGATCGTCACGAAGCGCACGCCCGCCTCCACCAAGCGTCGCGCCAGCAGGCAGCACTGCCCAAAGCGATTCATCCCATAACGCTCGCGAACCTTCCGCGGCTCCCGCGACAGGTCGAACGCCGCGCGCGCCTGCTCGCTCGTCATCATCCGGAACGCCGCGTGGAAGTTCTCGTCCATCAGGCGCGCATCCTCGCTCGCCTCGAAGGCCGAGGCCGCGCCCTCGACGATCTCACGCATGCGCCGTCGCCGTTCCAGGCGCGCCGCCCCGATGTGGTCCGGGGGGAGCAGGTCCGGCACACGGAAGTTCTCCTGCGACGGGTCGGCCATCAGGGCAAAGGGGTCGTGCGCCTTGCCCAGGAACCCGCCGGCCTGGCCGTTGGGCAGGTTGCCGCCGCCACGCCCCATCAATTGGGGCAGCACCACGAACGGCGGCAGGTCCGTCCGACGTCCCATGAGGTGCGATGCCACCGCGCCCGCGTGCGGGGTCTGGATCCCGCCCGTGAACCGCCGGCCCGTCTGCATGATTTGCCAGCCCGCGTCATGCACCGCCGCGCCGTCGTGATGACACGACCGCACCAGCGAGAACTTGTCCGCGATCCGCGCGTGCCCCGGCAAGAGCTCGGAGACCTCAAAGGCGTCCGACTTGGTCCGGATCGGCTTGAACGGGCCACGCACCTCCGACGGCGCGTCGGGCTTCATGTCCCAAAGATCCACGTGGCTCGGGCCGCCGAGGTTGAAGATCATGATGCACGAACGGCGATCGTGCCCGGCCCGAACCCGCCCCTCCGCACGGGCCCTCATCCACTGGGGCAACGACAGGCCGGCCGCCGCCAGGGCGCCCACCTGGAGGAACTCACGCCTCGATGCGCCGCGTCCACACAGGCGCGCCCGGTCCGACGGGGATTCGGCGAGGAAGTCAAACATGGCTCGGTGGGTTCTATGGGGCCGATGGGGTTGTCGAGGGTTGCGGCGCGCCGTCACTCCACCCGGTACAAACCGGACTTGCTGCGCAGGTACAGGGCGTTGCCCGCGATCGCCGGCGAGGCCATGAACCCGTCCCCAAGCTGGTTCTCGGCCAGCTTGCGGTACTCGCGGCCCGCCGCCACCACCGTGGTCTTGCCCTCCTCGCTGCAAAAGTAGATGCGGCCGTCGGCGCTCACCGGCGACGCCGAGTAATTGCCGCCCACACGCTCGTTCCAGAACACCTTCCCCGTGGCGGCCTCCCAGCACGTCGCGACGCCGTTGTCGTCGATGCCATACAGCAGCCCGTCCATGAACAGCAGCGCCGGCTTCTTCGGGACGTTGCGCTTCGACTTCCAGGCGATCGCCAACGCCCCATTCCGGGTCTCCGCGCCGTTCGCATCGAGCACCTCCCCGGCACGCCCCGGCTTCACCGCCAAGACCTGCCCTTGCGACCAACCCGTCGGAACAAACACCAACCCGCCCCCCACCACGGGCCTCGTGCCCCCGGAATGACTGGTGCGCTCCTCGACGCGCCACAGCTCGCGACCGTCCTCGGGATCATAGCCGTAGAAGGCCTTGGCCCCCTGGCTGAGGAGCTGCACCCGGCCGTCGATCTCCGCCACATGGCAGGTCGCGAACGCCTTGCGCCAGTCTCCCTCGCTGTCCGGCTTGCCGTCCGGTCCAAGGTCCTTGTAGTCGATCGAACGCCCCACCTTCCACACCGTGCGCCCCGTCGCGGCATCCAAGGCCACCACGTACTGCTGGTCGCTCCCGTCGAAGTTCAGGTACAGGCGCCCTTGGTGCAGGATGGGCGACGAGCCTGCCCCCCGGTAATGGTTGCACTCGAAGTCGCGGCGCTCCCACAACGTGCGCCCGGTCACGGCATCCAGGCAGGCCGTCCCCGGCGACCCAAACGTCACCCATACCTTGCCGTCAGACATCACGGGCGTCGGCGACGCCCCCGAGTTGAACGCATGGATGAACTGCGGCTTCGGCACGTCCCACAGCTTGCGATCCACCAGCACCTTGCCCGTCGCGGCATCCAGCGCCATCACCCACAGCTCCGTCCCCTTCTCCGTGGCCGTCGTCAGCCAGACGCGCCCGCCGCCCACCACGGGCGAGCCCCACCCGCGCCCGTGCACCGGCGCATGCCAACGAACCCCCTTGCCGTCCCCCTCGCCCCATTGCAACGGGGGACGCGATCCACGCGCGACGCCATCGCCCTGCGGGCCCCGAAACTGGGGCCAGTCCTCGCCCGCGCGAACCGGGCTCGCCACGGGCCATCCCAACAACACGCCTGCCGCTGCAAGGGCAACAATCCGGGGATTCATCGTCGTGATCCTATCCAAGGCCGCCGCCGAAAGGCCAGCCGTCATCCAACACCTCCAGGCGAAGCGGTGCATCCCGAAGTGGTGGGGGCCCCGAAGACGTCGTGTGGGCTCACCCCTGGGAGCGCGGCCATCCCCGGCCGCCACTCCATGCTCCCGCCCTGCGGGACCGGACCGATCCCCGCTGCACGTCCAGATCCCGCCGACAACTTCGGGATGCACGGCGGGCGACGGCCCGGCACCCACGGCGCCACGGCGCGCTCGTTGACTCCCGGCCGGGCGTTTGCGCACGCTTCACACCATCACGTCATCATGAGCAAGAAGACTGTCGCCACGAACAACATCCGGTCCCTCCTCAACGAGACCCGGGTGTTCAAGCCCACGAAGGAGTTCTCCGCCGCCGCCCACGTGGGCTCCATGGCCGCCTACAAGAAGCTTTGGACCGAGTCCGTCCGCCAGCCCGACCGCTTCTGGTCGCGCCAAGCGAAGGCCGAGCTGGTCTGGCAACGGCCCTTCAAGAAGGTCCTCCAGTGGAAGGAACCCCTCGCCAAGTGGTTCGTCGGCGGCCAGCTCAACGTCTCCGCCAACTGCCTCGACAAGTGGCTCGGCACCGCCCACGCCAACAAGGCCGCCCTCATCTGGGAAGGCGAGCCCGCCACCGACGGACGCCCCGGCGAGGAACGCGTCTTCACTTTCGCCCAGTTGCACCGCGAGGTTTGCCGCTTCGCCAACGTCCTCAAGCGCAACGGCGTCAAGAAGGGCGACCGCGTCATCCTCTACCTGCCCATGGTGCCCGAGGCCGCCATCGCCATGCTCGCGTGCACCCGCATCGGGGCGGTCCACTCCGTCGTCTTCGGCGGGTTCAGCGCCCAGTCCGTCGCCGACCGCATCCAGGACTGCAGCGCGAAGCTGGTCGTGACCTCGGACGGCGGCTACCGCCGGGGCGGGATCGTCCCGCTCAAGAAGAACGTGGACGACGCCCTCCTCATCCAGGACGCGTCCGGCCAGCACATCGCCAAGTCCGTCGAGAAGGTGGTCGTCCTTCGCCGCACGGGCCACGAGGTGCACATGACGGAGGGCCGCGACGTCTGGTGGCATCGAGAGCTCGAGTACGTGGACGCCAAGTGCGAGCCCGCCCGCATGGATTCGGAGGCACCCCTCTTCATCCTCTACACCAGCGGTTCCACCGGGAAGCCCAAGGGCATCCTCCACACCACGGCCGGCTACCTCCTCGGGGCCAAGCTCTCCCACAAGCTCGTCTTCGACGTCCGCGAGGACGACGTGTACTGGTGCACGGCCGACGTCGGATGGGTCACCGGCCACAGCTATATCGTGTACGGCCCCCTCGCCAACGGGACCACCTGCGTCATGTACGAGGGCGCCCCCAACTGGCCCGAGAACGACCGCTTCTGGCGCATCATCGAGAAATACCGCGTCACCATCCTCTATACCGCCCCCACCGCCATCCGCGCCTTCATGAAGTGGGGCGACCAATGGGTCACCAAGCATGACTTGTCGTCCCTGCGCCTCCTCGGATCCGTCGGCGAGCCCATCAACCCCGAGGCCTGGATGTGGTACCACAAGGTCGTCGGCGGCGGCCGCTGCCCCATCGTGGACACGTGGTGGCAAACCGAGACCGGCTCCATCCTCATCTCACCCCTGCCCGGGGCCACGCCGCTCAAGCCGGGCACCGCCACCCTGCCCTTCCTCGGCGTGTTGCCCGAGGTCGTGGACGACGCCGGCAAGGCCGTCCCCCGCAACACCGGCGGCAAGCTCGTCATCCGCAAGCCCTGGCCCTCCATGCTCCGCGGCATCTGGGGCGATCCCGCACGCTACAAGCAAACCTACTGGTCCGAGGTCAAGGGCTCCTACTTCACCGGCGACGGCTGCCGCCAGGACGAGGACGGCTACTTCTGGATCGTCGGACGCATCGACGACGTCCTCAACGTGGCCGGCCATCGCATCGGCACCGCCGAGGTCGAGAGCGCCCTCGTCAGCCACCCTTCCGTCGCGGAAGCCGCCGTCGTCGGTCGCCCCGACGAACTCAAGGGCCAGGCCCTCGTCTGCTTCGTCACCCTCAAGTCAGGCGTCGCGGCCCAACCCGAGCTCAAGAACGAACTGCGACTTCATGTCGGCAAGGAGATCGGGCCCGTCGCGCGCCCGGACGACATCCGCTTCGCCGAGGCGCTCCCCAAGACGCGGTCCGGCAAGATCATGCGCCGGCTGCTGAAGCAGATCGCCACGGGTGGCGAGATCAAGGGCGACACCACCACCCTCGAGGACCTCTCCGTCGTCGCGAAGCTGTCGCAGGCCGAGGATTAAGCCGGAGCAATTCAGTTGGGAGGGAAGTGATTGCGAACCAGATCGAGCAAGCACGACCGATCCAACTGAATCGTTCCGGTCAAGGAAGCCCATGGGGTTCCACGGGTTCCCGGTCGCCACCCTTGGGACCCTTGGCTACACGAGCCCCACGTGCCGGGGGTCCGCCGCGAGCTTGCGCACCAAGTCCTTGATCTTCTGCGCCTCGTCCTTCGCGGCCACCAACACCGCGTCGTCGGCCAAGACGATGATGCTGTCCTTCACCCCCACCAACGTGATCGGCGTCCGGCCCTTCGTGCGCGCGTCGTACACGATGTTGCGGGCCGCATCGACGTGGACCAAGTCCGCCACGGCCGCGTTGCCCTCGGGATCCTGCCTCACGTGGCGGCCCAGCGCCGGCCACGCCCCAAGGTCGTCCCAAGCAAACGCACCGTCCGCCACCACCACGTTGTGGGCCTTTTCCAGCAACGCGTAGTCGATGGAGACCTTGCGCAGCCCCGGATAATCGGCGGCCAACACCTTGTCGAGGCGCGCAGGCCCCTTCGACGCCGCCTCAAACCATCGCTGGCACGCCGCGAACATCTCGGGCTGATGCGCCTGCAACCCGTTCGTCACCGTCACGAACGACCACACGAACATCCCGGCGTTCCACCGGTATTCGCCCGTGGCCAGGTATTCGACGGCCTTTTCCAGGGGCGGCTTCTCCACGAAGCGCAGCACCTTGGAGAAACCCGTCTTGAACGGCTTGGCCCCTTGCGGCGGGGGCAACGTCTCCCCCGCATGGATGTAGCCGTACCCCGTCGCGGGCTCCGTGGGCGGAATCCCGATCGTCACGATCACCTGCCCCCGCTCCGCCAGAGCAAAGGCATCCGCTAGCACCTGCCGAAACTTCGCCTCCTCAGGGATGACATGGTCGGCCGGCAACACCGCCATCACCGCCGCCGTCGAACGCGCCCCCACCACCGCCGCACCCAACGCGACCGCCGGACACGTGTCACGGCCCGTCGGCTCCGCCACGACGTTGTGCCGCGGCAATTCAGGAAGTTGCCGCCGCACCTCCGACGCCTGCGCCGCGTTGGTGATCACCAGGATGTTCTCCGCCGGAACCAACGGCCTCACGCGGTCCACCGCCTGCTGGAGGAACGAGCGCTCCCCCAGCAACCGGATGAGCTGCTTCGGAGTCCTCTCACGCGACACGGGCCAGAAGCGCTCGCCACGACCGCCAGCCATGATGACGACAAACCGATTCGAGGCCCGGCTCGCAACACCCTTGGAAGGCCCGGCCTTGGCTTGGGTCTTGGATGACGGCTTGGGTTGGACAATCGGCTTAGCCGCCGACTTGCGGCCCATCGGGCTCTTCTTTTTCGTAGGCATGGTTCCTTGGTGCGATCTCGTTGGACTGACTGGTTGAAATCACTCGGGCGAGCCCCGGCTAGCGGGTCTCCCGGGACACCTCGGCCACCGCCCGTGCCAACTCCCGCGCGAAGTCCCCCACCTGCGCGGGCATGCCCGGGTCCCGCCCCAGCGTCGCCACGCGATGCACGATCGCGGAGCCCACGACGATCGCCTCCGCATGCCGTGCCACCTCGCGCGCCTGCTCGGCGTTCGAGATACCAAAACCCACGGCGATCGGGAGGTCCGTGTGCCTCCGGATCCGGGCCGTCATGTCCGCAATGGTGCTGCTGACGGACGACTGCATGCCCGTCACGCCCTCGCGCGAGACGTAGTAGATGAAGCCCTTGGCACGCCGGGCAATCCGTTCCACACGCGACTCCGGCGTCGTCGGCGCCACCAGCCAGATCGGGCACATCCCCACCCGCGTCATGCAACGCTCGTATTCGTCCGCCTCCTCCGGCGGCAAGTCGAGGACCAGCAAGCCATCCACACCCGCAGCCGCCGCATCCTCGACAAACTTTTCCAGCCCCACCCGATGCAGGAGGTTGAAGTAAATGTAGAGGACGATCGGCACCTGGGACTCGCGCCGGATGGCCGCCACCGTCGCCAGCACCCCGGGCGGCGTCGTCCCCGATGCCAGCCCACGTTGCGCCGCCAACTGGTTCACGATCCCGTCCGCCAGCGGATCGCTGAATGGCACCCCAAGCTCCACCACGTCCACGCCCGCCGCGTCAAAGGCCAACGCCAAACGACGCGTCGCCTCAAGGTCTGGATCACCCGCCCCGATGTACACCACCAAACCCTTCCGGCCCTCCGCACGCAGCCCCCGGAACCGTTCCTCGATGCGATTCGACACGGCCGCCAGTCTTGCCTCGCGGTTCCCGCCAATTCAACCGGGGATAATCGCGCCGGCCCCGCCGTCCCCTACACCACGCGCATCTTGATGGAGTCCACCTGCCGGTCCTGCGTGTTGGCATGCGGGACCAGGATCACCACCGTGTCACCCGACCGAACCCACCCGCGCGACTTGAGCCGATTCAACGCGCCATCCACCGACCCCTCCGGATCGTCCGTGCAGGAGGGCAGGACTAGCGGCGTGACACCCCGCTGGATCGAGAGTTGCCCGGCCAACCCCTCGGAGTCGCAAAACGCGTAGATGGGCGCCGTCCGCGGCCGCAGCGACGATGCATACCTCGGCAATTGCCCCGAGCGCGTGAACGTCACGAGCGCCGTCGCCCGGAGTTCGTCCGCCAGCAACACCGCGCTCTTCACCAGCTTTTGCCTCGGCTGCGTCAACTCGGCGTCCACGTGGTAGTTCGCGCCGCCGCTGCGCTCGATGCGACGCGCAATCTTGTCCATCACCTCCACGCAGGCCAACGGATGCCGCCCCACCGTCGTCTCGCCGCTCAGCATGATGGCGTCGGCCTGCTCGAAAACCGCGTTGGCCACGTCCGTGATCTCCGCACGCGTCGGTAACGGGCTCTGGATCATGCTCTCCAACATGTGCGTCGCCACAATCACCGGCCGGCCCATCCTCGCGCACGTCTTCACGATCCGCCGCTGGATGATCGGAAGCTCCTCGTACGGGCATTCAATCCCAAGGTCGCCCCGCGCCACCATGATCACGTCGGACTCCCGCGCGATCGCCTCGAAGTGATCCACCGCGAACTGGTGCTCGATCTTCGCCACCACTTGGGGCGGCCGGGCCTGATGCCGGATGCATGCACGCAACATCGCCACGTCCGATGGATCCCGCACAAAGGACAACGCGATGAAGTCCACGCCCACCTCCAGCCCAAGGGCCACGTCCGCCCGGTCCTTCTCCGTCAACGCAGGCAACGAGACGCGGACCCCGGGCAGATTGATGTGCCGCCTCGAACCAAGGCTGCCCTCGGTCAGCACCTCGCACTCGACCCCGCCGGGCGTCACCCCCAACACCCGCATCTTCATGTCGCCGTTGTCCACCACCAGCGTGTCACCCACCCGCACGTCGCCCACCAACCCCTCGTAGTTCACCGTCGTCCCCAACGCCCCGGCAGGCGGCAGGTTCCCACGCACCGTGAAATGAAAACGGTCGCCCACGCGAAGGTGGATGGGCGCCGGCACGTCCCCCGTCCGGATCGATGGCCCCTGCGTGTCCAGCAAGATGCCGGGAAACACCTGACGCTGGCGCGCCAAGCCCCGTATGTCGGCCACCACCCGCCGCACCCAGTCATGCCTCGCATGGCTCATGTTGAGCCGGAACACGTTGACCCCCGCATCCATGAGGGCAGCAAGTTGCTCAGGCGTGTCCGTGGCCGGTCCCAGCGTGGCGATGATACGAGTATGACGCATGCTCCGGCACCCTATCGAAGAGCCTCTGTTGAGCAAACCATGCGTCCCCTCACGGCCGCGTCACCCGCCCAAGAAAAAGCACCAAACCCGTCTCACGCTCCCGGATCACAAAGAGGAACGGCCGATCCATTCGCACCACCGGCGGCCGGCCCCCGGGGGCCGGCGCGGACGTCGCGACCATCACCGCCCCCGTTGCCGCCGCCGCCTCCGTTCCCGATTCGTCGAGTTCGAGGAATGCCTGGTGCATCACCTCCGAGATCCACGGCGCGACCTCCGGCGCACGCACCATCCGGCCAAAGTTCGCGGACCCCGGAGGCTCGTTGAACGCACCCCTCAATCCCAACGCCCGCAACGCAACCCCCAGCCTCACCGGCGGCGGCTCCATCCGCAGCTTGGGCAGGTGAAGTTCCACCTCCCGTTCCGGAAGCCCGCCCAGTTCCACCCACATGGAGGACTTCAACCCCAATTCCACGCGCTCCAACCCGCCGATGGCGTCCGGAATCAACGCCACAAACTCAAACCGGCCACCCGCGTAGGGCACCCCCACGGCCTTGAAACCTCCCATGTCCTTCAAGCCGCAATGCATCCGCCGGGACATCGTCGGCACCGGGACGGACTTGCCGGGCGCGACGAAGAAAGGCTCCGGCCGCGCCGATTTCGGCGCGAAGGGTTCCTGCCATGGCGCCTTGAAATGCAGCGCGTTCACCAAGACGAGCCGCGTGTCCACCGACAACGCCGAGGGCGACATCATGTCACGGATGCGATTCCGCGTCTCGGAGGCCACCCATGCGTTGATGCGCGCCGCCGAAGGGACCGGCTTGGAAAAATCCAGCCGCTCCAAGGGCGACCTGTAAACCATCACCATGAGGTTCAGGAAACCCGGGTCGAACGTCGTCCCACGCGACCCAAACAACCTCTGAGCCACGTTCAGCGACACGGGGCCGTTGCTGGGCACGGCCTGGCGCAAGGCATGCCCCAAATGCCGGAAGGACTCCTGCGCCTCGCGCTGCCGCCCCGGCAGATGCAGCACGCCCGACAATTCCGCCAAGGTCGCCCCATCCGCCCCGGCATGCGTCATCGCCAGCGAACTCGCGACGGAGAACGGCGACGTCAGCAGGTTCGACCGGGAGCCCGACGCCACCAACGCCCGGTGCAATTCGAGACCGAACTCATTGACGGCGCGCACGGCCGCCTCGTGGCCGGTAACAGCCCCGCCTTGGGCGGCGACAAGACGAAGCGACAACAGCCACGGCAAGGCGAGGCATCGCCAAATCCGTGCCGATTCCCTCGCCAGGCTCTCCCATGTCATGAGGCATGTTTCCAAGGGCTTGCCGGAACATCGCAAGCATGAAGTCCCCACGAACGACTTCACGATTGAACCCGATGCGGTCCAACCGACACGCTCGCAACCATGACGAACGCAGGTTTCCTTTCGCTCTTCCTCGGCGCCTCGACCGCGTGCATCGCGGCCGACTGGCCGTCCTACCGCGGCCCCTCGGGCAACGGGCATTCGCCGGAAAAGATCGCGCGCTCATGGCCCGACGGTGGCCCCAAGGCGTTGTGGCGCGTCCCCAGCCGCGGCGGCTTCAGCTCCATGGTGGTCGCCAATGGCCGCGTCGCATGCCTCGAGCTGCGCGACTTCGGGGGCGCCGACCAAGAGGCGTTGGTCGTCCGAGACGCCGCGACGGGCAAGGAGCTGTGGGCGCGCGGACTCGGCACGGTCAAGACGGGCGATGGCGGACAGGCCGGCGCGGCCGGAAACGATGGCGGGGACGGACCTCGCTCCACCCCGGCCTTCTCCGACGGACGCGTTTACTCCTTCTCGGCCAAGCTGGTGCTCCAGTGCTTCGATGCCAGGACCGGGACGGAGGTCTGGAAACACGACCTCCTGAAGGAGTTCGCCGGACGCAACATTTCGTGGCAAAACGCCCAGTCGCCCGTCGTCGAGGGCGATGTCGTGCTCGTCGCGGGCGGCGGAGCCGGGCAATCCCTGCTGGCCTTCGACAAGGCTTCCGGCGGCGTTCGATGGAAGTCCTTCGACGAGACCATCACCCACGCCACGCCGGTGGTCGCCGACCTCCTGGGCCGGCGACAGGCCGTGTTCTTCCTAAAGTCCGGGCTTCTCGCCGTGGATCCAGACACGGGCAAGGAGTTGTGGCGCTACGCGTTCCCCTTCTCCATCTCGACGGCCGCATCGCCGGTGGTCGCGGGTGATGTCGTCTATTGTTCGGCAGGCTATGGCGTTGGCGCCGGGGCCGTTCGCATCAGCCGGGAAGGAGCCGGGTTCAAGGCCACCGAGATCTATCGCAAGGCCGGCAACAAACCCCTCGCCAATCACTGGTCCACCCCCGTCCTCCACGAAGGCCACTTGTACGGCATGTTCCAGTTCAAGGAGTACGGCTCCGGCCCCGTCAAATGCGTGGATGTCGTCACCGGCGACGTGAAGTGGGAGAGGCCCGGCTTCGGCCCCGGCCACGTGATCGCCGTGGACAAGCACGTCCTGGCGTTGTCGGACGCGGGGGAGTTGGTGCTCATCAAGGCGACGCCGTCGGGCTATGACGAGGTCGTCCGGGCCGACGTGTTGCCCGGAAAGTGCTGGACCACCCCGGTCGTCGCAGGCGGGCACGTGTTCGCCCGAAGCACCCAGGAGGCCGTCTGCCTCGACGTCTCTGCCAAGGGCGCATCCCGTTGAAGCCGTTGGCGTGGCTCGCCTTATGGTTGGGGGTTGCCTCCGCGTGGCTGCCCCAACCAGCCCTCGCATGGCGCCTGGGAGGCCTCGCGCTGGCCGCTCACGCCACATGGGCCTTCGCCGGCATCCACGGATGGAGCCATGACGCCGCACGAGAAGCCACGGCCCGTCAGGTCGAGGCCGTCACGGGATCGCGGCTCGGCTCCGGCATCTGGGTCAACTACGCATTCGTCATCGCGTGGTCATGGATCGCATGGGCATGGCCTCGCATGAACCGGCAAATCCAGAGGGCTTGGTGGGCTTGCTTCCTGTTCATGGGCTTCAACGGGGCGGTCGTGTTCGTCCACGGTCCCGCCCGTTGGATGGGCGCCGCCTGGACCATGGCCGCGATCGCGGCCTTTGCCACGTCGTGGAAGGATCGCAAACAGAACGCCCCGCAAGACCAAGGCTAGAAAACACGGCCCCCAACCGAGCCGATCCATCAAGGTGACCAACGGCCTACCCGTTGAACTTGCGCCCGACAAGAACCGCGTTGTGGCCGCCGAAACCGAAGGAGTTCTTCACGAACACGTCGATCCGACGCTCCTGCGGCACATTGGGCACGCAGTTCAACGGACAAGCCGGATCCACATGGTCCAGGTTGATCGTCGGCGGAGCCACCTGCGCCTCGATCGCCTTGCAGCAGATCACCGTCTCGATCCCTCCAGCAGCACCCAGCATGTGCCCCGTCGCGCCCTTGGTGGAACTGACTGCCAACCGAAGAGCGTGCTCGCCAAAGACCCGACGGATGGCCTGCACCTCGCACATGTCACCGGCCGGCGTGGACGTCGCGTGAGCATTGATGTAGTCCACCGCCTCCGTCGGCAGCCCGGCGTGGCGCAACGCCATCTGAATCGCCCTCGCAGCCCCCGCTCCCTCGGGATCCGGCGAGGTCATGTGGTTGGCGTCACACGTGTTGCCGTAGCCGGCCAACTCGCAGTAGATGCGCGCCCCGCGGGCCTGCGCATGGGACAGCTCCTCAAGGACCAGCACCGCCGCGCCCTCGCCCATGACAAAACCGTCGCGATCACGATCAAACGGGCGGCTCGCCTTCTTGGGCTCGTCGTTCCGCGTGCTCATCGCCTTCATGGCCGCAAATCCGCTCATGCCCAGCGGCACGATGGTCGCCTCGGTGCCCCCGGCGAACATCACGGCGGCGTCACCCCTCTTGATCGTCGCCCAAGCCTCCCCCAAGGCATGCGTGCCCGTCGCACAGGCCGAGCACGTCGCAAAATTGGGCCCGCGCAGCTTGTGATACAGGGCAAACAATCCCGATGCCATGTTCAGAATCAGCATCGGTATCATGAACGGCGACACGCGCCCCGGCCCCCGCGAAAGCAAGACCTTGTGCTGCTCCTCGGTCGTCTCCAGGCCCCCAATGCCGGAACCGATGTACACGCCCACCTGGTCAAGGTCCTCGCGCGACAGGTCCAAGCCCGAGTCCTCCAGCGCCTTCCAACCCGCGTAAACCCCAAAGTGCGTGAACCGGTCCGTCCGCCGCACCTCCTTGCCGCTCGGAAATGCCGGCGCAGGATCAAAGTCCCGGACCTCGGCGGCGATGCGGCAGTCGTAGTTGGCTATGTCAAACCGCTTGACCGCATCAATGCCGCATTGGCCTGCAAGGACATTTCCCCAAAGCGTCGAGGCGTCGTTGCCGAGGGACGACACGCATCCCAAACCCGTCACCACGACCCTTCGATCGGACCAGTTGCTGCCCATGCGCTTGCGTGATCGATGCGTGGAAATGAAAGGGGCAGCCCCCTGTTGCCGGGCTGCCCCTTCTCATCCAAGCCGGTTACTTGCCCTTGCGATCCTCAATGTAGGCGATGACGTCGGAAACCTTCACCAAGCCCTCCGCAGCATCGTCAGGGATCTCAAGGTCAAACTCCTCCTCCAAGTTCATGATCAGCTCGACCGCGTCGAGCGAGTCGGCCCCGAGATCCTCGATCAGCTTGGCCTCGCCAACCACCTGATCTGCATTCACCTCAAGGTTTTCAGCGATGATCTCCTTGACCCTCTGCTCGATGGATTTTTCAGCCATGGTGCTTTCGCGCTTTAATTTCGGGCCCCTGTCTAGGGATGGCTCAAGCAAGCGTCAAGCCCCCTTTCCAGAGACCCATCGCCCGCTTCACATCACCATGCCGCCGTCCACCACAAGGACCTGTCCCGTCACATACCGACCACCCGGCCCCGCAAGGAAAAACACGGCCTCCGCAATGTCCTCGGACTTGCCAAACCCGCCCAAGGGAATGCGCCCCAGCAATTCCGTCTTCACCTCCTCCTTCAATACCGCCGTCATGTCCGTCTCGATGAACCCTGGCGCGATGGCGTTGCACGTCACGCCGCGCGGCCCCAACTCGCGCGCCACCGACTTCGTAAACCCGATCAAGCCCGCCTTGCTCGCCGCGTAGTTGCACTGGCCCGCATTGCCCATCAACCCAATCACCGATGCGATGTTGATGATCCGCCCGGACCGCTGCCTCGCGAACGCACGCGAAAATGCCTTCGTCGTCAGGAATGCCCCGCGAAGGTTCGTGTCCAGCACCGCGTCCCAATCCGCCTCGCTCATCCGCATCAACAATGCGTCCCGGGTCACGCCCGCGTTGTTCACCAACACGTCCACGCGCCCGGCATCCGACAGGATGGTCTCACATCCCGCAGCGACCTGAGCAGGGTCGGCCACGTCCACGGCCACCGCCCAAGCACGCCGCCCCAGCTCACGAACCTCGCCGGCCACCTTCTCCGCATTGCCCGCCGTGCGCGACACGCACGCAACGTCCGCACCAGCCGCCGCCAACCGCAACGCCACGGCCCGGCCAATTCCCCGCCCCGCACCCGTCACCACCGCCACTTGACCCTGTAATTCACTCATC
>CAIRNV010000039.1 GCA_903880005.1 uncultured Verrucomicrobiota bacterium | reverse complement strand
GACGGCCGCGCTCCCGGGCGCCCCGTGCCCGGGGACCGCGCCCTTTCCCGCGCGCACCCTCCATACCCTTTGGTCGCCCTGCGGCGGCCGGGGACGGCCGCGCTCCCAGGCGCCCCGTGCCCTGGGACCGCGCCCGTCCCCGGGCGCATCCTCCATGCCCTTTCCTCGCCCCGCAGCGGCCGGGGACGGCCGCGCTCCCAGGCGCGCATGCCCTGGGACCGCGCCCGTCCTCGGGCGCAGCCTCCATGCCCTTTGCTCGCCCTGCGGCGGCCGGGGACGGCCGCGCTCCCGGGCGCCCCGTGCCCTGGGACCGCGCCCGTCCTCGGGCGCAGCCTCCATGCCCTTTCCTCGCCCCGCGGCGGCCGGGGACGGCCGCGCTCCCAGGCGCGCCCGCGTCTTTTCCTTCGCCCTGCCCACGGGTCTCGGCAACATCACGCCATGGCGTCCGACTTCGTCCACCTGCACCTGCACACCGAGTACTCGTTGCTCGATGCGTGTTGCCGCCTGGACAAGCTGATGGCGCGGGCCAAGGCGCTGGACTTCCCGGCCATCGCGATGACCGACCACGGGGTGATGTACGGGTCCGTGGAGTTTTACCAGGCGGCGAAGAAGGCGGGGATCAAGCCGATCATCGGCTGCGAGGTCTATGTGGCGCGGGGCTCGCGGCACGAGAAGAAGTCATCGACCGGCGGCCGGGACGTGTACAACCACCTGGTGCTGCTGGCGCGCAACGAGGCGGGCTACAAGAACCTGGTGAAGCTGGTCACGGCCGGCCACCTCGAGGGCTATTACTACAAGCCGCGCATCGACAAGGAACTCCTGGCGGCCCATGCCGACGGGCTTCTCGCGCTGTCCGGCTGCCTCGCCAGCGAGATCCCGGAGGCCATCGTGCGCGACGACGAACGGCGCGCCCGCGACACCATTGATTGGTTCCGGCAGGTGCTGGGGCCGGACAACTTCTGCCTCGAACTCCAGAACCACGGCATCCCGGAGCAGGCGAAGGTCAACCGGGCCCTCCTCGGCTACGCCCGCGAGTTCAACCTGCGCGCCGTCTGCACCAACGACGTCCACTACGTCGAGAAGGACCAATGGCGCGCCCATGACTGCCTCATTTGCATCGGCAACCAGGCCCAGATTTCGGACGCCAAGCGCATGCGGTACGCGCAGGCGCAGTTCTACCTGCGCACGGCCGACGAGATGAAGCGGCTGTTCGCCGAGGTCCCCGAGGCCGTCCTCAACACGGTGGGCGTCGCCGAGCAATGCAACGTCGAGATTCGATTCGGCAAGGGTGCCGAGCACTACCCCGTCTTCCAACCGCCCGAGACGTGGACCCGCGAGGGCTACCTCAGGAAGCTCCTTTGCGACGGCCTCAAGACGCGTTACGGCCTCGTGGCGCATGTGGAGGGCAGCCGGGTGGTCGTGGACGAGGCCCTGACCCCGCAGGCGCTGGAGTTCCTCTTCCCGCCCCGGGCCGAGGGCGAGCAACGCCCGGACGCCGCCGCCATGACCCTGGCCTCGGCCGAGGTCCAGCACGCCATCAAGGTCCTGCTGGACCGCCTCGACCTCGAGCTGGGCGTCATCGAGAAGACCGGCTACGTCAGCTACTTCCTCATCGTGGGCGACTTCGTCCGGCACGGCCGCGCGATGGGCATCTCGTGCGTGGCGCGCGGATCGGCGGCCGGGTCCCTGGTCACCTACCTCCTCGAGATCGCCAACGTCGATCCCATCCGATACGGCCTCCTCTTCGAGCGATTCCTCAACCCCGAGCGCGTCAGCCCGCCCGACATCGACATCGACTTCGCCGACGACCGCCGGGCCGAGGTCATCGAGTACGTGCGCAAGAAGTACGGCCACGACGCCGTCGCGCAGATCGTCACGTTCGGCACGATGGGGGCCAAGTCGGTCGTCCGGGACGTCGGGCGGGCGATGGGCCTGGAGTTCTCGGACACGGACCGCCTGGCGAAGATGATCACGGACGTGAAGTGGGGCCTGAAGGACGCGTTGGAGAAGAGCGCGGACTTCCGCCGGGCCTACGACGGGGAGGAGGCGACGCGCGAGCTGGTGGACACGGCGCTGGTGCTGGAGGACCAGGCCCGGAGCGCGGGCGTGCACGCGGCCGGCGTCGTGATCGGCGCGCAACCCCTCGTCAACCTGCTGCCCCTCAAGGAGGACGACGACGGCTCCATCGTCACCCAGTACGCCATGGGGCCCGTGGGCGACCTCGGGTTGCTCAAGATGGACTTCCTGGGCCTCAAGACGCTCACCGTCATCCGCAACACCTGCGAGTTGGTGCGGCAGGCCTCGGGCCGCGAGGTGCCCATCGACGCCCTCCCGCTCGACGACGCCAAGACCTACGCGCTCCTCAACAACGCGCAGACGCTGGGCGTGTTCCAGCTGGAATCCGGCGGCATGCGCGACCTTTGCCGCAAGTTCCAGATCCAGTCCGTCGAGCACATCACGGCCCTGATCTCCTTGTACCGGCCCGGGCCCATGGACCTCATCCCGGACTTCATCGAGCGGCGGCACGGGCGGCGGGAGGTGGAGTACCCGCACCCGTTGCTCGAGCCGGTGTCGCGCGAGACCTACGGGGTGCTCATCTACCAGGAGCAGGTGATGCAGGCCGCCCAGGTCCTCGCGGGCTACACCCTCGGCGGCGCGGACCTGCTGCGTCGCGCGATGGGCAAGAAGAAGCCCGAGGAGATGGCCAAGCAGCGCGAGACGTTCGTCGCCGGGTGCCGCGACAAGAACGGGATCGCCGAGTCCAAGGCCAACGAGGTCTTCGACCTGCTCGAGAAGTTCGCCGGGTACGGCTTCAACAAGTCCCACGCCGCCGCCTACGCCATCGTCGCCTACCAGACCGCGTACCTGAAGGCCAACCACCCGGTGGAGTTCCTCTGCGCGATGATGACCAACGACCAGGCGGACCTCGCCAAGCTCGCCCAGTACATCGCCGAGGCCCGCGGGTTTGGCATCGACGTCCTCGGGCCGGACGTCAACGAGTCCGACGTCGCCTTCGCCCCGGCCCGGCGCGCGGACGGCACGACCGTGATCCGCTTCGGCCTGGCCGCGATCAAGGGGGTGGGCGAGATCGCCGTGAAGGCGCTGCTCGAGTCGAGGCGCGCCGGCCGCTTCCAGTCCCTGTCCGAGCTCTGCGAGCGCGTGGATGGCCGCGCCATGAACCGCAAGACGCTCGAATGCCTCGTCAAGGCCGGCGCCTGCGACGGCATCGGCCCCAACCGGGCCACCCTATGGGCCCAGGTCGAGCCATCCATCGGGCGCGCCGCCTCCATCGCGGCCGACCGCGCCCGGGGCCAGGCCAGCTTCCTCGACGCCCTCGAGCCCGCGCCGTCGAAGGGAAGGAACGCCTCCGGTGCCGACAAGGCCGAGGCCGCGGTCGATCTGCCCGAGTGGCCCGCCGCCGAGAAGCTCGCCCACGAGAAGGAATTGCTCGGCTTCTACGTCAGCGGCCATCCCCTCGAGCCGCACCAAAAGCTCCTCCAACGCTACGCCCTCCAGACCATCGAGGACCTCGCCTCGCTCCCGAACCGTTCCATGGCCCGCGTGGGCGGCCTCGTCTCCACCGTGCAACAGGGCGTCTCCAAGAAGAGCGGCAAACCCTACGCCATGGTCACCGTCGAGGACCTCACCGGGGCCGTCACGCTCCTCGCCATGAACGAGTCCTACGACAAGTTCCGCGACCTCTTCGTCCCCAACACGGCCGTGCTCGTCGTCGGCGAGGTCTCCTCGGGCGAGGACAAGCCGAAGATCTTTCCCACCGACATCCTCCGCCTCGAGGAGGCCCCGCGGCGCCTCACCAAGCAGGTCCAGCTCCAGCTCGACCATGCCCAGCTCGCCCAGGACCGTTTGCAGGCCGTCCGCGACATCCTCGAAGCCCACGCCGGACGCGTCCCCTTCTTCCTCCGCGTCCGTGTCCCGTCCGGCGCGTTCGTCTTCATCGAGCCCAACGATCGCTACGCGGTCGCCCCATCGGTCGAGCTCGAGAAGGCCCTCGTGGCGGTCTGCGGACCGGATTCATTCCTGGTCTCCGCAGAGCGCTCGCTGCCCGAGAGGGCGCAGCGCCGGTGGGAGAAACGCTCGGACTCAGGCGGCGACGACGGCGGCTGACGGGAACCGCATGCGCTCCGCGGCGATTCCCATGAGGATCAGGACCGGGACGAGCCCGTACAGGAGCGGCGCATAGGAGCCTGCGCGAGCATGGCACTCGGCGAACAAGACCGGGCCCAACGCCGAGGAAATCACCGTCAGCATCTGGGCCGCCCCTTGAATGCGTCCCAGTTGGCGCCCCCCAAACGCCTCGCCCCACACCGCGAAGAAGAGGACGATGATCATGCCCCCGGCCACCCCGAGCAGGGCGGCCACCACGGTGAGTTGAACCGGTCCCCGGACCATCGGGATGATCCCGAGGGCCACCGCGTAAAGGACCAGCGCCCACAACGCCAGCGTCTGGAAACGATGCCTTCGGGTCAGCCACCCGCACCCGAGCTGGCCGACCAACGCAAACAACGTCGAGATCACCAGGAAACGATGGTAGGCCTGCTGGTCGAACCCCGATTCAGCCAGCACGGCCTCGTTGAAGAGCCCGAGCCCCGCCGACGCCAGGTTGAACAACGCCCCCGCGCCGGCGAAGACCCAGAAGAGCGGCGTCCGCAATGCCTCGGACAGGCTGGCGCCGGCGGGGCGGCGTTCGGCAGCCGACACCGAGCCCTCGGGCACGGGGATGTCCGGGTCGCGCGGCGGTTCCCGAAGTGCCAGGAGCACCAGGGGAAGAATCGCGGCCATCAACGCCAGGGCGATCCCTTGCCATGCCAGGCGCCAGCCATGAGCCCGGACCGACCAACCCACGACGCCAAAGGCGATCGCAAAAAAGATGCTCAGCAGGACCGAGAACGCTCCCATCGCCGGGCCGGCACGGACGGGAAACCACTTGCCCACGGTGGTGATGCTGCAAACCGACAGGGCGCTCTGGCCCGTGGCGCGGGTCGCCACCAAGAGCAGGAAGAGCGGCACCACGCCGTCGCCAACCCGACTCAGCATCCAGACGGCTCCACCCAGGAGCACCAGGCACGTCGCCGTCACCGGCCGGAGGCCCCAACGATCCAAGGCCCACCCCGTGGGAAAGCAGAACAGCGCGCCGATCAAGGTCGCCCAGAGGTTCAGGTTCGCGTAGGCGAGGCGATCGATGCGAAGCTCGGCCAGGATCGGTTCCGTGACCAAGCCGAGTCCCTGGGTCCGCCCGGGGAGCGTGGCCAGCATGAGGATCGACGCCAGCACCACCCCTCCCCATGCGGCCAGCGCGACGCGCCGGGAGGCCGGGGCTCGTTGGTCCAACGTTGCCATCATGGGATGAACTTCATGGGCCCAGCCTATGCGGGAGGTCGATCCGTGATCCAGCACCGGCGGAACGCCTCGATGGCCCGCCCCGCGTCGTGCAGGTCAATTGGCTGCGGCATCGCTTGCCCCACGAAGGCATCGTCCGGGCTGGGCCATGCCTACTTCGCGGAGACGCGGCGCCGCGCGAGGACGGCCGCCCCGGTGATGCCGGCCTTGTCGCCGAGCTTGCTGGCCAGGATCTGGATGCCATCGGCGGTGCCGGTCATGGCGTAATCCCGGGCGGTGGCCTCGATGATGGCCAGCATGTCGTCTTGCAACGCGTCCATGACGCCGCCGCCCAGGACCACGACCTCGGGGTTCAGGAAGTTGATGATGTTGCCCACGGCGATGCCCGTGTACTCGGCCGCCGCCTCGATGACCTTCTCCACGAGCTTGTCCCCCTTGCGCAGCGCCTTGCGGAGGTCGCCGGACTTCAGGTCCGTCACGGCCTCCCCCGGCGCGAGGATGTCCACCAGATGGGACTTGGCACCGTCGCGGATGGCGTCCGAGAGGTCGCGGAAGATGGCGGTGCGACTGGCGAGGGCCTCGAAGCAACCACGATTGCCACAGCCGCACTTGGGTCCGCCCACGTCGAGGACCATGTGGCCGACCTCGCCTGCCGTGCGGTTGAAGCCCCCGAACAACTCGCCGTCCAGGATGATGCCCGCCCCGATGCCCGTGCCGAGGAAGATGCCGACGAGGGACCTGGGCTTGCCTTCCAACTCCACGGCGTGGACGCCGAGGGCGCACACGTTGCAGTCGTTCTCAACAAACACCGGGACGTCGAGGAACTTGGCCAGGTCCTCGCCGAGCGGCGCGTCCTTCCATCGGAGGTTTGGGGCAAACAAGACGTCGCCGGTGGAAGGATTGATGGCCCCGGGTGCACCGATGCCCACGGCGCGCACTTGCTTGGAGGAAAGGTCCGCCTCGTCAATCGCGTCGCGCACGCAGCGCTGGATGCGCTCGACGACGGCGTCGTACCCGCGCTCGGCCTTGGTGCTGAGCTTGGCGGTGGCGAGGCACTTGAGGCCGGGCCCAAAGACGCCCGCGAGGATCTTGGTCCCGCCCAAGTCCACGCCCACGATCACGTCTTGCCGAACGGACGAGTCGCCCATGCCTTGATCGTCCCGGCCATGCGCCACCGGGCAAGCGCGAAGTCGAAATCCCGCCGGTCTTCCCCCGCGAGGTCTTCGTCCCCGCGTCGCCCTGTTTTTTCCGCCGTGACATCCCGGGCGTCCGCTTGTAGTTCCGGGGCATGTTCAAGCGCTCGTTCCTGTTGCTGTCCGCCCACGCGATCGCCTTCGCCTTGATGGCCTCGGCCGAAGAACCGAAACCCGCCCCCGGCGCATCCACTCCCACGAAACCGGCCACGCCCTCGGGCGACTTCGCCGACCCCTCCAAGCTCACGGCCAAGGCCCCGGACTCGTTCAAGGCCAAGTTCGAGACGACGAAGGGCAGCTTCACGATCGAGGTGACCCGTGACTCGGCTCCGGTCGGGGCCGACCGGTTCTACAACCTCGTCAAGTCCGGCTACTTCCAGGACGTGGCCTTCTTCCGCGTCATCCCTGGGTTCATGGGCCAATTCGGCATCCACGGCGACCCCAAGGTCTCCAGCGCGTGGCGCTCGGCACGCATCCAGGACGATCCCGTGAAGTCGGGCAACAAGAGGGGGGCCATCTCCTTCGCCATGGCCGGGCCCAACACGCGCACCACGCAGTTCTTCATCAACCTCGTGGACAACACGAACCTCGACGGCATGGGCTTCGCCTCCTTTGGCAAGGTCGTTGAGGGCATGGACGTGGTGGACAAGATCAACGGCGAGTACGGCGAGGGCGCGCCCCGCGGCCGCGGCCCCAACCAAATGCGCATCCAGTCCGAGGGCAACGCCTACCTGAAGGCCGAGTTTCCCGGGCTCGACTACATCAAGTCCGCGACCGTCCTGCCCTGACGTTCCCATGGACGCCCGCCCCTCGGATGTCGCGGGGATGCTCGTGACGCTGGGTTGCCCGCCGGAGCGGGCCGACGTCATGGCCGCCCAGTTGATCAAGCGCGCGGGCCAACTCGCGCAGGAACGTGGCTGGGGCGTGCCCGAGGCGATGGCCCACTTGCTGCGTTTGATGGCAGGCGGTTGGGCCGCCCAATCGCGGGGCGTCTCGCCCGACGGCCTTGGGACCGCCCCGGCATCTCCTTCCCACGCGACGATCGGCACGCGGGACGTTCCAATTCCATGAGGACACGTCGAGCGGGGGGTATCCCCGATCCCCGGGCCGCCGCGCGCGCGATCCGTCGCCTGTTCCCCGCCCGGCCTCGCATCGGCATCGTGCTGGGTTCCGGGTTCGGCCCGGTGGCCGGGGCCATGGCGGACGCCGTCTCGATCCCCTACTCGCGCGTCCCGGGCCTTGCGACGGGATCGGTCCCGGGACATCCGGGGCGGCTGGTGCTGGGTTCGTGGGAGGGACAGACGGTCGCCGTGCTCGCGGGGCGTTCGCATTACTACGAGGGCTTCGAGTGGCCGCAGGTCACGTTTGGAATCCGCGTGCTGGCGGAGCTTGGGGCCGAGGAGGTGTTGCTGACCAACGCCGCCGGGGGCATCCGCCGCGGATGGAAGGCCGGGGACTTCATGGCCATCACGGATCACATCAACCTGATGGGCGGAAACCCGTTGCGGGGCGCGTTGCCGGAGGGACGGGAGCGGTTCGTGGACATGACCCGTGCGTACGACCCGGGTTTGCTGGCTCGCACGAAGGCGGCCGCACGGCTCGCCAAGGTTCGCATGCGCGAGGGCGTTTACCTGGCCGTCCCAGGCCCCTCGTTTGAAACCCCGGCGGAAATCCGGGCGTTCGCCACGCTGGGGGCGGACGCCGTGGGAATGAGCACGGCCCCCGAGGCCATCGTCGCGCGACAATGCGGGCTTCGCGTGGCCGGCATCAGTTGCATCACGAACGTCGCCGCCGGGCTCGCAGGCCCGCACCAGGAGGTCACGCACGCCGAGGTGCTCGACGTCGCGCGCCAGGTCGCGGAGGGGGCGCGGCGATTGGTGGCCGAATGGGTCAAGATGGCCGGATGACGCGCGGCGTGCCTTGACCCCGCCCCATGCCGCTGGTTTCCTGCGGGTCAACAATGACGCCGAATCGAATACTTCCGGACCTCCAGTCCTCGCTCGTGTGCGACAACATCCGTCAGGAAGCCAATGGCAACCTGATCCTCCTGGGCGTTCTCACCCAGGTGCTTTCCCCCGAGTTCCCCATCACCGCCTCCCAACTCCTCATCGTGAACCGCTGGACGGCCGGCAAGGGTGCCTTCACCCAGTCCGTCCGCGTGCTCGGCACCGACTCCACCACCGTGCTCAGCAAGTCCGAGTCGAAGTTTCAGCTCAACGACACGGCGTTCTCCGCCACCACCGTGGTGGGCATCCAAAACCTGACCTTCAAGGAGCCTGGCCCGTACTGGGTCGAGGTGCTCGTGGATGACGTGATGAAGCTTCGGTACGCCATCCCCGTGTTCCAGGTGCAGCAACCCCCGCAAGGTGCGGCGCCCCAAGGTTGAGGCACCGTCACCGGGTTCCCCGGGTGCCCACGCACCCGGAGGACCCCGGCGGCATCGGGATCAAGCCGGTCCGATGCCTTGCGGACAGAAGCCATGGCGCGGCGGATTCTTTCCCAAGACGTGGAGTGAGCGAGGCGTCCCGCAGGCGCCGGATGACGAGCAAAGGACGAAGCCCTTGCGGAAGAAGATCCAGCCAGCACGACCGACCCCACTGATTCGTCCCGGCTAGGGCGCTCCGCATGGGCGCATGGCAACCATTCACGGGCGGCGGCATCGCCGCATTCGCTCGCGCCTCCACCGCCCGGACCCTCGTCGTCCAGGTCCTGGCCGCCTGCACCGTGGGCGCCGTCGTCGTGTGGTCGGTCTCCACGGCGTGGTTCCCCGTGATCGAACGCGGCATCCACAACCTGCCCACGGAGGCCTTCATCCGCAGGGGAACCCTCACGTGGCCCGATGCACGGGCCCGGCGCCTCGCCGAGAACCCATCGTTGGAGTGGATCGTCAGGCCCACGGCCCTTCCCATTCCGGATTCGCTGGGCCAGTCCAGCGACCTGCGCGTCGAGCTGCGGCGTGGCGTCCTCCGGGTGCAAGGACCGCTCGGTCACGTGGAACAGCCCTACCCGACCGCGTGGGATGTTCCCTTGGGCCGCATTCCCGCCATCGCCGCGTGGCAATCATGGAAGCCGTACCTCAGCCTCCTCCTCGGCATCCTAGTCGCCATGGCCTTGCTCCCGTGCTGGTGGTTCCTCGCCTCCGCGTATTGCATCCCCGCATGGCTGCTGGCCCATGTCGTGGGAAAACGCCCCAGCCTCGGTGACGCATGGAGGGTTTCCTCCGCCGCGCTGCTCATGGGAGCGGTGGTGGGCGCGGCCGGGATCGCGGCCTATGCCCACGGCATCGTTCGCATCCCGGGGCTCGTTGCATCGCAAGCCATCCACGTGCCCGTGCCCTGGATTTGGCTGCTCTGGGGCATCCTCAGGCTGGAGACCGGCTCCCAAGGTTCCAGGTCCGGGCGCAAGACCCGCTCGTAACCCGGACCCACCCATCCTCCCACGCCACAGCCCACCCCGGACGTCACCGACCTGCCGCAGGAATCTCCACGTCGGCCGGCACTCCCCGACCGCGCGTGCCGACGACGACGCGCGGCCCAAGCCCACGCAGGTCGATGTCGTGGAATCCGAGATCATGGGCGGGGGATCCGAGACGGACGCCGCGCTCCGGATGTTCCCGGTCCCGAAGCAACGGATCGGCAAAGCGCGAGTCACGGTCGTGCCCGATGGCGCGCCATTCGGGCAGGTGGATGTCCGTGAAGTGGTAGGCCAGCTCGTTGGTTCCCCGCCGTGGATCCCAGTAGAGGTTGTGGTTCATGATGAAGTGACCCGGCCCTCCCTTCCATTGGCTGCCCAGCAACGTGCCCTCGTCGTGCACCACGATGTTGTGGGTGAAGGCAAAGGACGAATGGGGCTCGTCCCGCGTGCGCATCACCTGGTGGTTGCGGTTGAAGGCAATGAGGTTGTTCCGCACCAGGTTGTCGCGCCCGTAATGCTGGTGAAACCCCGCGTCCCGGCATCGCGTCACGACGTTGTCCTCCAACACGATCCCCGTGCTTCCCTCGTCGGTGTACAACCCCCAGCCGCCGTACCGATAGCTGTCGATGTCCCGGAACAGGTTGTGGTGGATGCGCGTCCCCGGCTGCGGCCCCAACGTGTAGATGCCCCCCATGTCGCTCAAACGCTGCTGCCCCACGTTCTCCACCAAGTTCCAGCCCACCTCGTTCGCCCGGCACGGGCTGGGTTCATAACCCCAGGTCCAACCCACGGAGATGGCCGTGTAGAAGAGGTCGGACACGTGGTTGTGGACGATTCGATTCGTGCCGCTGTGAAACACCAGGATGCCCACCCCCGGCGCGAACACCCGGCCAAGGCCACGCAACACGTTGTCCGACACGACGTGCGAGTGATTCGCGTCGGAGTCCGACGGAGCGCGGTCGCCGGGCTCGCCGACCCGGATGCCGCCCGCGCCCAGCCCGGTCCATGCATTCGCCACGACCGTCCAACGTTGGCAGCCGCGGCCCAGTTCCAGCCCGTAGCCCCCTAGCTCCGCGAACTCGCAGTGCTCCACCCGGCAATCCACCGCATGGGAGGCGACCAAGCTTCCCCGGATGTTCACGGCGGCCTGCGGCGACATCCATCCCTCGCGAGGCATCGACGGCGCGGCCTCCGTGAACACCAGCCGTTGCAACGTCACGTTTCGCAACGGTCGTTCGCTCGTGCCCTCCAACGCCAACAATTGCTCCGTCGCCGCCGCCACCACCCGCGCGCGGATGGGGTCCACCCCAACGGGCGGAATCAACCGCAACAAGCCCGTCCGCCGGTCCACATGCCACTCCCCCGGCGCATCCAACGCCGCGCCCGTCTCCACCCAATAACGCGCGTCCGGCTCGTCCATCCATTCGGGACGGGGCCCTTGCGCCAGCGTCGCCACGCGCCGTCCCTCGTCCACGCCCCGCAAGGGCAGGTGCAAGTCCGTCCACTTCACCAGGATCACCACCCGTGCATCCGGGTCGTTCGTCCAGGCCGACGCCATGTCCCCGGCCTTGTAGGGGAGCTGGATCGGCGCCTCCTTCGACAACGGCCCCGCCGCGTGGAAATGATCCTCGTTGGGCGTCCGGGCCCGCACCAACCGCCGTCCGTCGCAGTACAGTTGCTCCACGTTGCCATGCCCCGCCGCCACCTCCGGCAAGCGAGCCTGCCAAACGTCCAAGGGCCCCGGGGCTCGCGACCAACCCTTCACCTCCACCCCTCCCGTCACCACCGACGGACGCGCGCCGCCCGATCCCTCGATCGTCGTGTTCGAGTCCTCCGGGCCGAGGCGCAAGGTCTCCGAAAGAACGTGGCGTCCCGGGGCGAGGCGAATCACGACCCGGTCCGAAGGGGCGTTGGAATGAATGCCCCGCGCCCTCGCCAACGCGGCGGGAAGCGTCGCCAACGGGCCCCGCGAACGAAACCATCCCGGGCTCGCATGCGCCCCGGTGGCTCCATCATGCCCTTGGGGATGCACGTGGATCACATGGGACGCCGCCAGGCTGGCCAACGTCCCGACCCAACCGCCCACCACCCATGCCGCCACCCGCGCCCTCGCCCGGTTCATCCAAGCCGTGTCCATGTCACAGGGGTGGATGCACGTGGACCGTCGCTTGTTCGAGGAGCCGAAGGATGGCCGCGATCGTGCCAAGCGCGGAACCCTCGAAGCGATTGTTGACGTACAGGTACGCCCGGCCCGGACGGTTGGCCTTCAGGCAGGAAAGGATCATTTCCATGGCCACGTTGCGGGCCGATGGATTCGGGTCGCGAACCGTGTCGTAGGGCGCGAACGCGTCCACCGCCTCCTCGTACCGACGTCCCGGTCGCAGGAGCAGCCGGGCGCCCATCACGTCCGGGTTCGTGCGGCTTCCCGGCGCCAGCCATTGCTCCTCGATGGACGGCATGGCCTCCCACGACGTGTACACGTGCGCGACGCGATGCCGAGCCAGCATGTCGAAGTAGGCCGGTTGCAGGAACGTGCGATTGCGAACCTCCACCCCGTAGTCCCAACCCCCGGGCAAGGACCCGAGGAAGCCGTCCAGGTCCGCCACAAAATCCCGCCCTCGCGCATACTCGCCCGGGTGAAAGTGTGAGAACTCGAAGACCAACATCCCCACCTTGGCCCGATGCGGCTCCAGTCGCGCCAGGAACGCGTCCTGGAACAACGATGCATTGAGGAAGTTGACGTTGTCCGTCCCCTTCCGCGGCCCAAATCTGGCCAGCCTCGGAAAGCGCCGGATCGTGATTTCATCGGTCACCTTGAACGAGAAGCGGAAGCCTTCGGGCACGTCGGCCATCAATCCCGCCAGCCACGGCGCCGTGGGAAAGGCGTAGTAGGCCGCATCCACGCACACCGAGCGAAACACCGACGCATACTCGGCCAGGCAGGTCCGCTCAAACCGCGCCTCGCTGTGCTTGCCTCGAAACTGGTAGCGCGAGGCCGTGTACAAGGGCCCCATCCAGCCCGGATACTTCCACGACGATGTCCCCAGAAAGACGCCCCGCCCGGCGAGGCGCCCCAGCACGTCCGAGACGTGCCCCCGATCAAATCCCAGCCCCGATCCACCCTCGGCATCCATGCCGCCACCATGACCGGCCCCGGGTTCCACGTGAACCCTGCACTGGGCGAAGCAGGAACGATTCAGTTGGATCGGTCGTGCTTGCTCGATCTGCTTCCGCAAATCCTTCGTCGTTCGCTCGTTACGGGCCTCGAACTGGCCCGCGCCTCGCTCACTCCTCGGCTTGCGCAAGCATCTGCTTCGCAATCCCTTCCCTCCCAACTGCATCGTTCCGGCTAAGCAAAACGACCCCGCCAGCCGAAGCCGACGGGGCCGATGTTGGTTCTCAAGCCCGCCACCTCTCGATGGCGAACGTCGAAATCCTGAGCCCTCGCCGGGCCCGCCGTCCAGCGTCCTTTCGGCGAACCTTCAGCGGCGCGGGCGGGGCTGATGCACCCGGATTTGGCCATGCGGTGGCGACCCCGGCGATTGGATGGCGCCGCAGTTTCCTTCATCGATCGCCCCTCGTCCTGCCAAGGGACCTCCCCCCGGCTTTCACGACAGGTCCACCTACTGCAACCGGATGTCCGTGAACAAAAGGCTTTGCCCTCGCTCGCGCAGCACGCGACCCAACGGGGTCCGCGATGCCGTCTCCAAGGACGACCGCAGCGCGGCTTCCTTCCCAACGCCCGAGGCCAGCACCCATACTTCAGACGCCGCTCTCAGCGCCCCATGCGTCAGGCTCACTCGTCGCGGGGGAGGCTTCGGGCCCGTCACCGGCACATACACCGCAGGCGCATCCGCAATCTCCTCGGGCGTCCCGGGAAACAACGACGCCACGTGGGCGTCCTCGCCCATCCCAAGAAACACGACGTCCAGCGCCGGGCATGAAGCCGCCTGGGCCCCCGTCACCCGTCGCAACTCCTGCTCCGCCAAGGCGGCGGCGGAAACGGGATCCAATTCCCCAAGGATTCGGTGGACCCGCGACGAAGGCACGCCGGCGGGCCCGAGCAACGCCTCAAACGCCAACCGATAGTTGCTCTCCACGTCGTCGGGCGGCACGCAACGCTCGTCGCCCCAAAAGAAGTCCACCCCGTCCATTCGGACGCCCGACTCCGCCGCCTGGCGGGCGACCTCCGACAGGAACCTCCGCGTGATGCGGCCACCCGCCAATGCGACGCGATGGGCGCGTCCCTCGCGTGCGGCCGCGCCCACCTTGGCCAACCAACGCGCCGCCACCTCCCGCGCCAACGCCGCATCATCCGCAAAACCCACGATCTGGTACGTCATATCCTCGTCCGACGAGGCTATCCCAGGACACCCAACGGTTTGAATTCAGAGTTTGCGGGACTCCGCCGGCCAGACCCGCAAAGCCATGGTTTGGCCGGTGCTCCCAAAAGCAGGGTCCACTTCACCTCCGTGCGAGGCTCACGCCGACGGCAGCTCCACCGACCACAACCGTTCCCCGTCGCGGTTCCAATGGGTGACCGTGCAGGCGCGAGTGGCCGGGTCGATGCGCACCGTGCCGAAGAACTGCTCCTTGCTCCACGGGCCACCCGACGCCATGCCGGGTTTCCTGGAGCTGAAGCGTGCCTCCGGTCCAAAGGTCCGGTCCAGCGGTGTGGGCCCGAACGTGCCCGCGTGCAAGGGCCCGCTCACAAACTCCCAGAACGGGTCGAACTCCGTGAAGCGGGCGCGCGACGGGTCATAGTGATGCGACGCGCAGTAATGCACGTCGGCCGTCAACCACACCACGTTCCTCACGCCCCGCGCCTTCAATCCCTTGAGCAACGCCGCCAGCTCCAGCTCCCTCCCCAGCGGCGGACCATCGTCCCCGTTCGCGTACGCCTCGCTTCCGTGCACGTCCTGCACCACCAAGCCCAGCGGCATGTCGCTGCACACGAACTTCCAGGTCGCCCGGCTCGAGCCCAGCGCCTCCACCAACCACGACAACTGGCCCGCGCCCATCAAGTCGGTGTCCCGCCCCGGCTGCATCTGGCGGTTCGGGTTGTTCGGCGAGCGATGGCTTCGCAGGTCGATGAAGAACAACTCGCACAAGGGCCCGCGAGAGATCCGCCGGTGAATGCGGCGCCCCGGCGACTCCGCGATGGGGTGGTACTCAAAGAACGCCTGACGCGAACGGGCCGTCAGCACGTCCACGTCGAGTTCGTGGTAATGCCCGCCCTTCGCCAGCTTTTGGCCGGGCCACCAGTTGTTGAGCACCTCGTGGTCGTCCCACTGCACGAACATCGGCACCTCCGCCATCAACCGCCGCACGTTCGCGTCGAGCAGCGTGTACCGGTAGTTGCCCCGAAACTCCGCCAACGTCTCCGCCACCTTGGACTTCTCGGGCGTCACCCGGTTCCTCCACGTCGTCCCGTCCGGCAACATCACCTCGGCGTTCATGGAGTTGTCCGCGTAGATCGTGTCGCCGCTGTGCACGAAGAACTGCGGCTCCGCCCGGCGGATGGACTCGTACGTCCGCATGCCGCCCCGCGCCTCGTCAATGCCCCAGCCCTGCCCGCAGGTGTCCCCGGACCACGCGAACCGAACCTCGCCCGGTCCCCGCGCTGCCGTCGTGAACGCGCCGGGCTCCGCGTCACCCACCGCGCCCTGACGGTCCTCGAAGCGCACGCGGTAAACGATGCGTTCACCTGACGGCAAGCCCGCCAGCACGACCTTCGCCGTGTGGTCTGCCTCCGGCCCCGTCACGGGTCCCGTGACCCGCCGTACGTTTCGGAACCGGTCGGTCGTGTCCCACTCAACCACCATCCGCGCCACGCGGTCCGACCTCGCCCAAACCACGGCGGAATCGGCGGTGACATCCCCGCTTTGGACGCCGTTCAAGACCGTCGGGCGCCCGCCCACCGAGACGGCCGGGCCCTGTCCACGCAACCCGTTCCCGGTCCCCATCGTCGCCAGGCCCACGGTCGCCACGTGTCTGGCAAAAGCGCGTCGCGTCATCCGTCCTTGCATGGATCCCAACATCCACGGATCCCCGCCCCCGTGGCCATCCTCCATTTCGACGCAGTTGAATGAATGGCGCATCGCGGAGTGGTGGTGATTCCCGAGAACATCGTGGGCGGCTCAACCCTGGGAGCGCGACCGTCCCCGGCCGCTCCTCCATGCTCCCGCCCCGTGGGACCGTTCAGCTCCCCGGCGCCCGCCCGGATCCCGCCAACAACTTCGGGATGCACGGTCGAATGAATGCCCTTGGGCTGAGCCGGAACGATTCAGTTGGATCGGTCGTGCTGGCTCGATCTGCTTGCGCAAATCCTTCGTCTTTCGCTCGTTACGGGCCTCGTGCCGGCCCGCGCCCCGCTCACTCCTCGGCTTGCGCAAGCATCTGCTTCGCAATCACTTCCCTCCCAATTGAATCGTTCCGGCTGAGCCGCGACGATCCGCCACGCGTGGATGGCGGCGGCGATCCTGATCAACTCTTCCTGGCGCGGGCCATGGCCTGGCGCATCTCGCGATCGTCCTCGCGCCGCCTCAGTTCCTGGCGCTTGTCGCGCGCGTCACGCCCCTTGCCCACGGCGAGGCGCACCTTGATCCGGTTTCCCTTCCAGTACAGGGCGAGGGGCACCAAGGCGTGTCCCTTGATGTTCGCGATGTCGCCGAGGCGCTGGATCTCGGACTTGTGAAGCAGGAGGCGGCGGGGGGTCTTGGGGAGGTGGTTGTGGATGTTCCCGTGGGAATACTCCTCGATGTGGGCGTTGTGCAGCCAAGCCTGGCCGCGTTCCATCCGGGCGTAGGCGTCGGTGATTTGGGCTCGGCCCGCGCGCAGCGCCTTGACCTCGGTCCCGCGCAACACCAGTCCGGCCTCAACCGTCTCGAGCACCTCGTACTCGTGGCGCGCCCTCGCGTTCTGGAGGATGTCCGCCATCGGGGTGGTGCGTCCCATCGTCAGGCCCACGTCATCGGGGCAGGCCGCCCAGCGCGGCCATCGCACCCGGTCGCGCCGCCCGGCATCACAGGGTGATCTCGGGGTCGGTGACCTCCCACGACAGCTTGCCCTCGATGACCTCCATCAGCGCGATGTCGGCCAAGCCCATCGTCGGGGGGGCCTCGACCATGGGGCGGCTTGCTCCGCCGCCACCGTTGAGCTGCCGAACGCGGCGGGACACCACGTTCACCAACACATGAGGGTTGCCGACCTTTTCCAGCGCTCGCTTCGTGAGTTCAGAGTTCATTCCAGAATCGTTTCCAGACCGAAGAGGCACGCTATAGACGCGGCTTCCCCGGTTCAACCGCTATTTCCGCCGCGTGAGGAAGCCCGAGTGGGGTGGAGCCGTCGCCGGGCTTTGGACGATGCCCGTGGTGCCCAACGCGTGCGGCGGGCTGGAGATGGGACCGCGCACCCGATGCGTCGTTCGACCGAAAGTTTCCCAAAAACAACCTTGCCCGGGGGACCGTCCTCCATATCCTCGCCGTTCCTTTTCTAATACAAGGAAGCTCCGAATATGCGTCGTCCGAAGGGTATCAAAACCAAGAAGTCCGTGGCCAAGCGGTTCAAGATCACCGCCACCGGCAAGGTGCTCACCCGCCACGCTGGCAAGCGCCACCTCCTGTCAGGCAAGTCCGCCAAGCGCCGCCGCGCGTTGGGCGAGGTCAAGGAGGTGCATCCCACCGACGTGTACCGGATCAAGGCCAACCTGCCCTTCTCGCACTGAGCCCACGGCACCCGCCGCCGGCCACCGTTTTCACCCTGTTAACATCACATCCCCCTAGTACCCCATGCGTGTCACCAACGCCGCCGCCTCGCGCAAGCGCCGCAAGAAGATGATCGCCCGCGCCTCCGGATTCCGGATGCGCCGCTCGAAGCTCTACCGGTATGCCAAGGACGCCGTCTATCACGGCCTTGTGTATTCCTTCCGCGACCGCAAGACCAAGAAGCGCAACTACCGGGCCCTGTGGCAGGCGCGCATCAACGCCGCCGCCCGGGCGGCCGGGACGACCTACAGCCGCTTCATCGAGGGCCTCAAGGCCGCCAACGTCGCCTTGGATCGCAAGGCCCTCGCCTTCATCGCCGCCACGGATGCCCCCGCCTTCGCAGAGCTCGCCAAGATCGCCAAGGAAGCCATGGCCGCGAAGGTCGCCAAGGCCGCCTAGTTCCCCTCGCCGGGCAAGCCCGGCGTCACGGGCCAAGAAAAGGGCGGGCGTCCTGCACCAGGGCGCCCGCCCTTGCCGTTTGAAGACGTTCCCCTCCTCCAATCCCCGCCCCGCATGACGCTCCTCGAAGAACTCGAATCGGCCAAGGCCGCCGCCCTCGCGTCGCTCGCAGCCGCCCCCGACATCCCCGCCCTCGACCATGCCAAGGGCTCCGCCATCGGGCCGGAGGGGCGTTTCACGCAGCTCATGCGTCGCCTGGGGTCCCTCCCCAAGGAGGAACGCCCCGCCGTGGGCAAGGCCTTCAACGCCGCCAAGGCAGAGATCGAGGTCCTCCTCGCCTCGCGCCGGGCCGACCTGGAGCTTCGCGCCGCGCTGCCCCGCGAGCCCTTTGACTTCTCCGCCCCGGGTCGCCGGCGCGGCGTCGGCCGTCTTCATCCCCTTTCCCAGGTCACCGACGACATCGTGCGCGCGTTCCGCAGGCTCGGGTTCGCCGTCGCCGACGGACCGGAGATCGAGGACGAGAAGCATTGCTTCGATGCCCTCAACACGCCCGCCGACCACCCGGCGCGGGACGCGCAGGACACCTTCTTCATCGACGCGCCGGGCCGGTCCCTCCTCCGCACGCACACCAGCTCGGTGCAGATCCGCGTGATGGAAACCATGCCGCCCCCCATCCGCATCGTCGTCCCGGGCCGCGTCTTCCGCCGCGACAACGCCGACGCGACGCACAACCCCACCTTCCACCAGATCGAGGGCCTGTACGTGGATCGAAACGTCACCGTGGGCGACCTCAAGGGCACCGTGGAGGCCGTCTTCCGCGAAGTCCTCGGAAATGACGTCCGCCTTCGGTTCCGGCCCCATTACTTCAGCTACACGGAGCCCAGCCTCGAGATCGACTTCACCAACGCCTTGGTTCGCAAGCTGGGGAAGGAATGGCTCGAGATCGCGGGCTGCGGCATGGTCCATCCCAAGGTGTTCGAGAACGTCGGCTACGACCCGGAGCAATGGAGCGGATGGGCCTTCGGCTTTGGCATCGAGCGCATCGCCATGCTGCGCTACGGCATCACGGACATCCGCTCCTTCTACGAGAACGACGTCCGCTTCCTCCGCCAGTTCTAGCGCAGACCTTTCCCCTCGCCCCATGGCCATCGAACGCAACTGCGCGATGCTGATGCTCAAGGCACGCCGTGACGGCGCGTCCTTCCAGCGTTCGCTCATGCTCGGCCACCAGGGGCTGGGGCTCGACAACGGGGCCTACCGCGCCTTCCACCACGCCTGCGGATCACCGCCCGCCTCCACCCGTCCCGCCTACGCGGACGACCTGTTCCCGGCCTTGGGAGCCGACCAAGTGGACGTGATGGACTTCTCTGGATACGAAGGGGCGAACCTGCTGCACGACCTCAACCAACCCGTCCCGGCGGCATGGCACGGGCAGTTCGACGTCGTCGTCGATGGCGGGACCCTCGAGCACGTCTTCAACGTCCCCGTCGCCCTCCGCAACGTCATGGAGCTTCTCCGCCCCGGCGGACGCTTCCTCTCCGCCACCATCCCCAACAATTGGTGCGGCCATGGCTTCTACCAGTTCTCGCCGGAACTCTTCTTCCGCGTGTTCTCGCCCGAGAACGGCTTCCGCATCGAGGGCATGTTCATGGCCGAGATCGACGGCTCGCGCTGGTGGTCGGTTCGCGACCCCGCCGCCGCCCGGTCCCGCGTCGAGCTGGTCAACGACCGTCCCGTGTACCTCCTTGTGCAAGCCGTGCGCGACGCCGTGGTTCCCGTGCTGGCCGCCACCCCGCAGCAAAGCGACTACGTGGTGGCGTGGTCGGGCGACCACGGGCCCGCACGCCACGCGGCCTGGAAGCAGCGCCTTCGTTCCCTCCCGATCCTGCGCTCGCTCGACGCCGCACGTCGCCGGCGCCAGGTCCAACGCTGGGCGTCGTTCGACAACTCCAACCTCTACACGCCCTTCATCCCACCCGTCCGGCTCTAGCACCTCCGCGCTTTTCACCCATGAAAGTCACCCTCAACTGGCTCAAGGAACTCGTGGACTTCGACTGGACGCCCGCCGAGTTGGCCGAGCGTCTCACCATGCTCGGCCTCGAGGTCGAGGGCGTGGAGGCCCGCCCCGCCGAGTTCGAGGGCGTCGTCGTGGCCCATGTCCTCGCACGCGACCCGCACCCCAACGCCGACCGCCTCTCCGTATGTCGCGTCCATGATGGCCAGGGCGAGCGCCAGATCGTGTGCGGCGCCCAGAACTTCAAGGCCGGCGACAAGGTCCCGCTCATCCTCCCCGGGGCGTCGCTCCCGCCCAAGGCCGGGGAATCCCAGCCCTTCACCATCAAGGTCGGCAAGATCCGCGGCGTCGAGTCCCACGGCATGTTGTGCTCCGCAGGGGAACTCGGAATCGACCCGGCGGCCATCCACCATGCCAACGAGGACGGACTGCTCATCCTCCGGCCCGACGCCGCCGTCGGCCAACCCCTAGCGGCCTACCTTGGACGCCCCGGGGCCGACGTCATCCTCGACCTCGAGGTCACCCCGAATCGCCCCGACCTCAACTCGGTGATGGGCATCGCCCGTGAGATCGCCGCGCTCACCGGCCATCCCTTGCGCGCCCTCGCGACCGCCTATCCCGAAGTGCCCGACGCCCCGCCGGTGTCGCGCGACCTCGCCGTGCGCATCGAGGCGCCCGACGCCTGCCATCGCTACACCGCCCGCGTGGTCCGGGGTGTCCGGGTGGGACCCAGCCCAGGCTGGCTTCAAGCCCGGCTTTCCATGGTGGGCCTCCGTCCCATCAACAACGTCGTGGACGTCACCAACCTGGTGATGCTCGAGACCGGCCAACCGCTCCACGCCTTCGACCTCCGACTTCTTGGCAAGGATGACGGCGGCCTCCCCACCGTCGTCGTCCGCCGCGCCACACACGGCGAGGACTTCACGACCCTGGACGGCGTCACGCGAAAGCTCGGGCCCGAGATGCTGCTGATCGCCGACCCAACCAAGGGCATCGCGCTCGCCGGCGTGATGGGCGGGGCCAACACCGGGATCCAACCCGACACCACCGACGTCCTGATCGAGGGTGCGTGGTTCGACCCCGTCGGCATTCGCCGCACCAGCAAGGCCCTCGGCCTGCGAACGGACGCGAGCTACCGCTTCGAGCGCGGGGCGGATGTCGAGGCGGCCGACTTCGCGAGCCGGCGCGCCATGCGGCTGGTCCTCGAGCTCGCGGGTGGCTCGGCCTCGGCGGGCGTCATCGATGCGTGGCCGGTCCAGGTGCCCCGCAAGGAAATCACCCTGCGCCCCATGCGCGTTCGGCAGGTCCTTGGCATCGAGATTCCGGAGGAACAAGTCTGGCGGCATTTGTCGGCGCTGGGGCTCGAAGGGCCCTTGGCGGGATCGGGCGCCGGCTCCCGGTGGCGCGTTCCCTCATGGCGCGTGGACCTCAAGCAGGAGATCGACCTCGTCGAGGAGGTCGTCCGCCTGCACGGCGTGGACAAGATCCCGTCCACCCCGCCTCGTGGCGCGAAGGGCAGCCATCCCTTCGATGCCACCTACGACGTGTGGATGGAACTCCGTCGTCTCATGGCCGGGCTTGGGCTCAATGAGGCGCAGGGCCAGACCCTCGTCTCCGGCGACGCGGCCCGCCGGGTCACGCCGAGCGTCCTCTCCCTCGCCAATCCCCTGAGCCACGACATGGACGTCCTGCGCCCGTCCCTGTGGCCCGGCCTGATGGACGTCCTGGGGCACAACATGGCCCGGCGCAACGCCGACGTCCGACTCTTCGAGATTGGCCGCGTCTTCCAAGTAGGGGACCGCGGTCCCCAGGAGGGTTGGCGACTGGGCATCGCCCTGACCGGCGCACGCCACCCCGCCTTCTGGTCCGGAGCCGACCGCGACGCCAAGTGCGACCTCGCGGACGCCAAGGGCATCGTCGAGGAAGTCCTGGAATGGTTCGGGCTTCGCGGGGTCACCTTCACCCGACAGCCGGAGCCCACCTCGTTCCTCATCGAGTCCGCATCCATCGGACTCGGCCCCAAGACCGAGCTGGGGCAGATCGGGCAGGTGCAACCGGCGGTGGCACGCCGAGGCGACCTCCGTGACCCGGTGCTGCTTGCGGAGATCAACCTGGATGTCCTGCTCGCGCGACGGAACGTCGCCCGCTCCGCCAAGCCGCTCCCCGCGTTCCCGTCCATCCAACGCGACGTCGCGATGATCGTGGAGGAATCGGTCACCCACGACGACGTCCTCGCCGCCGTGCGCAGCGCCAAGCCCGCCAACCTCGAGGCGGTCGAGCTTTTCGACGTGTTCCGCGGGCGACCGGTGCCCGAGGGGCAAAAGAGCCTGGCCTATTCCTTCACCTATCGGGCGGCCGACCGCACGTTGAAGGACGAGGAGGTCACGGCCGCCCACCAGCGCGTCGTGGACGCCTTCCGGCTGTCGCTCAAGGCCGTGCCGAGGTAGGGGCCGGGGCTTCCGCGCCTCGCACCCCCAGCAACTCGGAGGCCTTGGCCTCGATCGAGCTGGCGCGCATCAACGACTCGCCCACCAGGATCGCCCGCGCGCCGCTGTCCCGGACCCGCTCCACGTCCGCGCGTGAATCGAGGCCGCTCTCGGCCACCAGCAACACCTCGTCCCCCACGCCGGCCGCGCGCAGCCGCGACGCCATCCGGGCCGTCGTCCCGAGGTCCACGGTGAACGTCCGCAGGTCACGGTTGTTGACCCCCACCAAGCGCGCGCCCGCCGCCAGCGCCCGGGCAAGCTCCGCCTCGTCATGGACCTCCACGAGCGCCGCCAGGCCGGATGCCTCCACCAAGGCCAGCAAGTGCCGCAGCTCCGCGTCGTCCAGGATCGCCACGATCAACAGGATGGCGTCCGCGCCCCATTCCGCCGCCTCCAGCACCTGCCGTTCATCGATGACGAAGTCCTTCCTCAGCAATGGCAGCTTCACCGCCGCCCGCACCGCACGCAGGTAGCGCAACGACCCCTGGAAGAACCTCTCGTCCGTCAGGACCGACAAGCAGCTCGCGCCCGCCGCCTCGTACTCGCGCGCAATCCGGACGGCGTCGAAGTCCGCCCGGATCACGCCCTTGCTGGGCGATGCCTTCTTGACCTCCGCGATCAAGCCGACGTCGCCGCGGGCGGGGTGCCGCAAGGCCCCCACGAAGTCCCGCACGCCGTCCCCGCGGGCCTCCAGGGCCGCCCGCACCTGGTGCGCCCCGACGGGTCCCGGGGGCAACGCGCGCACCTCCTCGCGTTTCACCGCCACGATCGTGTCCAGAATCGTCGCCATGGCCTGTCCTCGATGGGGTTCTACTCGTCGTCGTCCTTGAGGCCCGGGATGCGCTTCAGCGGGCATCCCGCACGCAGCCACCCGTTCACGAACGCGTCGAGGTCCCCGTCCATCACCCCCTGCACGTCGCTCGTCTGCACCCCCGTCCGCAGGTCCTTCACCATGCGGTAGGGCTGGAAGACATAGCTGCGGATCTGGTTGCCCCAGCTCACGCTGCCCTTCTCCCCGTAGAACTTCTCCATGTCCGCCTTCGCCTGGTCCAGCTTCAGCGCGTACAGCTTCGCCTTGAGCATCTTCAGCGCCGTCGCCTCGTTTTGCGCCTGCGACCGCTCCTGTTGCGAGGCCGCCACAAGCCCCGTGGGGATGTGCGTCAAGCGCACTGCCGTCTCCACCTTGTTCACATTCTGCCCGCCCTTGCCCCCGGACCGGTACGTGTCGCGCTTCAGCTCGCTGTCGGGGATGACCACGTCCGCCAGCGACAGGTCATCCAGCTCGGCGATGACATCCACCGACGCAAAGCTGGTGTGCCGGCGCTTGTTGGCGTCGAAGGGCGAGATGCGGACGAGGCGATGGACGCCGCGCTCCGCCTTGGTGAAGCCGTAGGCGTTGGCGCCCTCCACCTTGAACGTGACGGACTTCAACCCCGCCGAGTCACCGGGCAACGCGTCCGTCACCTCCCACTTCCACCCTCGTGCGTCGAACCAGCGGCCGTACATCCGCGACAACATCTCCGCCCAATCCTGCGCCTCCGTCCCGCCCGCGCCCGCCTGGATGCTGAAGATGGCGTTGCGGCCGTCATGCGGCCCCGTCAGCAACACCTCCAGCTCGAACCCCTCCAACTGGCGTCCCAGCCTGCCCAGGTCATCGTCGGCCTCGCGTTGGACAAGGTCCTGGCCGGCGGGCGGCTCCGCCTCGCCCAGCTCGAGGAGCACCTGCACGTCCTCCAGCCGGCGCGCGAAGCCCGCCATGGGCTCCGTCCGCCGCTTCAAGGCGTTGCTTTCGTCGATCACCTTCCGCGCGGCGTCCGGGTTGCCCCAGAAGCTGTCCGTCGCCATCTGGGCCTCCAGCTCCGCAAGGCGCTTCTCCAGCAGGGGCAAGTCCAGGAACTTGCGAAGCTGCGCCACCTTGCCCCGATGCGCGTCCAGGACGGATCGCGTGACCTCAAACATAAGGGGCGAAGGCTATCCCGCACCGTGCCCACGTGTCGAACCCTTGTCTCCCCTGGCTCAATGCGCGCCCACGAAGGAGTCGAACGCCCCGCCGAGCAACTGGGCGACATCCCGCCGCATCTCGGGCTCCGTCACCACCCATCCGCTGGCGGCCAATGCCGCGTACCGTGACTCCAGCGCCGGCACGAGCCTCTCGCGCGTGTGCCGCCACTTGTAGATGAGCTGGTCCAGCACCCGCGCGTCGCTGTGTTGCGGCGTGAAGCTCATGCCCAGCAACTCCAGGCGCATGCGCGTGATCTCGTCGATGAACTGCGGCGTGTTCGTGAACCACCAGCACCCGAAGAGGTGGAGGTTCGGGAACTTGCGGGCGATGACGACCGCCTCGTGCTGCGCCTCGCGGCTCAGCAGGGTCGCGAGGAAGCGGTTGCCGGGGTTCGCCCCGCACAGGTTCTCCAACGCATCCAGCCGACTCCGCCCCACGCCGTCGCCCGCCAACCGCAGAGCCGGGTTCACGCCGCGCTTCACCCCCAACATCAACGCCAACGCCTGCCCGTGCTCGCGCCCGTGCGGCAGCACCGCCTCCTGGATCAACCACGCGGCGTCGGTGTCCGAGGGCCACGCAAAGTCCGGCGGCAATGACACCATGCAATACCGCGCGCCCATCCGCCCCGTCCAATCCGCCAGGAACCGCCGGACCTCCGCCGCCGTCCTGCCCGAGCGCCCGGGCCCCACGTCGTAGCCCCAGTCCCGCAGCCGCCCCATGGAGCGCGGCCAGTCCAGAAGCAACGGGTCGATGCGCAGCGCCGCCCGAAACCGCGGATCGCGGGGGAATCCCCGCTCCCACAAGGGCCGTTCCTCGTCGTCGAACGGCGAGTTGGTCATGCACACGGACCGCACGCCCGCCAGGGCCAGGACCCGGTCCAGGTAGGCCCCGGGCTCCTGCGCCGCGAACCACTGGCGCAAGGCCGGAAGGTCGTGGTGACGGGGTTCGATCCCCAAGGCGTGCAGGACGGTCACCACCCCCCGGCATGCCTCCGACACCGGCGAGTGCTCCACGAACAGCGCCCGCCATATCCAGTCGGCCTGCTCGGTCTTCGACGCCGACCAAAACCGCTCGAGCGACACGTCCATCTGACGGGACGCCTCGCTGACCAAGTAGTGATACACCAGCAGGTCGTCGATGCCCCACAACAGGAGCGACCCAAACGCGGGGTCGTAGAGGTGCGTGTGGATGTCATCGACCGGCGTGGAGGCGACGATGTCGGCAAGGATGCTCACGGTCACGGGGGCCTAGGGCTTCTTGAGGAGGGTGAAGTAGTCGCGCACCTGCCCGCGGTCGCCGAGGAAGCGCACGTCGAGGCGCAGGCCGTCGAAGTCGAGCAGGAGCGATCCCAGCTTGTTGAGGGAGACCCAGTTCGCCGGATGGTTGAGCTTGCCGCCCGATACCTGCCCTGAGCTGCCGGCGCAGATGTACACGGCGCCTTGGTGGGCGGCGTTGCCGGCATCCTTCTTGTACGCGCCCTCGTGGTCGATGCGCCCGCTGCCGCGATCCAGGACCATCGAGGGCGCCAGGTTGGTGGAATAGCCGTAGTGCCCGTTGAGCAGGAACGAGCGCTCGTAGGAATGCGAGTGCCCCGTCAACACCAGGTCCACCCCGCCCGCCTCCAGGATGGGCAGGATGTTCTCCCTCATCTCCACCAATCGCCCCGATGAGTCCGACAGCTTGTCCGAGTCGTGCGACCCCTTCGTGTAGGGGGGGTGATGGAAGAAGGCGATGATCCAGTCGCGCGAGTTGCCCGCGAGGTCCGCCCGCAGCCACTCGGCCATGGCGCCCCCCTTCGACCGGTCCGAGTCGTGCGAGTCCAGGCACACGAAGTGCACGTTGGCGAAGTCGAACGAGTAATAGGCCTCCGTCCCGGAGATCAGCCCGCCGCACTGGGCGCGGGAGGGGAGCGAGAAGATGTCGTAATAGACGCCGGACTGGGTGGATGAGTCCGCGGAGTAGGCGTCGTGGTTGCCCAGAGTGGGCCAGACGGGGACGCGCCGGAGCAGGTCCGTGTACACGTCGAACACCGCCCGTTGGTACTGGCGATCCGTCCCCGTGGAATACGCGTTGTCACCGAGCATCAGCCAAAGGTCGGCCGGTTGCCGGGCGTGCCACGCTTCAAAGCCCTTCCGCACGTTCACCTGGTTGGTCGTGGCCGTCCCGGCGTCACCCACGGCCCAGACCCGCACCGGTTGCACCGTGCCAGGGGCGGGCGACGTGATGAACGAGAACGCCGGGCCGGGCTCGCCCAGCCAACGGTTCGTCTCCGTGCCCACCGCGTAGTAGTAGCGCGTGTTGGGCTGCAAGCCGTCGATCTGGACGACGTGCTCCGAAAGGATCCCCTTGTGCGACGCGCGGTTGGTCGCGGACTCCGGCGAAAGCCCCCAACGAACGTAGCCCTTCGACTCCCGGTCCGTCCTCCACCGCACCACCATCGAGCGATGGGTGGGCAACTGGAGGTAGGGGCCGCGCGTCAGCTTCGCGGGCTGCGCGACACCCTGCGGCGCGGCCAAGGCCCACGTCACAAGCCCCATCCACAAGTACCAGCCCATCCTCCTCACGGCGCCGAGGTTTTCCCGTTCGCCTTCGCCCCCGCAAGCTTGGCCTCGATCGCCGCCCGCAACTCCGTGGTGGCGACCGTGCGACGCTGGCGCTCCGGAAGGGCGTCGAGCGCGGCGATGGCATCGCCCCACGCCCGCCGGGCGTCGTCCACGCGTCCGATGCGAGCAAGCAGGTCGCCCCGACGTTCCAGCCATCGTTCCTTCCGGGACGATTCCTTCGCCAAGCCGTCGATCCGCCTCAGGGCTGCGTCCACCTGTCCCGAACCCTCCTCAAGGTCCAAGGCCATCAGATGCAGGCTGGGAACCGGCCCCATGCGCTCGATTCCTTGATCCAGGCCCGCCACCACGGCGTTCGTGTCCGGCTTCGGCATCGAGAGCTGCACGCGCGCCCGGTCGAGGTAAAGCTGGGGCACCGGCTCCACGTCCTTGGATGCAACGATGGCCTCCAGGTCCGCCAATGCCTCCGCATGCCTCCCCAGTCGGCGGTAAACATCCGATCGAACCGACCGCACGTAGGGCTGTCCCGGCTCCGCCGCCACGGCCTCGTCCAACCATCGCAAGGCCTCGTCCGGCCGCCCTTGGTCGCGGCATACCATCGCCAGCCGGACCCGCGCCGGCTGGAACTTGGGCTGCGCCGCGATGGCCGCCTCCAAGTCCCGCCGCGCCACCTCCAGGTCGCCGTGCGCCCGGTAAACTTCCGCCCGCTCCAGCAGCAGGCCCGCGTCGCCGGGGCGCTTGGCCAGCTCCTGCGTGAGCGCAAAGATCATCTCGAAGTCATTGCCATGGGCCGCCACCCGGCCGCCGGACATGAGCCACGCAAGGGCCGTGGCCGCCAGGGTCCCCGCCACCGCCCGGCCCATCCCCGTCGAAACAGTTCGGTCCTTCATGCGCCCCCCGTGTCCCCTAGATCGTGATGCGCCCCTCGAAGACAAAGGTGGCCGGGCCCTTCAGGCGCACGTCCTTGAATGCCTCCCCTTCCCGGTCGAACGACACCTCCAGCAGGTCCCCGCCTTGCACCTGGACCCGGACCGGGCTCTGAAACCCATGCACGCGCGACGCCACCAACGCGCTCGCCGTCACGCCCGTCCCGCAGGCCAGCGTCTCCCCCTCGACGCCCCGCTCGTACGTCCGGACGCGGATGCGTCCCGGGCCCAGCACCTGGGCGAAGTTCACGTTGGTCCCGCGAGGCTTGAAGTGCTCGTGATACCGCAGCTCCGCCCCTTGCTGTTGCACCATGGCTTGGTCGGCGTCCGGCACGAACACCACCGCATGCGGGACACCCGTGTTGACCGAGTGCACCTCCAGCGCTCCCGCCGCCACGGGCACCCGCTCGCCCAACCGCATCCCCGTGGGCTCCGTCAACCCGATGGTGACCTGTTCACCCTCCAGCGTCGCCCGGATCACGCCGGCCGCCGTCTCGAACGTCAGCCCCGGCCGGGACCAACCCGTCACGCGCTGCACGTAGCGCGCGAAGCACCTCGCCCCATTGCCGCACATCTCGGCGTCAGAACCGTCCGAGTTGAAGAAGCGCCACGCCCAGTCGGCCTTCCCCGTCGCGCTCGGCACCAGCAGGATCAAGCCGTCGGCCCCAATCCCAAATTGCCGGTGGCACAACCTCGCCACCTGCTCCCGATCCAGCCGGATGGCCCCCTCGCGGTCGTCGAGCAGGATGAAGTCATTGCCCGCGCCGCTCATCTTCACGAATTCGAGCGTCATGTCAGGTCGCAGCGTAGCCATCAGGGCCCCCACGAGGCGAGCGCCCATTCGCCGCATCCGTCCCAGGCGTTCAACCGCCGCCAACCCCGACGCCGTTGCGGACCCGTGGACTTCGTGGCGCGAACCGCTCGGCCATGGCACGGAGCCCCACGTCATCCCGGCGCAAGCAACGCTCCACCCGCAGGCACAACCCGTGTAGCCTACGCCCATGACTCGTCCGTGCATCGCCTTCTTCGCCGCCCTGCTGGTGGCGCTCGCCGCGCAGGCAGAGGAACGCATCTTCGACTTCGCCACCTTGCGCGAGGGCGACCGCCCTCCGGGTTGGCGCTCCCTTCGCGTCGGCCAGGGCCCGGAAGCCGATTGGAAAGCCGTCCTCGCCGACGTCCCGCCCACGCTGAAGCCCCTGAGCGACCTCGCCCCAAAGGTCGCACGACGAACGGTCATCACCCAGGCCCAACTCGACCCCACCGACGAACGCTATCCCTTGTTCGTCTTCGACGAGGAACGGTTCGGGGATTTCGAGGCCAAGACCCGATTCCAGGTCTCGGGCGCAGGCGTCGCCGAGATGGCCGGGCTCGTCTTCCGCCTCGCGGACGAGAACAACTTCTACGTCGTCCGCGTCAGCACCCTGGGCCGCAACATCCGGTTCTATAAGTTTGTCGGGGGCCAGCGATCCGCCCCCATCGGGCCCGACATCCCCATCAGCAAGGGCGAGTGGCATGAGTTGGGCGTCAAGTGCACCGGCAATCGCATCGAGGTGTCCCTCGATGGCAAGGAGGCCATCCCCGCGCTCACCGACAACTCCCATGCCACCGGCAAGGTCGGCTTCTTCACCAAGTCCGACTCCACCGCCTACTTCGCCGACCTGCGCCTCAGCTATCGTCCCCTGGAAAGCCTCGCCTCCGTCGTCCTGCGCGCCGCGCTCCAGAAGAACCCCCGCCTCGCCGACCTCCACATCCTCGGTCGCAAGTCGGGCTCCAAGGAACTCGTCGTCCTCGCGTCCCGGACGTCCTCCGAGGTTGGGCGCGTTGCCACCGATGCCGAACGGCGGACATGGGACGAGAACCGCGCCTACTTCACCAAGGGCAAGGAGGTCTCGTGGGTCACCCTCCCCATCCATGATCGCAACGGGGACGTCCTCGGCATCGCCAACGTGGGGCTGAAGGCCTTCCCGGGGCAGGTTGAGTCCACCACCGTCGCCCGAGCCCTGCCCATCGTCCGCGACATCGAGCAACGCATCGGCGATGCCACCTCGCTGGCGAGCGAGTGACGCGGCCACCAGATCGACTCACCGTTCCATCGGATCCGAACGTCCGCCGCGTGTCGGCCACCGGCCTTCACACGCCAGGATGACCCCACCCCCTCACAAAAGGCCGTTTCCAGACCGAACCATCACTCGGTCACGAAGGCCCACGTGCGCTCGAGGATCCGCCGCTGACGCTCGTGCCATACGACGACCTCCATGGCCTTCTCCTCGGCCAGCAACGGAAACAACAAGCTCGGGACGCCCGCGAACGAGGCCAGCGCCCACGCCTCGCCCACCGCCCGCTCCAGCATCCGAGCCGGCACGTGCGGCCAACGCGCCCGCAGACGGCTCGTCCAAGGACCGCGAAGGTCCTCGCAGCCAACGTCACACGTCCAACGCGCCTCGACATCCCCAACACCCGTTGGATCCCCGCCGTCCCAAGACGGTCCACGCTCCGACAACGCACTCATGCCCACGTCAGACGCATGCCCACGTTCCGGATTCATTCAAGGCCCGATTGCCATGGCCCGAAGTCCGGGAGTTCCACCAAGCCCGCGCAATGCAGTTGGAAGGAGTCCGTTGGCCCAGCCGATTCTCACGCAAGCCGTGCGAAGGCCGGGGCACTTGCGAATGAAAATCTCGCACGCACGTCCGCGCCCACGACATCGTCCCGTCCTCGCCTCCCTCGTTGGCAAAAACGTTTTCCATTCTTGCAACCCCGCCTCCCAAGACGTTCCCATACCCCCGTTCCCCTGATGCTTGCCAAGGAGGTGGCCAACCACGGGAGAATGTCGCGGTCGAGGCCCGTCGGGTGAAAGTCCCCGGCGGGCCTCGGCTCTTTTCACACGGTTGCGCGTCACTCGGCTAGCGCCCCCGGGCCTCCTTTGCGGACCCGCCCCCGGCCACGGTCCCCACCTCCACGGGCACCCCATTCGTCAGAAGCGTGCCCTGCGGCATCGAGAAGATCCTCAGGCGGCCCTCGATGCCCGCCGTCGCCAACCGTTTCCCCTGCGCATCAAACGCGAGCCCAAACACCACCCCCTCGTGTCCCGGCAACGACACGACCCGTCCACCGCCCTCCACCTTCTGGACGGTCACGCCCGCCGGCGCGCCCGCCGTGGCAATCCATTGGCCGTCGGGACTGAAGGCCAGCGCGGTGGACCCGCCCTGCCAGACGTCAAACTCGCGCACATGGTTCGGGTCCTGGCCAGGGTCGGCCGCCGACGGCCTTGCGAAGGCCTGGTATAACCATGCCCGCGATTCCCCGCCCGCAAACGCCACCTGCTCCGAGCCTGGCCTGCGAGCCACCATGCCCACCGGCTCGCCCTCCCGATTGATCACGTCCAGCAACCCCAGCGTCACGCCCTCCAGCAATCGCAACGAACGATCCCGCCCGCCCGACACCAACCGTCGCCCGTCGTCCACCCACGCCACGCCCCGAACCCAGTCCGAGTGCACCCCGGCCGACGCCATCACCGAGCCGTCCCTCGCCGACATCACGCGCACCGTCCGGTCGGCCCCGCCGCAGGCAATGCGGGTCCCGTCCGGATGCCAGTCCAGGCCCATCAACAGGTCGTGCCCCGCCTCCGCATGAACCGTCCGCCGCCAACCCTCCACCTTCCAACATTGCAGGATGCCCCGGACCCCAGGCTCCCCGCCCAACACCGCCAGCGTGGCGCCATCCGGCGAGAACCGGAGCGCGTCCACCTTCCTGGGCGCGCCCAGCAACCGGCGAACCCGCAACATCGAGCGCGCATCGAACACCAGCACCTCGCCGCGCCCGGCCACCGCCAGCCATCGGCCGTCGCCCGACCAATCCACGGCCCCCAGCACGGGCGGCGACGCATAGACGGGAGGCTCCGTGGGCATCGGCGGTGACGGCGGCGTGTCATCCGCCGCCCCCTCGCGAATCCAACGTTCCAGCACGGCGACCTGCTCCGCCGACAACGGCTTCCCATCCTTCGGCATCGCCGGCTCGGCACCTTGGACCTCGGACAACAGGACGCTCTCGCCAGGCTTGCCCTCGACCACGGGCGCGCCGTGACGACCGGCACGCCGAAGCGAGGCCACGCTCGTCAGGTCCACGTCGCCCTTCGCCTTCCCCGGGTGATGACACCCGTTGCAATGCCTCTGCAGGATGGGCGCGACCTCACGGACATAGGAAACCGGTGCCGCAATCCCGGCGGGGCCCGCCACGACGCATGCCGCGCCCGCAAGCATCCCCGCCCACACCCGGGCCCAACCCCGTCGCGTCCCATCCCGCGCCTTCATGGATACGTCAGGTACAGGAGGTAATCGTGCGTCGGCGCGGCTTGGTCGTTGGCATACCCCACGGCCACGAAGAATTCGCCCCCCTCCTTCGACTCCCACTCCAACACGGGGTCCCGGCCGGCCGAGTCATCGACCGCCGCCACCACCGCCCGGCGCGCGTCATACACGGTCAGCATGGCGTCCAACGTCGAGCCCGCCCGCTCCGCCAGCACCTCGGCCCGGAGCCGCTTGCCCGCCGGGACGGCGACCCGGAACACATCCACGTCACCCTTCGCCGCGAATCCACCCCGCAGCACCACCGGCACGGGAGCGCCCGGCGCGTCGCGAAAGCCGTCGTTCGGCTCCTTCTCGCCCACCAACAGCCCCTTGCGAACCACCACCAGGGGAAACGGCGCCGACACGCCGTTCGTCCCGGCCAACACCAAGGCCGCGTTGGTGCCGGGCAAGGCGTCCGGCGGCACGGACCACTTCAGCTCGATCCTTCGGTCGCCCACCCGCGCCGCATCCAACCCGTTGATGCCGGGCGCCTCGCCCCGCGACACAATCTCGGCCTTGGCACCCGGCCATGCGGGCACGGACGCGGACTCGACGCCATCGAGGCGCTGCCCGCGCACGGACAACCGGACGGTGTCGCCCGGCTCGACGCCGAGGGGTTGCACCACGCGCACCACGGGCGGCTCGGCCTTGGCAGGCTCCGCCCCGCTCGCCACCGCCGTCGCCCAAAGCGCCGCAGCCGCCAGCGCCCACGTCTGGGTCCTAGCCATACAGCTCATGGACCGCCGCGCCTTGGTCGAGGATCTCGACGGGCCGCCCCTCGGGGGTCGTCAGGATCTTCCCCGGGTCGATGCCCAGGGCCTCGTACACGGTCCATGCCACGTCGGCCGGGCGCACGGGGCGATCCGTGACGAACGCGCCCTCCTTGTCGGTGGCCCCGATCACCTGCCCGCCGCGGATGCCCGCGCCCGCGAACAGCATGGAACCGGCGCGGCCCCAATGGTCCCGGCCCGCGTCCTTGTTGATGCGGGGCGTCCTTCCAAACTCGCCCATCACCAGCAGCAACGTCTCGTCGAGCAGGCCGCGGTTCGACAGGTCCGTCACGAGGGCCGCCAGGCCCATGTCCAACTCCGGCAGCTTCTTGTCGAGGGCGTCGAAGATCTTGGCGTGATGGTCCCACCCGCCGTAGTTCACCGTCACGAAGCGCACGCCGGCCTCCACGAGTCGCCGCGCCAACAGGCACGATTGCCCGAAGTCCGTCCGCCCGTAGGCGTCCCGGACGACGGCGGGCTCCCGGTCCACCGAGAAGGCGTCGCGTGCGTTCGGCGACAGCACGAGCTCGGCGGCCTTGCGCCCGAACTCATCGTGGGTGTCGAGCTGGTCGTTGCCCCGGACGCGCCCCCCCAACCGGTCCACGGCCGCGAGCAACGCCTTGCGCCGCGCCAGCATGTCGTCCGTCACGCCCGGCGGCCGGTTCAGGTCCCGCACGCGCCATTCCTTGTCGTTGGGATTGCCCGAGGCAAAGGACTCGAACCGCCCGCCCAGCCACGCGGACTTGCCCAGCTCCCATGTGAACGACGGGTTGCGCGGGACCGCGACGTAGGGGGGCATCCGCCCGCCAAAGCCCGTCTCGTGCGCCACCACCGACCCCATCGACGGATGGTCGCCAAAGGGGGATCCAAGGCGGCCGCTCAGCACCCAGTTGCTCGCGGTCTCGTGATGGTCGTTCTCGTGCGTCCCCGACCGCACGAGCGCGAAGTGCCCCATGCGATGCGCCAGCCGGGGCAGCAGCTCGCCGATGCGCAGGCCCGCGACGTCCGTGGGGATCGTGCCGTACTTGCCACGCACCTCCTGCAACGCGTCGGGCTTCGGATCGAACGAGTCATGGTGGGACAAGCCCCCGCCCAGGAAGACCATCAACACCGACCGCGCCCGCGGCCTGCGACCGCCCGGCGACGGCGTCGCGCCCGCCACGGCCCTCTGGGCCGACAGCAACGAGGCCAACGAAAGCCCCAGCGGCCCGACGCAGCCCAGCCGCAGGAAGTCCCGCCGCCGCAGCCCGTCGCAACGCCCGCGCGGCGCCCCAAAGGTGATGTCAATCATCGGTTCAATGGTTGAAGTTGAATTCCTTGGAATTGAGAAGTGCCCACGCCACGTCCCGCAACGCCTCCTCCCGCTGCACGCCCTCCAACGCGCCCAGGACCGACGCCAGCTCGGGAGGGGTCGGGCGACGCGACAGCGCCACGCGGTACAGCTCGCCCACCGCCTCGCCCAGGCCCCCCGGGCGTCGGGCCAGCCGATGCACCAAGCCCTCGCGGTCCGACAGGCGTCGCATCGTCTCGCCGGCGTTCTGCAAGTGGAGCAACTGCGGGAGCGTGACCTCGCCCTTGCGCTCGCAGGCACACGCCGTGACCCGGTCGCTCCGGCCGAACAGCGACAGGAAATAGCTGCCCGTCTGCGGCTCAGGCAGCTGGATCGCCCGCACGCCCACCGGCTGTCCCTCGAAGCGCTCCGGCACCCCCGTGACGGCCGCCACCGCGTCCGCCAACACCTCGGCCGGCAACCGCCGCGCCAGGTAATGCGAGTGAAACCGGCGATCGGACTCGTTCCCCTTCACCGTCGCCGAGGACAACTGGTAGGCGCGCGACGTCATCACCCTCCGCATCACGTGGCGCAGGTCGTGGCCCGAGGCCCGCAGCTCGCCGGCGAGCCACGACAGCAAGGCCGGGTTTGACGGCGGGTTGCTCGCCCGGAGGTCGTCCACGGGCTCCACCAAGCCCACCCCCATGAAGTGCCGCCACAAGCGGTTCGCCATCGCCTCCGCAAACAACGGGTTGTTCGTCGAGACCATCCACGCCGCGAGTTCCTCGCGCGCATCCCCGCCGGGGCGCCAGCGCATCGGCGAACGGTCCAGCGGGCGCGCCTCCACCGTCTCCCGGGTGCGGGGCTGCACCGTGGCCGGCGCCCGCCCGTCCAGTTCCCGCACCTCGCGCTTCAGCCGCGCATGTTCCTGGCGACGCTCCTCCAACTCGCGCCGCGCGGCCTCCCTCCCCGCGTCATCCACCCCGAGCCACCGCGCCTGGGCCTCCCCCAACCGCGTCGCCGCCTCCGCCAGTCGTCGCCCGCGCTCGTGCCGCTCCCGGCTGAACGTCACCAGCTCGGTCCCGCCCTTCGCCGGCTCGCGCCGCTCCATGTGGATGTGGCTGAAGAAGGCGGCGAAGCGGTGGAAGTCGTCCTGGGTGTACCGTTCCAACGGATGGTTGTGGCACCGCGCGCACCCGATCCGGGTGCCCAGGAACGCCTGCGCCACCGAGTCCGCGACCTCCGACTCCGCCGGCGGCTTCTCGCCCACCACCGTCACGAAGTAACCCACCGCCGGGCTCGCGAACGAGTCGCCGCGGGCCGTCAGCACCTCCCGCGCCACCACGTCCCATCCGGCCCCCGCCTCCAACCGCCCGTGCAGCCACGCATGAAACGACCGGACGCCCTTCACCCCCCGGACGTCATGGTCGCGCTCCCGGCGGTTTTGCAGCAGGTCCGCCAATTGCAGCGTCCAGTAGTCCGCCCATTCGCGCCGCCCCAGGATCGCGTCCACCCAACGGTCCCGCTTGTCCGGAGCCCCATCCGCCAGGAACGCATCCAATTCCTCCGGCGTCGGCAGGGTCCCGATGGCGTCCAGCATCGCCCGGCGAAGGAACGTGGCGTCGTCGCACCGGGGCGACGGCGGGATGCCCAGCGCGTCCAGCCGCGCGAACACGGCGTCGTCGATGGGGTTTCGTGCCTTGCCAAAGCGCCAGGGCTCCACCCAACGGCCGGTCGGCACCGTCACGCGCACCGCCGCCACCAAGCCGTGGTAATGCGCGCGCACCGCCGTCTCCCCCTCCCGCACCGCCGTCACCACCCCCTCGCTCGTCACCCCCGCGACGGCCTCGTCATTCGAGAAGAACTGCGACAACCACGTCACGTCACGGGCCGTCCCGTCCGGCCAATGCGCCCGGACCAGCAAGGGCCGCGCGTCGCCCACCCGGTACGTCCGGTCGCCCGGCAACACCTCCAGCCGGTCCGGCTCCGGCTCGGCGCCCGCCGGCAAGGGCCCCGGGGCACGGGCCGCAATCCAGTCGCGCAGCGTCCGGTGCTCCCGCGTCCCCGCCTCCAGCCGGACCAACCCCTCGTGCGGGACCTCGCCCAGCGGCTTCGCCAAAAACAACGACGCATCCGGGTCCGAAGGATCGACCCGCCTTCCGGCGAGGTCCTCCGTGATCCATCGATGGTCCAACTCCGGCGCGTAGCCCCGCAGGCTCAGCCGAAAGCCATTCTGCCCCGCCAACTTCCCGTGGCACGCCCCTTGGTTGCAACCCAGCCGGGTCAGCAGCGGCAACACCTCCCGGCGAAAGCTCGGGGCCCCACGGTGCCCGTCACCCACGACGACCTCGACCGCGTTCGACGTGCCCTGCACCTGGCACCACACCCTCGCGCGACCCGGAGCCACGCCCTCGATCACGCCCTGCTCATCGACCCTCGCCACGGACGGGTCCGAGGACGCCCATCGCGCGGGAGGAATCACCCAGGGGCCCGGCATCTCGGCGATGACGCGGTGCCGCTCGCCCGGTGTCGCGAAGGAAACCGATGCGGGAAGGAGCGCGACCTGGCCCACGCCCCGGGGGCCGTTGATGGCCCGCGCGCCGGGCACCCAGGCAACGAACATGGCGAGGCACGAAAGCCCGACGAGCCAAGTTCCACGGTGGATGCGCATCGTGGCCGACCTTGCCGCCGGCCCCACCTCCCGGCCAGCACGGAATCCGCGCGCGCCACCTGGCGAGAAAGCGAGCAAGCGAGCATGGGGCGCATCTTTGGGATTGCCGGGCATGGCTCGGTTGGTAGCCTCCCGCCTCCATCCCGGGCTTACCCCCAGGAAGGACAACGGCCTGTAAACGTCCGTCGGCAGGGGCCGGCGGCGGCCACAACAACATCGGTTGCAATCCGGTCCTTCCGCCGGATGTCCCGCCGCAAGGCAGGATTCAATCCAAGGGAAGAACAACAAGAGCATGAGCCAGGTCAGCATCCAGGAACTCCTCGACGCAGGCGTTCACTTCGGTCACCAAACCCGTCGTTGGAACCCCAAGATGAAGCCCTTCATCTTCGAGGCCCGCAACGGGATCCACATCATCAACCTCGACCTCACCGTCGGCCAGCTCGAGCGCGCCCGCGCGTTCGTCGCCGAGGTGGCGTCCAAGGGCGGCAACATCCTCTTCTGCGGCACCAAGAAGCAGGCCCAGGAGGCCGTCAAGGAGGCCGCGGCGGCCTGCGGCCAGCCGCACATCACCGGTCGCTGGCTAGGCGGCACCCTCACCAACCTGCGCACCGTCAAGCGCTCCCTCGCCCGCATGAAGGAGATCGAGCGCATGGAGCAGGATGGCTCCATCAACCAGTACGTGAAGCAGGAGCAGTCGATGCTCCGCCGCGAGCACCAGCGCATCGCCAAGAACCTGGACGGCATGCGCTCCATCGATGCCTTGCCGGACGCCATGTTCGTCATCGACATCAAGCGCGAGCACAACGCCGTGGCGGAGGCCCGTCGCCTCAAGATCCCCATCGTCGCCATCGTGGACACCAACTGCGACCCTGACCTCGTCAACTACCCCATCGCGGGCAACGACGACGCCATTCGCTCCATCAAGCTGATCCTCGCCGCCATCACGTCGTCCATCGCCCAGGCACGCGCGGACTATGAGGCGCGCAAGTCCAGGAAGCCCGCCAAGGAGGAGGCCGCGGCCCCTGCCCCGGCACCCGCAGCGCCCGAGGCTGCACCGGCCGCCGACGCCGTTGCCGCCGCGCCCTCCGCCTAGCTTTCCATCGGGACGACGGCCGCCGGCAGCCCTCGCAGGCCCCGGCGGCTTTGCCGTCCCAAGCCCCAACTCCAAGAACATCGTTACCATGCCCGACATCACCCCCGCGCTCGTGGGACAGCTCCGCGCCATGACTGGCGCCGGGCTCATGAACTGCAAGAAGGCCCTCGACGAAACCAAGGGCGACCTCCAGGCCGCCGTGGACCTCCTTCGCAAGCAAGGAGTCGCCGCCGCCATCAAGAAGGCCGACCGCGCCGCCAACGAGGGCCTTGTTGGCCAGGCCGTCCTCAACGGCCGCGTCGGCGTCGTCATTGAGGTGAATTGCGAGACCGACTTCGTCGCACGCAATGACTCGTTCAAGGCCTTCGTCGGCGAGCTCGCCGCCAAGGTCGCCGAAAACCCCGCCGCCGACGTCGAGCCGGACCGCGTCGCCGCCATCGCCCGCATGGGCGAGAACATCCAGATCCGCCGCCACCAACGCCTCGAGGTCCAAGGCGAGGGACTCGTCGCGGCCTACATCCACACCGGCGGCAAGATCGGCGTCCTCGTGGAGGTCGGCGCCACCCGGCCCGCCACCAGCGCCTCGGAGGAGTTCAAGCGACTGGTGCGCGACATCACCCTCCAAATCGCCGCCGCCAGCCCCACGGGCATCTCCCGTGACGACATCAGCCCCGCGTTGGTGGACAAGGAAAAGGAAATCATCTCCCAAAGCGATGCCGTGAAGAACAAGCCCGCCCAAGCCGTCGCCAAGATCATCGAGGGCAAGCTCAACAAGTTCTTCGAGGGAGCCTGCCTCCTCGAGCAAGGCTTCATCAAGGACCCCGAGGTCAAGGTCCAGGCCTACATCGGCTCCATCGCCAAGCAACTGGGCGACGACATCACCGTCCGCCGTTTCGTCCGCTACCAAGTGGGCGAGGCCCTCTGATTCAGAAGGCCCCCGACATCAAGGCCCCCGTGCGGTCCCTGCGGACCGTTCATCGGGGGCTTTTTCGTGCCCCCGTTCCCACCACGCCGGGGCGGCCCAGCATGGGTGGGGCGGGCTTCGGCGACATCGCCCGCAGGGCACGGAGAGGGACAACGGAGCCCTTCGGGTCGCAGGCCAAGATCACGTGACCGGTGCGCGTCCTTGACCTTTTGGCGTGGGTGAAGATGCTGCCCGGCCCCATATCGGGGGAACGAGCAGTATGCAGCACATTCGCAACATCGCCATCATCGCGCACGTGGACCACGGCAAGACCACCTTGGTGGATTGCCTCCTGAAGCAGTCCGGCACCTTCCGATCCAACCAGGCCGAGACGCAGGTCGAGCGGTTGATGGACTCCATGGACCTCGAGAAGGAGAAGGGGATCACCATCCGGGCCAAGAACGCGGCGTTCCGCTACAAGAACTACCACGTCAACATCGTGGACACCCCGGGCCACGCGGACTTCGGCGGCGAGGTCGAGCGCATCATGAACATGATCGACGGCGTGTTGCTCGTCGTGGACGCGGCGGAGGGTCCGCAGGCCCAGACGCGCTTCGTCCTGCGCAAGGCGCTCGAGGCCGGGGCCAAGCCCATCGTCGTCATCAACAAGATCGACCGCGACAACGCCAACCCCAAGAAGGTCCTCGACCAAGTCTTCGAGTTGTTCATGTCCCTCAACGCCACGGACGAGCAGCTCGACTTCCCCTTCATCTACTGCTCCGCCAAGCAGGGCTACGCCAAGGTCGAGCTCGACCACGTCAGCGGCACCATGGAGCCCCTCTTCGACGCCGTGGTGAAGCACATCCCGCCGCCGCGCGCCCATGCCAGCGACGGCTTCCAACTCCTCGTCGCCAACCTCGACTACAGCGACTACCTCGGCCGCATCGCCTTCGGGAAGATCTACTCCGGCAAGGTCGTCGTCGGGCAACCCGCCATCTGCCGCCACGGCGACGGCCGGGTCACCAAGGGCAAGGTCACCATGATCTACCACTTCGAGGGCATGAAGCGCATCGAGGTCCAGGAGGCCCACGCCGGCGACATCGTCGGCCTGACCGGGTTCGAGGAGGTCTTCATCGGCGAGACGCTCTGCGACTCGGAAGCCCGCCCCGCCCTCCCCTACATCCCCGTCGATCCGCCCACGATCCAGATGGAGTTCGCCGTGAACGACGGCCCCCTCGGCGGCAAGGACGGCAAGCTCGTCACCGCCCGCCACATCTGGGATCGCCTCACCAAGGAGATCCGCACCAACGTCGCGCTCCGCATCGCCCAGACCAGCGACCCCAAGATCTTCGCCGTCTCCGGACGCGGCGAGATGCAGATCGCCATCCTCGTGGAACAAATGCGCCGCGAGGGCTACGAGGTCCTGGTCTCGCGGCCGGAGGTCCTTTGGAAGAAGGGGCCGGATGGCCAGCCCATGGAGCCCATCGAGAAGCTCTTCGTCGAGGTCCCCTCGGAGAACCTCGGCGCCATCATGGAAAACCTCTCCTTCCGCAAGGCCCAGATCACCAACATGAACCACGTCGGGGCCCAGGTCTCCGTCGAGGCCCTCATCCCCATGCGCGGCCTCATCGGGTTCGAGACCGACCTCGTCAACCTCACCCGCGGCATGGGCGTCATGAGCCACCTGTTCCATGAGTACGGCGAGGACCGCGGCGAGATCGCCGCGCGCAAGAACGGATCCTTGGTCGCCATGGAGTCCGGCGTCGCCACCTCCTACGCCCTCAACATGGTCCAGGAACGCGGCAAGCTCCTCATCCGCCCCGGCGACGAGGTCTATGTCGGGATGATCGTCGGCGAGAACGCCCGCGAGAACGACATCCCCGTCAACGCCGTCCGCGAGAAGAAGCTCACCAACATGCGCTCCCAAGGCGACGGCAAGGGCATCCAGCTCAACGCGCCCATGGAACTCACCCTCGAGCGCGCCCTCGAGTACATCGACGTCGATGAATACGTCGAGGCCACCCCGGGCCACCTCCGGCTTCGCAAGAAGATCCTCGACGAGAACGCACGCAAGCGCTCCGAGAAGAGCCGCGTGATCAAGTTCGTCGAGTAGGGCCTCCCCGCCACGCCGTGCCCTCCCCGCGCGCCAAGATCGGCGTCCTTGTCTCCGCAGGCCCGGACCGGGCCTCGTTCCATCATGCCGTCCTATTCGCCGGGGCGGCGCTCGGGCGCGGGCACGACGTCTATCTCTACTGCGTGGACGACGGCGTCGCGGGCGTCCGCGAGCCCGCCCTGCAATCGCTCCGGGCCCGCGGGCTCAAGTTGTACGCGTGCGCCTACGGAGCGCATCGACGCCACCTGCCCGTCGATGACTCCGCCGCCTACGCCGGCCTCACCGTGGTCAGCGACCTCGCGGCCTCCACCGACCGCTTTGTCTCGTTCAACTGACCCAGGCACCCAGGCCATGAACGCGACCCAGCGACCCATCATCCTGTTCGTCGTCCAATCCGACCCCCGCACGTCCCACCGCCCCGCCGAGGCCATCCGCATCGCGGCCGGAATCGGCACTTGGCGCAAGGCCGACGTCCGCCTCTGCCTCCTCGGGCCCGCCGTGCGCGCCGTTGGCGAATGGGTCGATGACCTCGTGGACGAGGACAACTTCACGCGTTACCTGCCCATCCTTCGGGACCTTGGGCACCCCGTGTTAGTCGAGGCGGGAGCCATCGCGGCGGCGGACCTCGGCGAGGCTTCCGTGCCCTACGAGCCCTTGGGTCCCGATGCCCTCGCGGCGTGGTGCGCCCGCGCCGGCTCCGTGCTTCGCTTCTAGCACCACCTCACCATGCAACCGCCCGAATCCTCGCCGGCGCCCGTCCTGCACCTCGTCCACGGCGAGCCTGATGCCACGGTCCTCGCGGTCATGGCCGCACAGCAAGCCCAGGGCCTCGACGTCGAGTTGGTGCGCTGCGACCGCGTCACGGACTGGGGCGCCGTGGTGGACAAGGTCCTGGAGGCGAGGTCGGTTTGCTCATGGTAGGCGCATGAAGGTGGCGCTGACCAACGTGCCGCCGGACCGCGCCGAGGCGATCGCGCGCGCCCTCGTCACGGAGGGCCTCGTGGCGTGCGCCAACATCCTGCCCGTCCGCAGCATCTACCGATGGAAGGGCGAGGTGTGCGACGAGCCCGAGTGCACCCTCGTGCTCAAGGTTCCCGCACGAGGCATCGCGGACTTGCGGACGCGACTGCTCGCGCTTCATCCCTACGAGCTGCCCGAGTTCGTCGTCCTCGACATCGACCCAGCCGCCAGCCTTCCGGCCTACGTGGCCTGGGTTGAGTCCTCGGGCGTTCAATCGAGCTAGTGTCGTGTCTCACAAATCGCTGGTGTTTGGTTGCTCCAAGAATGCCCCGGGGCAAGGCGTGAGGACGGAGCCTACCCGCAGCGGTCTGTGACGGACGAACAACGAAGCCCCGGGGCATTCTTGGAGCAACCCGAAG
>CAIRNV010000038.1 GCA_903880005.1 uncultured Verrucomicrobiota bacterium | reverse complement strand
GTGTTGATGCAGTCGATCGATGACCGGCCTGTCTTTGATTACCTCGCCAAGGCTTATCGGTCGGCGTGCTACAAGATCGATACGTATCAGGTGTTCATGGAGAAGGCGATTGGCCTCGCGAAGGAGGGCGGGGCCTTTGGGTTCATCACGCCAAACAGCTTCCTGAGGAACAAGCATGCGGCGGGTCTCCGGTCCCTCATCCTCGAGGGTGCGCAGGTCCGCTGCCTCAGGGTCTTCTTCTACCCCGTGTTCCGGGGAGCCAGCGTGGACACCTGCATCTTGATCGCCAGCAAGGTCCGGAATCCCAAGCCCGACGCCCGCATCAAGGTCGAGCGCTCGGTCTCTCCGGAGGAATCGTCCGTGCAGGAGACCACCCATGCCCCATGGGCGCGGCATCCGCACAGGGAGTTCCTCCTGCCGGGCGACGGCATGTCGGAGGCGGTCGTTGAGAAGATTCGATCTCGAAGCTTTCCCCTGGGGGATGTCGCCACGGCCTACTTTGGCATCCAGACACACGATCGCGCCCGGTTCGTGGGAACCGTGCGCGACAAGGAGTCCCACAAGCCGGTCGTGGACGGCGTCCACATCCAGCGGTACGACCTCGTTTTGGGCAGCGAGTTCGTGGATTTCCGGCCGATGGCCATCAAGAGCGGGGGCAACCCTGCGGTCCATGAGTCGCCGAGGATTGGTGTTCGGCAGATTGGGCGCACGCCCGTTGCCACCCTGATCCCCGGCGGGATCTATGCACTCAACACCATCTACAATATCTTCTTCACCGTCCCGACCTCGATGCGGTTGGAGTTCGTCCTCGGCATCATGCTGTCCTCCACGGGGCGTTGGTTCTGGCTTCACCACTTCTACGACCAGAAGAAGACGTTCCCGAAGGTGAAAAAGGAGGCGTTGCTCTCGATTCCCATCCCCCGCCTTGACCTTTCGATTCCCAGCGACAAGGCGCGGCACGACCAGTTGGTGGGGTGGGTGGAGAAGATGCTGTCCCTGGCGCCGAGGCTGCGTGACGCAAGGGAGGGGACGGAGCGGGACCTGTTGAGGAACGCGATGGCGGCCACCGACCGGCAAATTGATGCGGGGGTGCAAGCGTTGTTCGGGCTCGGCCCGGACGAGGTCGCGACGGTCGAGCAAGCCGTTGGACCGGCCTAGCGAGGCCGGACGCCCGACCCGGGCGCGCCATAGCCGGCGCCGGGGTCGTCGAGCACAAGGACCCAGTCCATTCGTTCGCCGGGCGTCGGCGACGCAAAGGTGCGCTCGCCTTGCGCGGGGAACGTGCCGGCACCCCGCGCCTTGCCGGTGCGAGGATCAAACCACCATGCCTTGGCGCGGTCGCCGCGGAGGAAGTCGAGCCGGACCGTGAAGGGACGGCCCACGGGCACGTACACCATGCCGTAGGTGCCCTCGGTGTCGCGGGTGGCGACGAATCGTCCCCGTCCGGCGCCCGGGACGGAGGTCTCGACGCGTTCGGGGACGATGATCTCCGGCGCTGGAACGCGGGAGAGGAAGGGCCTGGACTCGATCAGGGCGCGGCCGTGTTGCATCTGCCGTGCGCCGGGTTCCTGGAGCGCCTCGGCCCAAGGCATCAGTGGCGCGTTCACCGGCTTCTTCGAGGGGGTCCACATCTGCCAGACGGAGTGGTGCCCGTAGGTGTGGCCGAAGGCGCCCTCGAAGAGGTCCCAATACAACGGAGGGCGGACGTCGGCCGCCACCGAGTGCCCTTGCTTGGCCGCATCGAACGCCAGCGGGTGGCCCTCGTACAACGGTTCCCCGTCGATCACGGGCTTGGTGGGCGTGCGCCCATGGTCGTCGCGTGTGAGGCTATACCGGCCCGTGTGCTCCGCCGAGTGGCCGTTCTGGCGCATGTTGAAGTCGAGCCAAGCCTCGCCGTGGAAGTCCTTGGAGGAGCCCGCCCCGCCGGTGGGATGGAACGTGATCAGGTGCGCGCCCCCGTCGCCGCGACGCAGGCCCAGGGCCATGGAGCGAATGATGGCCTTGTGGTGGTCGGATTCGACGGGGCGGTCGCCTCCGACAATCCAGACGATGCCCGCGTCCCGGAACCGCCGACCGAGCCATTCGCCATAGGCCGCGGCGTTGTTCGTGTTGAAGATCTCGGGGCCCACGCCCCACTTCTTGTTCCACTTGTCGCCCCAGGTCGGGAGCAGCCCGACATATATCCCCAGGTCGTTGGCCATGCGCACGACGGCTTCGACGTGGTCGAAGTACTTCTCGACGGGGCGGAGCGGGTCGTTGTCCGACAAGGGACGGTCGCCGTTGGCATTGGGCTCGGACAAGCCGTCGAGTTCGGCCAGCACGACCGCCTGGACGACGTTGAACCGCTGGGACGCCCGGGTTCGCAGGTAGGACTCGGCGTCCTTGCGATCGAGCCGATGGAACAATTCCCATGCCGTATCCCCTTGCCAGAAGAACGGGTGGCCGTCGGCCGTGACGAGGAATCGTTGGTTGTCGCTGACGTGGAGCCTTGGAAGCGGCGCGGCAGTGGCATCACTGGGGGCCAAGGCCAAGAGGAGGAACGCAACCCATGCGAGCCATGGAACCCGGGTACGCGTCGATCCTGCGCGGGGGGAGCCAAGCGTTCGATGTCGATCTTTGAACGGGAAATCCATGGAGCCGCCGCTCAGGAGGCTTCGTCGGTGGACGGCCCGGAGCCCTCGGGGTCAGGCGAGGCCTTGGCCGGGGCCTTGGCTTTTCGTGGCGCTCGCTTGCGAGGCGCGGGCACGCGGGGCGCGGGCACGCGGGGCGCATCGCTCCAGAGACCCTCCAGGTCGAACTTCTCCCGCGTTTCCTTCCGCATGACGTGCACGATGACGTCGAAGTAGTCGAGCACCACCCAGTTGGCCTTGGGCGAGCCATCCACCGCAACCGGGCGGACCCCATGCTCCACGGCGAGGGTGTCGGAGATGTTCGACGCGATGGCCCGGAGGTGGGGCTCGCTGGTCCCTGTGGCGAGGACGAAGTGGTCGGTGACGCTTGAAAGGGAGTGGACGTCGAGGACGACGATGTCCTCGGCCTTCTTGTCCTCGGCGAGTGCCCGGCACAATTGCGCCAGCTTGCGTGATTCCATGTGTCGTCAGGTTGGAACAGTCAGGGCGTCGCCGTCCACCGGCTTGTCAGGGAGCCATCCCCGGGCGCGAGCCAGAAGGGGAGGCCCGACCAGGAGCGCCACGGCGGGTCCGACGAGGAGCCCGGCCATGACATCCGATGGGCGGTGCGCGCCGAGTTCCACCCGGGACCACCCGACGGCGACGGCATACCCGAGCCCAAGGAGTCCCCATCGACGACGATGAAGGAACCAAAAGGCACCGAAGCCGGCGGCCAACGACGTGTGGCCCGATGGGAATGCCCCGTAGGCATGGCGCCCGATCACCCATTGGCCGTCCACGCGCGGGCCATGCCACCCTTGGCACACGGGTGACAAGGGCCGCGCCCTTCCAATGGCGGAACGTAGGAGGGTGCCGGACAGGCCGGCGATGGAGCCCGCAAGCGTCATGGCGAGCAACCAGCGCGCGGCCGGGCGCGGACCACGCCAGGCCAGCCACCCCACAACAACGGCGGCGATGGGGATCAGGACCCCGCCGTTGGCCGACGCGCTGATCCACTGGGCGGCCACGTGGCGGGCGCCGGACGACTGGCCGCCGCGCAACTCCCACAGGGTGTCATCCCAGTGAAGCGCCGCCGCCAACGCCAACGCACCCAGGAAAAAAGGCCACCACGACCCCGTGCCCCCTGCCCGGGAACGCGGGGATTCCAATCCTTGCTCCGCAGCCTGACCCTTCGGATGGCGATTCATACGCTCGTGCCAGCCCGTTAAGGGTTCATCCTTGGCCCCTTCCGTGGCGAGCAACATTCCAACTGCGACGGGAAGATGCCCAGGGGAGAACAGGGATGACGCGGCGGGTTCCCCTCCGAGCCAAGAAGGGAGCGAGGCGGCCCGCAGGTGACCCGCAGGCGTGGGACAACGAGCGCAGGACGACCGATCCGACGGCCTCGCCCCGGCTCGGCCGAGTTGCTACGGATTGGCGGGGTTGTCGGAGCCACGACCGTCCCGGATGCCGGGACCACCGGACAGGCTGGCGCTCCGGCTCGCCGTGGATTCCTTCGGCGGCTTGGGGGTTCCAGCCTTGGCCTGGGTTGGCTTCCTCTTGTTGGAGGTCTTCTTGGGCGTGGTCTTGGAGGGTTTTTTCTTCATGGTTCGGATGGGGTCGCAAGGCATCTCACGAGGCCCGTGGGCATGGCACCAAAGTCTGGCACGGGTCGCAATCGTTGTTTCGGCCGCTCACGCGAATGAATCCACCGCCGATCGGGTCGGTGGCGCTGGCTGGATCCCATGCGCAAGGCCTTCGTCGGCCGGCCGGGAGTTTGCGCTTTCCGCACCGGGCCGTGCCGGATAGGGAGAAGGCATGACACGCCGCACGTTCCTCCAGCAGGGTTCCGCCGCGCTCGCCGCGACCGCCGCCGCGACCTACGTCCCCACCACTTTCGCCATCGAGCCCAAGCCCCGGCGCGTGGGGCTCATCGGCACGGGTTGGTACGGCAAGGCGGACCTGCTGCGCATGATCCAGGTCGCCCCGGTCGAGGTGGTGTCGTTGTGCGACGTGGACAAGCAGATGCTGGAGGGCGCGGCGGGCATCGTGGCATCGCGGCAAAAGTCGGGGAAACGCCCCCGTCTTTACTCGGACTACCGGAAGATGCTGGCGGAGAAGGATCTGGAGGTCGTGGTGATCGGGACGCCGGATCATTGGCATGCGTTGCCCGTGATCGAGGCGTGCAAGGCGGGCGCGGACATCTACGTGCAGAAGCCGACGGGCGTGGACGTGGTGGAAAGCCAGTCGATGCTCGCCGCCGCGCGCAAGCACGGACGCGTCGTCCAGGTGGGCACCCAACGCCGTTCGACCCCCCACCTCATCGAGGCGCGGGACCGCTTCATCAAGGAAGGGCGCCTGGGCAAGATCGCCTACGTCGAGGTCTGCTGCTACTGGCACATGCGCAACCGCGACACCCTCGCCACCGCTCCGGACACGGCCCCGCCCGACTACCTGGACTGGGACATGTGGACGGGGCCCGCGCCGATGCGCCCTTACAACAAGATCGCCCATCCCCGGGGTTGGCGCGCGTTCATGGAGTACGGCAACGGGATCGTGGGCGACATGTGCATCCACATGCTCGACATGGTGCGGTGGATGATGGGCCTTGGATGGCCGGTTTCCGTGGCGTCGTCCGGCGGCATCCTCGTGGACAAGGCCGCCCGCGCGAACATCACGGACACGCAGACGGCCACCTTCGACTTCAACGACGTGAAGGTCGTCTGGACGCACCGCACGTGGGGTGAGACGCCGGACCCGAAGTATCCTTGGTCCGCCACGTTCTACGGGGAGAAGGGGACCTTGAAGGCGAGCGTGTTCAGCTACGACTTCATCCCGCGCGACGGCGGCAAGCCGGAGCACAAGGACCAGGTGATGGAGCTGGACCTCTACCCCGAGGACCGCGACGAGAAGGATCTCGAGCGGCACGTCGCCCCGGCCATCCGCGGCCACATGAAGAACCTCCTTGAGTGCGTTGAGTCCCGCTCACGGCCCGTCGCCGACATCGAGGAGGGCCACATCTCCACCGCGTCCTGCATCCTGGCCAACCTGTCCATGAAGCTCGGTCGTTCGCTTCGCTGGGACCCGGTCAAGCACGAGGTCGTCGGGGACAAGGAGGCCAACAAGCTCCTCGCGCGGCCCTATCGCGCGCCGTGGGTGCATCCCACGCCGAGCAAGGTGTAAGGGGGCGGGGCCGGTGGCCACGGGACTTGGGTTCGTGCTTTCGATGGCGTTGGCCTGGTTCACCTATGTCGTGATGGGCCTTTGCCTGGGTTTTTGCCAGGCCGCCTTGCTCGCGGCCGGTCGTTTTCGCGGTTGGTGGCTAAGCCGGGACGATTCAGTTGGATCGGTCGTGCTTGCTCGATCTGCTTCCGCAAATCCTTCGTCGTTCGCTCGTTACGGGCCTCGCACCGGCCCGCGTCTCGCTCACTCCTCGGCTTGCGCAAGCATCTGCTTCGCAATCACTTCCCTCCCAACTGAATCGTCCCGGCTATGGCCGCTCGCCAGTGGGTTGAGCTGGGGTTCGGCGCTGTTGGCCTGGGGCTCCATCGCGCCGTATCTTGCGCCTTCGCATCCGCAGGCAGGGTCCATCGACCCGCTCGGGTATGCCCAGAGCGTGCTCGTTTACGCACTCGGCACGGGCTGGGCGTTGCGGTGGATGGCTCGGCGGCCAGCCCAGGCCGGCTGAAGGCCCGTCAGCGCCCCCCATGCTGCCAGCCCCGCCACGAAGTCATTCGGGTCCGGCGCATGGGCGAACACGTTGTTGCCCAAGATCAGGCACGCCCGATGCCCGGGCAGAAGTCGTGGGACATGGCGGGACGGAGCGGTCCTGGCTTCACCACGTCTTCCACGGGGCCCGGCCTTGCTGCCACAGGCCGTCGAGCATCTGCTGCTCGCGGTAGGTGTCCATGCACTGCCAGAAGCCGTCGTGGCACCACGCCTTGAGCTGGCCGTCCTTGGCGAGCCGCTCGAGGGGAGCGCGCTCGAAGACGCAGCCGTCGTCGGGGTCGAGGTACGCGTCGATCCGGCGGTTCAGGACCATGAAGCCGCCGTTGATGTAGGCGCTCTCCTGCTCGGGCTTCTCCTTGAAGGCGGTGATGGTCTGGCCATCCATGGCCAGCTCGCCGAAGCGGCCCGTGGGCTTGACGGCGGTGATGGTGGCGACGGCCCCATGGGCTTGGTGGAAGGCGATCGAACCGTTGATGTCGCTGTCCGTCAGCCCGTCGCCATAGGTGAACAAGAAGTTGTCGTCGTGGACATGGGCGAGGGCGCGCCGGAGCCGCCCGCCCGTCTGCGTCGTGAGCCCGGTCTCCAGCAACGTGACCGTCCAATCCTCCTCCTCGTGGGTGCTGTGGTACCGGATCTGGGGCTGCCGCCCGAGCCGCAGCGTCACGTCGGACGTGTTCCAAAGGTAGTTGCGGAAGTAGTCCTTGATCACCTCGCCCTTGTAGCCCAGGCAAAGGATGAAGTCCTTGTGGCCGTGGCGCGCGTAAAGCTTCATCACGTGCCAGAGCACGGGACGCCCCCCCACGGGTACCATGGGCTTGGGACGGTACTCGGTTTCTTCTCGGAGGCGGGTCCCGAGCCCACCGCACAGGATGACGACTTTCATGCCGGACTTGGCGCGCATCCTAGCCCGCGACGGAGCGTCGTTCCCAGCGGGATTTCAGGAAGACGGGACGCCCATGCGGCGAGGGTCGCCCAGGAAGGGCACCGGGCGGGCTTGCCGCCGCAGTTCCATCTTGAATCGAAGGGCAAGGCATTGGCCCATAGGCAACCGCCGTCCCGGCATGACCGGGCCTGCGGACGTTGCGCATGACAAGACGTTGGATGACGAGCGCCCTCCTGGGGCTGATGACGGTGGCATGGAATGGCTGCAAGCGGCCTGCGGACGGTCCGACGGGCGGCCCGGGCGGTCCCGGTCGCCCCGGCGGGCCCATGGCCGTCCAGGTGGTCGCCGTCCCGGCACGCCAACGTCCCGTGACCGAGGTCGTCCCCCTCGTGGGCTCCATCGCCGCCAACGAGTCCGTCGAGGTGAAGTGCGAGGCCGATGGCACGGTGGCCGAGATTCGGTTTGAGGAGGGGCAACGGGTGGAGAAGGGCGCGCTGCTGGTGGCGCTCGACGAGACGAAGTTCAAGGCCACGCTCGGCGAGGCCGAGGCCGGCCAACGGCTCGCCGAGGCCAACTTCAAGCGCGCCCAGCAACTGGCCGACGGCAAGCTCATCTCCCAGGCCGAGTTCGAGCAGGCGTCCGCCACCTTCACCATGAACGAGGCCACCGTGGAGCTGCGCCGCCGCAACCTCCGCGACGCCCGCATCCTCGCCCCCTTCTCCGGCATCGTGGGCGCCCGCCTCGTCAGCCCCGGGCAGGTCATCTCCCGCCAGTCCACCCTCACGTCCCTCGTGGATCTCGACACCGTGAAGGTCGAGATGAACGTGCCCGAGCGAAACCTCGGCCAGGTCAGCGTGGGCCAGAAGATCCGCTTCCGCGTGGACTCGTACCCCAAGGAGTTGTTCGAGGGCGACGTGTACTTCGTGTCGCCACAGCTCGACGCCGCGACCCGCACGGCGTTGGTGAAGGCGCGGGTGACGAACCGCGACGGCCGCCTGCGTGCCGGCATGTTTGCCAAGCTGGACCTTGCCATCCAGTTGCGGGACGACGCCTTGGTCGTGCCCGAGCCCGCCCTGCTGTCCAACGGCGACGCCTTCTCCGTGTTCGTGGTCACCCCCCAAACCAACGCCGTCATCCGCCCGGTCAAGGTGGGCCTTCGCCTGGCCGGCAAGGCCGAGATCGTGTCCGGCCTCACCAACGGCGAGGTCGTCGTCGTCGAGGGCCACCAAAAGTTGTTCCCGGGCGCCCCCGTCAAGCTCGCCCCGGAGGCGTCCGCCGCCGCCTACAAGGACTGACCCCACGCCGCGCCCACCCGCGAACCGCACCGCCACCCTTCATCCGCCCGCGCCCATGTTCCTCAGCCGCGTCTCCATCCAGCGCCCGATCCTGGCCACGATGCTCAACCTCTCGCTCGTGCTGTTCGGCCTGATCTCCCTTGGCCGACTCCCGGTGCGCGAGCTGCCCGACATCGACCCGCCCATCGTCTCCGTCACCACGGTTTACCCCGGGGCCAACGCCCAGGTCGTCGAGACGGAGGTCACGGAGCGCCTGGAGGAGGCCATCAACAACATCGAGGGCATCCGCACCCTCACGTCCGAGTCCCGCGAGCAGGTCTCCAACATCACCATCGAGTTCGAGCTCTCCCGCCAGATCGACCTCGCCGCGCAGGATGTCCGCGACCGCGTCAGCCGCGTCCGCGGGGCGTTGCCCGACGACATCCTGGAGCCGGTCGTCGCGAAGCAGGACGCGGACGCGCAGGCCGTGCTGTGGGTGGCGATGAACAGCGACCGCCACTCGCCCCTTGATCTCAGCACCATCGCCGAGCGCGTCGTGAAGCCCCGGTTCCAAACCGTCCCCGGCGTCTCGTCCATCATCATCGGCGGCGAGAAGCGCTTCGCGATGCGCCTCTGGCTGGACTCGTCCCGCATGGCGGCCCGCCGCGTCACCGTGCTGGACGTCCAACGCGCCCTCCGCCAGCAGAACATCGAGCTGCCCTCCGGCCGCGTGGAAAACCTCGACCGCGAGATGACCATCCTCACCCGGGGCGAGCTCAAGACGGCCGCCGAGTTCAACGAGCTGGTCCTCAGGGCCGACGGCACCTCGGTCGTGCGCCTGCAAGACGTGGGCCGGGCCGAGGAGGGCGTGGAGGACTACCGGACCACGGCCCGTGCCAACGGCCTGCCCACGGTTTTCCTCGGGATCGTGAAGCAATCCAAGGCCAACACCGTCGCCGTCGCCCGCGGCATCCGTTCGCAGGTCTCCGCGCTGGAGGGCCAGCTCGACGCCGGCATCTCCCTCCGCGTCACCTACGACGAGGCCGTCTATGTCGAGAAGGCGATCTCCGAGGTGTGGGAGACGCTCCTCATCGCGTTCCTCCTCGTGGTGTTCATCATCTTTGTCTTCCTTCGCAACCTCCGCGCCACCCTCATCCCGGCCGTCGCCATCCCCGTCTCCATCGTCGCCACCTTCGCCGTGCTCCACCTCTTCGGTTACTCGGTCAACATCCTGACCATGCTGGCCCTGGTGCTGGCGATCGGCGTGGTGGTGGACGACGCGATCGTGGTGCTGGAGGCCATCCACCGGCACATCGAGGAGGGGATGCCGCCCCTTCAGGCGGCGCACAAGGCCATGGAGGAAATCTCGGTCGCCATCGTGGCCATCACGCTCTCCCTCGTGGCGGTGTTCATCCCGCTCGCCTTCCAGTCTGGCCAGACCGGCCGCCTTTTCATCGAGTTCGCCGTCGCCGTGTGCGGCTCCGTGACGATCTCGGCGTTGGTGGCGCTCACGCTGTCACCCGCCATGGCCGCCCGCATCCTCAAGCCGGTCGAACGCGGGAACCACGGCTTTTTCTACCGGGTGCTGGAGGCGTTCTTCGACGGCATGGGCCGCCTGTATGGCCGGGTGCTGCGGCCGTTCGTGGCGTTGGCCCAGCGCATCGCGCGGCCGTTGGGTCGCCTGCCCCTCTTGCTTCGTGGCATCACGGGACTCGCCGTGGTCGCCATCCTCGCGCTCGCCTCGGGCGGCGCCGTCCTGCCGTTGTACAACGCCCTGGAGAAGGACTTCCTGCCCGACGAGGACAAGGGGCGGGTGTTTGCCTTCATGGTGACGCCGAACGGATCGACGGCGGAGTTCACGGACCGGCAGTTGCGCAAGCTGGAGGCCTTCGTCGCCGAGGTGCCCGAGATCGTCGCCTACGCCGCCATCGTCGCGCCCGGCTTCTCGGGGCCGGGCCAGGCCACCTCCGGCATCCTGTTCGCCACCCTGAAGGACGGACCTCGCCGATCGATCCAGGAGATCATCAATGGCCCCGGCGGCCTGCGTTCCAAGTTCATGGGCCAAGTCGAGGGAGGCATCGCCATCCCCAACATCCCCAAGGCGATCGGGCGCTCGTTCTCGGCACCCTTCGAGCTGGTGCTCCAAAACCAAGACCTCGCGGCCCTCAACCGCGTCGCGGCATCCACCGCCAACCAGCTCCGCCAACTCCAAGGCCCCGGCGGCCAGCCCCTCCTCCAGAACGTCCGCGTCTCCTACGAGGTCAACAAGCCCGAGCTCGAAATCTCCGTGGACCGCCAACGCGCCGCCTCCCTCGGCGTCTCCATCGAGGACATCTCGCGCACGCTCCAAATCCTGTTCGGTGGCCTCGACCTCTCCCGCATCAAGGTGGCCGGCAAGGAGTACAAGGTCATCGCCCAGCTCGAGCGCGCCTCCCGCCTCACTCCCCAGGACCTGGACTCCCTCTTCGTCCGGTCCTCGTCCGGCCAGCTCATCCAGCTCTCCAGCCTCGTCAACCGGAAGTCCGGCGCCGCACCCAACGCCATCAACCACTACGGCCGCATCCGCTCCGCCACGATCTCCGGCTCGCCCGCCACCGGGGCGACCATGGGGTCCGTCATTGGCGTCACCGAGGCCATGCTCGCCCGCGAGCTTCCGGCCGGCACCACCTACGCATGGTCCAGCGAGGCCCGTGACTTGCGCGAGGCCAACACCGAGGTCTGGTGGGTCTTCGGGCTCGCCCTTGTCATCGTGTACATGACCCTCGCCGCCCAGTTCGAGAGCCTCGTCCACCCCTTCACCGTCATCCTCGCCGTGCCGCTCGCCCTCGTGGGAGCCTTCGGCGGCCTTCTTCTCCTGCATCGACTCGGCCTCGTCGGCGCCATCCCGCCGTTGCCTTCCATGAACTGGAACCTCTTCTCCCAGGTCGGCGTCGTCCTCCTCCTCGGCCTCGTCACCAAGAACTCCATCCTCCTCGTCGAGTTCGCCAACCAACAGGCCGAGCGCGGCATCGACCCCGTCGAAGCCATGGTCCAGGCAGGCATCGTCCGGCTTCGGCCCATCCTCATGACCGCCCTTTCCACCGTCGCCGGCATCCTCCCCATCGCCATCGGCTTCGGTGCCGGCGCCGAGTCGCGACGTCCCATGGGCGTCGCCGTCGTCGGTGGCATGGTGACATCCACCGTCCTCACGTTGCTGGTCATCCCCGTCGTGTACGTGGTCTTCGCCTCGTTGCAGTCTGCGAATCGCACCTGCCCCGAGACCGCGACGGCCCCGGTCCCGGCCCCGTCCGAGTCATGAACCCATCGAGCGACATCACACGGCCGCTGGTGGTCTCGCTGGGCGAGCTCTTGTGGGACCTGTTGCCAGCGGGCCCGCAGTTGGGCGGGGCCCCGGCCAATGTCGCCTGCCATGTTGCGGCCCTCGGGGCACGCGCGGCCGTCGTATCCAGCGTGGGCGACGACGCCCTTGGGCATGAAGCCCTCGGAATCCTCCGGTCCCGCGGCCTCGACACGAACGCCGTCCGCATCCTTTCCGGTGTCCCGACCGGCACGGTTCACGTGACCCTCGATCCCTCCGGGCATCCGCAATTCGACATCGTGGCCGACGTGGCGTGGGATCGATTGGAGGCCGGTGACCCGGCCCGGGCGAAGGTGGCGGAGGCGCATGCGGTGTGCTTCGGGACATTGGCGCAGCGGACCCCCGAGGCCCACGCGGACGTGCTCGCCTTGGTGGCCGGCGCCCAACCAGGGGTCCTGCGCGTCCTCGACATCAACCTCCGCCCCCCTTTCCACTCGCCCCACGTCATCGAGGCATCGCTGGGGCATGCCGACGTCCTGAAGCTGAACGAGGACGAGCTGCCCGTGCTGGCGAGCCAGTTCGGGCTGGAGGGCGACGCCGAGTTCCAGGTGCGAGGCCTCGCGCGGCAGTTCGGCCTGCGTGCCGTGGCATGGACGCGCGGGGCACGGGGCGCCGCCCTTCTCTTGGACGACCGTTGGACGACCGGGCCTGCGCGTGTGGTGAGCGTGCGTGACGCCGTCGGGGCGGGCGACGCGTTCACGGCGGCCCTGATCCTCGGGCTCCAGCAAGGTTGGGACGCCGCCGCCATCCTGGAGCGAGCCACCGATGTCGCCGCCTTTGTTTGCACGCAGCCCGGTGCCACGCCCCGCCTGCCAAGCCATCTCGGCATCGGTTGATCCCGCCCTCCGCGCGCCGGTTCCGGGGATCGTCTAGCTGGCCGGCTTCGCTGCCAGCTTCCTTCGCCGAATGGACCATTCGAGGAAGAAGGATGCCGCGATCAGGGTTGTGCCCAGGATGCCGCTGATCTCGAACCACGGGTTCTCGAAGACCTCCTCAAGAAGGCTGTCGTCGGCAACCTCGCCGCGCAGCGCCGCGAGTTCGCGTGCGATGTCCGGGTCCGGGACGGGCGCATGGGATGGCTTCGGGACGGTGGCCGGGGTGGGCCTCGCCAGGGGCAGTCGCAACGCCGCCGGCGGTGTTCCATGATGACGGGCGGTGGCAAGGGACACGATCGTGGCCACCAGGATCACGGTGGTGCCGACGCCTCGGACGAATGGAGGCATGGATTCGTCGATGGTGATGCAACGCTTCATAAGGCTCTTCATGTCGCTGTTCGTCCACTGGCCGTCCCTGGGGGAGAACGGCAGGCACCCCGTCGTGCCGGCGGCTGCATGGACGTGACGCGGACACGCTATCCCAAGCTACGCGGCGAGATCGACTCTTTGCCGGATTGGGTCGGGGCGACCCCGTTGTGAGGGACGGATGGCGCAGAAAATTCTTCCGCACGACAAGGGGTGAGCGAGGCGCGGGCCTCATCGCAACCTGACGCGCGCAAACAACGCGCTGGCCCCAGGAGGACGGTTGGCGGTCCATGGCCCAGCGGGTTCCAACGCGTATTCAACAACGACCGGCAAGTCCGTGGGCTCCACCACGAACACGGGACCGCCTTGGGTCGGGATCACGTCGATGGTGGGAAGCCAGATCGCGTTGGCGAGGCCTGGGTCGGCGACAAAGGGGTTTCGGTTGCCTTGGATGCGCCCAACGTCGGCGTCGCGGGCGCGCTCGGCGTCGTCCGGCGGATCCTCGCGGTTCCAGTTGAGCAACGTGCTCAGGCGTCCCATGAAGGTGCCCGACGTGGAGATCCGGGCCACGTCCTCCACCAACTCAAGGTCCGGCTCGCCCGCAAATCCCCCCTCGTATCGGATCGCCATGTAAAACAGCGCCCGGGCGATGTCGCCGCGTTGGGCGACGGGAGGCTGCCAACTGTTCGAGTCCGCCGTGCACTCGGGCGCCTCCGCATGGGCCGGGGCGCGGATGCCACCCTCGGCCGCCGAGGACAGGTCATACCACTTGTTGTTCCGGGAGCTGTTCACGTTGGCGTCGCAGGCCCGGAGGTTGTGGAGGTCCGAAAACGAGGGCTCGACGTCATCAAGCCCATAGGAATTGGGCCAGAGATGCTCGCGGTTCCATCCGGTCGTGGTGGAGAAGGACGTCGCAGGCAGCACCGCCGTGCTGTACACGAGCCGCACGAGGTTGGTGTTGCCGGGCACCGCATCCAGCACGGCCAACGCATCCGCCGCGTCGAAGCGCGTCGAGGACGAGTAGGGGATCACCACCGCGCCCTGCCGGGTTTGCTCATGAAGCCGGGCCCGAAGGACGGGGTCCGTGGCAAGACCATGGAACGACGGCAAGAAAGCCAGGAGAAGGACGACGCGCACGCGCCGCCAGAGTGCCAACGCCTCTCCCGTCGGCAAGGCACAAGGGCCGCCACGGCGCGTCGCTTGAAAGCGCTATCTCGCCCCGTCTCGTACCCATCTCACCACCACGGCAACCTCCGCTTCCGTCAGCCGTTCCTTGCCCTCGGGCGGCATCGCCCCGTCATGCGCCGGGTCCAGCAACAGGACGCGAACCAACTCCGAACGCGCCGGGTCGCCCGGCACGACCGACGGGCGTCCGCTCTTCCCCGGCTTCAACGCCAGGTCGCGCGTGTCGAGCCGGAGCCCGCCCTTTTGCTTCTCCGGGCCATGGCAACCCACGCACTTGCCCCCCAAGACCGCGCGGACCGCAACGAAGCCGCCCGGACTCCCGGCCCGACCGCCGTCCGGGCTCGCCGGGGTGACCGACGCATGCAACAGGTGCCTCAGCATCCCGGGCGCATGCTCGGTCAACAGGGCGGAGCCATGCGTCAGCGTGCCCCCATGATGCCCGGCGACCGCCAAGGCCACGAACCCCGTGCCGAGCAAGAATCGGAACGCCACCCACCCGCCCGGTGCCGGATGCCGGTGCAAATGCCGATGCAACGCCCATGAAATGGTGATCAACGCGGCGGCGGCGATCCCCCAGCCCCGATGCCGCCCCAGGGTCATCGCCTCGTATTCGCCGTCCGTCGCGCGCAGGAAACCCAAGGCCATCGTGATGGCCGTCGCGACCACTCCGAGCCCGAGGAGGAACCCCATGGCCTCCCGCCGTGCCTCCGAGGGTCGTCGCCAAGCCCATGCCTCGAGCGCCACGACCGCCGCAAACAACCCGATGGGGAAGTGCAACACCACCATGTGGAAGGGTGCGAGGAACTGGAACCACGAGAACGCCTCGCCGCCGTCCGCCGCCGCGCCCCCACCCGCTGCCATGGCACCGCCGCCGCATGGCATGAAGAGGAGGATGGCCGGCAAGAGCCAGGGCCGGTGGACGGGCAGGATGCGTGCATTCATGGGAACCGGCCCCAGCATCCCCTTCCTTGCCGACGGACCGCCAAGCCATCGTTGGCGGTTGCCGGGACGAAATTGGCAACCCGGGGCGCGGGCCGATACGGAACAGTGGCATTGATTGAAGGGGCGGGCTTTGGCACCAAGGACGCATCGATGAACAAGCGACGTGGGATGGGTTGGATGGCAGTCATGGCGGCGGGGTGCGTCGGCGTGCCGATCATGGCGGTGGCGGCGGAGCGTCCCGTCGTCCGCTGGCATGCAGTGGGCGGGCAGGGCATGCGCCAGCAGTTGGGGGCGCCGCAGTTGAAGGCCGCGTTGACCCATCCCGATGCCGCGGGCGTGGGCGGACGCGCCGCCACCAACCTGGCCCAGTTCGTCGTGCACCGGATCACGGGCGCTGACGACGCCGCGCGCACGCGCGCGCTGCATCCCTTGGCGGAGGCCCTGCTGGACCATGAGTCGTTGGGCGAGGTGACCCAGCAAGGCTGGCACGTCGCGGTGCGCGCCCCGGCGACGGTGACGTCGCGCCTCGCCGCTTCCGCCGGGGCGTTGATGACGGGCGGCAAGGGCCAGGCAGCCACGTGGGTGACGAACGGGTGGTTCTTGGCCGCGTCGGAGCCCGGTGGCCTCGGGCGCGCATGGCAAGCCACGGGCCGTCCCGTGGCGGGGATGGTGGAGGCCGAGTTGAACCTTCCCAAGGTCCTGGGGCCGGGCCATGAATCGTGGCCGTCCGTGGCCTTGAACGTCTTCGCCAGCAACAACGCCGTCCGTACCTCCGCCAAGCTTTCGTTCGCCACCGCGCCCTTGGGCGAGCCGGGGCCATGGAAGGTGCCGGATGGCGCCATCCGCGACCCGATCATCCGGTTCCAGGCGCTCCGCGGCGCGGCGCCGTGGGTGTCCAAGGTGGGTTGGATGGCCACGTTGGCGGGCGGCCCGGCGCCGTCGCAGGTGTTCGGATGGGCGCAACCGTTGAATCCCTTCCGCAACTGGGTGGCGTTCCCCGTGGAGAAGCCTCAGCCCCGCCTCCAGAAGGTGTACGGCGACATCCGCCCGTATTTCGGGACGACGAACCAGCCGGGCCAATACGAGGGCAAGCTGGTCATCGCCACCAACCATCAAGCCTTGGCCGTGCTGGGCTTGCAGGCCTGCCAGCCCGCGCTCCTCTCCTACGAGCAGGCCGGGCAGCCCTACCTGATCGCGTCCTTCGCGCCCACGATCTCCAGCACCAACCCCATGCCCCGCGAGATCCTCGCCCAGCTCCATCGGCCCTCCTTGGTCGCCTACGAGTGGGAGATCGCCGGGGAGTCCTTCCTCCATTGGAATGTCGTCTTCGACTTCAACAAGATGGTCCAGCGCCAGATTCCCTTCCCCGCCAATGCCCGCGCCCGGAAATGGCTCATGGCCCTCGCGCCCAACCTTGGCAACTCCATCACGGAGGTCTTCCGCGTCTCCCCCACGGAATACACCCTCGTCCGCAAGTCCGACATCGGGCTGGACGGCCTCGAGATGACGTTGCTCGCCCGCTGGATCGACGCCCCGCACGACATCCTTGGCGGCAGGTTCGCTCCGCCCCCCGTGCCCAAGCCCGCCCCGTGACGCCCCATCCGTCCAACCCAGCCCCCATGCTCAAGCTCGGCGTCAACATCGACCACGTCGCCACCCTCCGTCAGGCCCGCTACCGGGGCATGGACGACGGCGAGCCCGATCCCGTGGCCGCCGCCATCGCGGCCGAGGAGGCCGGCGCGCACGGCATCACGGCCCACCTCCGCGAGGACCGCCGCCACATCCTCGACCGCGACGTCTTCCGCCTGCGCGAGGCCATCCGCACCCGGCTCAACTTCGAGATGGCCGTGGTCCCCGAGATCATCGACATCGCCCTGCGCCTCCGCCCGGACATTTGCTGCCTCGTGCCCGAGAAGCGGACCGAGGTGACCACGGAGGGCGGCCTGGACGTGGCGGGCGCGTGCGACGCGGTGCGCGACGCCACCCGGCGCCTGCAGGATGCCGGGATCGAGGTCAGCTTGTTCGTGGACCCCGACCTTGCCCAACTCGATGCCGCGGCCCGCACCGGCGCCCAGTTTGTCGAGTTGCATACCGGCGCCTACGCCGAGGCGTGGCACTCCAAGCGCGAGCGCAACCTCCAGATCGAGCGCCTCGCCGCCGCCGCCCGCCATGCCAAAGGCCTGGGCATCCGGGTCAATGCAGGCCATGGCCTGAACCTCCAAAACCTCCCCCTCCTCCACCTCGTGCCCCATCTCGTCGAACTCAACATCGGCCACAGCATCGTCAGCCGTGCCGTGTTCGTGGGGCTCCAGCCCGCCATCCGCGAGTTTCTCGCCGCCATGCAAGGCTATCCCGGCTGACGATCCCGCCATCGCCACCCACCGTTCGCCATCCCCTCCCATGCGCGTCCTTTGCGTCCATGCCCACTTCGACGACTTCGAGTTCGTCGCCGCCGGAACCTTCGAGCTCATGCGCCGCGTCGCCCCGCCGGGCTTTCGTGCGCGCGCCCTCATCTGCACCGACGGCCGGTCCGGCCATCATTTCCGAAGCCGCGAGGAGACCGCGCGCGTGCGGCAGGCCGAGCAGGCCGCCAGCGCCGCCGTGGGGCACTATGAATGGGAACTCCTCCGAAAGCCCTCGGGCGAGCCCTTCGAGGAAGCCTGCCGCACCCTCACGACCGACCTCCTCGCCGCCTTGTGGAGGTCCATCCGCGAGTTCAAGCCCGACTACCTGTTCTGCCCGCCGTTGCCCTTCGAGCCGCTCGCGGGCATCCACCCCGACCACCTCACCGTCGCGGATGCCATCCGACGCGTGGCCTACATGATCAACGTCCCGCATGCCTTCCTCTCGGAGTATCCCGTCGCGGACGAGTCCGTCTCCGAATGGATCCCGACGCCGGTGATCCTCAACACCTACGACGGCTACATGGCGGGATCGAACCAGTGCGACCTGGTGGTGGACGTGGAGCCGGCCTTCGACGTCATCGCGGCCGAGTCATGGTGCCACCAAAGCCAGGTGAATGAATGGCTGCCATGGGTCGCCCGGCACCACATCGAGCCCACCGCCAACCTCGCTGCATGGAGCGCCAAGCTCCGGCAGCGGTTCGATCGCCAATCACGGGAACTCGGCCTGCCCGTGGGGCACGCCCACGAGGCCTTCACCCTCACCGCCTGGGGCCGCATCCCCTCACGCGCCGAACTCGAACGTGACTTCCCGGGCCTTGTCATCGACACCGAGCGCAGCACGCGACTCGACGCCAAGATCGCGCGATTCGGGGGCTAGCAGGGCGCGCTTCAACGGGAAGCGGCGGTTGAAGTCACAAAACCGGGAGCCCACGGCCCCGAGGGATGGATGTAACCCACCGGGCTTTTCTGTGGGGCAGCGTGGAGGTTGCCCATCGCGGATGGCACGGATGACACGGATAGGTCCAAGTCGGGAGGTCCCATCCATGGCGAATGCGCCCAGAGCACACGACGCCCATGAACCAAAAAACGGAAGTGGGGTTCGGGTGATCCCATCCCAGGGGCCGTGTTTTTTGCCGTGAGTTGAAGCGAAAAACCCGTGTCCCGCCGGGGGTTGCGGCAGAACACGGGCCTCGGATGCGTCTCTTGTTGCGCCGGGTTCCCATGGGAGAACCGGCGAGGCGCTTAGTTCGCCTTGCGACGGCGGGAGATGCCGACGAGCACGAGCAAGCCACCCGCGACAGCCGCGTAGGTGGAGGGCTCGGGAACAGCCGTCAGGGAGACCCCGTCGAGGAGCGCCATCGGGGGAAGGTTGCCCGGGGTGCCTTCGGCGAGGAACGAGAGCACGGCTGTATGGTCCGGAGCCGTGAAGGTCATGGTCTGGGCGGTCCACGCCGACGAGCCTTGGCTGCTCACGTTAATCCATGAGGTGTACTGGGTGGGGCTTGACCCGAGGCTCACGCCCCAGCGGGTGGCCGTATCCCCGTAGAAGCCTTGTTGCTGCGCACCCGCCGAGTAGAAGGTCAGGGTGTACGTGTCACCCGGGACCAGGCCTGAAATCGTTTGCTCCAGCTTGCCGGTGTTCCATCCGGCGTCCGTCATCCAGAAGTTGCCTCCGCTGGGGCTGTTGGCTGCCAGCGCGTTGTTGACGCCGCCGTTGGCCGCCGTCCAGAGGTTCATGGTCCCATTCCCGTCGGTGCGGGACGGAGCCGAGGCGGATGCAGAGCTCATGAGGAAGCTGTAGGAGCCCATGCCGACAGACGCCCAGTAGGGGCTTTCAGGAACCAGCGTCGAGGTCCAGCCGGTCGCTTGGGTGTTGAGGTCCGCCTGCTTGTCCGGTCCGTTGGTGCTGTTCTCAAAGTCACCGTTGGTGACGAGGTTTTGCGCTTGGACCGTCATGGCGGCTGCAACCGTGACGAGGGTGACGTGAAGCCACCGAGAGGACTGCTTGCTGGACATGGTATTAACTTTCAGTTCACTGCAATGCGACAGAGCCACCTCCACGACCACCCGGGTTCCAAACACGGATCGGGCACGTGAAGGCCTCTACTCTCTAAGACATCGAAGCGACCCGTCAAAACCTTTCAATATTTCTTGGGAATCGTCGTGGCATGCGTCCGGCCAGGATCATGGCCGACACGGTCCCGCCGCGTGGCCCGTGACCAGCGAAGGACGAAGCTCTCGTGCTGCACCTCCGCAGCCGGGTGATGTCCTGCGGGTCACCGCGGCGTCTTACGCGGCGGATCCTGGGCGAGCCTGGATGTTGGCCAGCAGCTCGCGCACGCACAGCTCGGCGAAGGCCGGGTCGTTGATGTTGCCCGGGTATTCCACCACGCGTATGCCCGGCCGCAGGTTCCGCGTCCATTCGCCAAACAACGCGGCGTCGGCCTCGGGCCAGTAAAAGGGCTGACCCGGGGCGCTGATGACGCTGATGCCCCCCAGGGGAAGCAGCACGGTGACGGGGCCGGTGGAGAGGTTGGCCTTGGCGGCGAGGATGCGGCCGAGTTCGGCGCATTCTCCGGGGTCGGTGCGCATGAGGGTGACCTGCGCGTTGTGCTGGTAGAACCGCCTCCCTTGATAGCGCGCCGGAACGCTCGCCGGCTCGCCAAAGTTCACCATGTCGAGGCAGCCGGGCGTCAGGATGGCGGGAACCCCGCCGCGCGCCGCCGCCTCCAGGCGCGTCGGCCCCGCGCCCAACACGCCTCCCGCCAGCTCGTCGGCCCATTCCGTGGTGGTGATGTCCAGCACGCCCGAGACGATGCCGGACTCCACCAACGACTCGAGCGTGCGGCCGCCGATGCCGGTGGCGGCGAAGATCATGACCTCGTAACCCGCCGCCTCGAGCAAGCCGCGGGCATGGCTGACGCAAGGCGTGGTGTTGCCGAATTGCGAGGCCACGATCACCGGGCGGTCGGCGGCGTCGGCTGGGACGCGCGCCTCGACCATCCCGCAGATGGCCCCGGCCGCCTGGGCCAGCAACTTCCTTGAAAGCCGGTTCAATCCCGCCACGTCCACGACGGAGGGCATCATGACGATGTCCTTCACGCCGACGTATGGGGCGGTGTTGCCGCTGGCCAGGGTGGAGACCATGAGCTTTGGGAATCCCACGGGAAGCGCACGCATGGCCGCCGTGCCGATCGCCGTGCCACCGCCGCCGCCCAGCGAGAGGACGCCGTCGATGCGTCCCTCGCGCTGCAAGCATGCCAACACCACGGGCGCGCCCCGCGTCATCAAGGCGACGGCCTCGCCCCGGTCCTTGCGCGCGGCCACGTCGGCAAGGCTTCCGCCGCCCGCCTCCGCCACCGCCTCCCTGGGCACGTCCGCCTTCACCGTGCTCGGCCCGAGCGTGCCCGCGTCCACCAACAACGCCCTGTGCCCGCGCCCTTCAATCAGCGACGCCACGTATCGATGCTCCTCGCCCTTGGTGTCGAAGGTCCCCAGAACTGCAATCGTTGCCATAGGAATCCCCGAAGGCTATCCGGCGCCGAGCCGATGGTTCAAACTCCTTTCCCGATGGGGCGCCGTGATCCGCCGGTGGGGTTGGAACCGCTTCCTCCCGGCCAGCCCAGACGTGGGCGGGCCGGGGCCGTTGGATCGGTCGTGCTGGCGGGTCCTTCCTCCCGATTGCCAGGTCCAACGGGATTCCCATGGCGGGGCACGATGTTCCCGAGCACGGAATTGACACCCGGCGACGATTTGGATATCGCCGTGTCGAAGGTTGCGTTGGGTCTCGTGAACATCCTTGGGCAGCAAGTCCTGGTTCTCAACCGACTCTGGCAGGCGGTGAACCTGTGCTCCGTCCGGCGTGCGCTGACGTTGGTCTTCGAGGGCCATGCCCAAATTGTCTCCGCCGATGGCGCGGGCGAGTTCCGCACCTACGACTTCCAGCAGTGGCGGGACTTTGGCGCGGCCGACGACGACCGCGACGTCGTCCGCACGGTCTCCCTCCGTTTCCGAGTGCCCCGGGTGATCCTTCTCCTTCTCTTCGACCGCCTGCCTCGCAAGGAGGTCAAGTTTACCCGTCACAACATTTTCGAGCGCGACAAGAACACCTGCCAGTACTGCGGCAAGGTCTTCGACCGGCGAGAGCTCAACCTGGACCACGTGGTTCCCCGAGACCGCGGCGGCCCCACCACCTGGGAGAACATCGTTTGCTCCTGCATCCCCTGTAACACGCGCAAGTCCAACCGCACCCCTGCCGAGGCCTCCATGCGGCTGGTCCGGAAGCCCAAGCGGCCCAAGTGGCGTCCTTTCGTCCAAGTCACCTTCGGGGCCACCATCCACGATTCGTGGAGGCATTTCCTCGACGTCGCCTACTGGAACGTCGAGCTCGGCGACGAAAACGGCTGAGCTTTCGGAAGTTGGCGGGGATGGTTGAGGATCGCTGGTTCTGAAAACCGCCGTTGCACAAGGTCCCAAATCCAGCAAACGGCCTTCTCAATCAAGGGAGGCGTACGCGTGCGCATGAATCCCAGACCTCGCTCGCCGCTTGCGGGTGAGTCTGGAATGGACCGAGAGGATTGTAGGCCGGACGCCCGCGCCCCTGCGAACTGCACCTGCCGAACAAAGGGCCGGACGCCCCCAAAAAAAACATCCAGCAAGGGCGACCGACCCAACCGAATCGTCCCGGCTAAGCCGTAACGATTCCGTTGGGAGGGAAGTGATTGCGAAGCAGATGCTTGCGCAAGCCGAGGAGTGAGCAAGGCGCGGGCCGGTACGAGGCCCGTAACGAGCGAACGACGAAGGATTTGCGCAAGCAGATCGAGCCAGCACGACCGATCCAACTGAATCGTTACGGCTAAGCCACGAGCGCTCGTGGATCGGCCACATGGCCCGCCAAGGCGGACGCGGCGACGGTCGCGGGGCTGGCGAGGAACACCTGGGAGTCCTTGTGCCCCATGCGCCCGGGGAAGTTGCGGTTGGTGGCGCTGATGCACTTCAACGGCGTATTCATGCGGCCGAACGTGTCCACCGGCCCCCCGAGGCACGCCGCGCAACCGGCGTTCTCGGTCATTTGCACGCCCGATCCCACGAGGATGTCCCAAATGGTCTCCCCACCCCAGCGGGTGGTTTGCAAGTCGTGCACGATCTCCGGAGTGGCGGGAACCCCAAACGTGTCGATCGCCACCCGACGCCCGCGGACCACCCGCGCAAACTCCACGAAGTCCGACGTCTTGCCCCCGGTGCAGGACCCGATGTAGGCGCGGTCCAGGCGGACGTCGGCCATGTCGCGGGCCCGCTTCCGTTGGCCAGGGTCGGGATGGCAGGCAACCGTCGGCTCCAGCTTGTCGAGGTCCACGACCGTCTCGTAGCAGAACGCCTGGTCGGCATCCGCCTCGACGGGCTCGTAATGTGACCGCGTCCCGTTCAGGCGGGTCCGGGCCTCGACGTACTCCGCCGTGCGTGCGTCGAACGGGAAAATGCCGTTCTTGCCGCCCGCCTCGATGGCCATGTTGGCCACCGTCATCCGGTCGTCCATCGACAACGACGCCACGCCCGGGCCGTCGAATTGCATGGCGCGGTAGGTTGCCCCGTCAAAGCCGATCTCGCCGATGATGTGGAGGATGAGGTCCTTGGCCATGACGCCGGGTTGCAACCGGCCTTCAAGCCTGAAACGCATCGTCTCGGGCACCTTGATCAGCAGCTTGCCGGTTCCCATCACGAACCCCGCATCCGTGTTGCCAATGCCCGTCGCAAACTCGTTGAACGCCCCGGCCATGCACGTGTGCGAGTCCGTCCCGAACAAGATCTCGCCGGGTCGTGTGTGCCCCTTCTGCGGCAACGCCGCATGGCAGACGCCCGCGTACTGCGACCCATACTGACGCTTCAGCAGCCCCTTCGACGTGTCGAACTTCCACTGCCCGCCTGGCTCGTCGATCACGTCGTAGAAGTACGGCAACCCTTGCTCGCGAGCGAAATCTCGGAGGATGTCCACGTTGCGGTTCGATTTCGAGTCCGCCGTGAAGATGTAGTGGTCGGGGATGATCACCACCCGCTCCCGGTCCCAGACCCGCGCCGTCTTGCCGAACTCCCGCTTGAAGACCCCGATCGTCCCGGGACCGCAGACGTCGTGCGTCATGAGGACGTCTGCCTTCACCCAAATGTTGTCCCCAGCGGAAACCCGCGCCTTGCCTGCCGCTCGCGCCAGCAACTTCTCCGTCAACGTCATGGGACGACCCTATCCATGATGTCCCCCGGCCTGCAATCCACGACGCAAGAGACCACCGGTACCGCAGGACGGGGGCATGGGGTGGCGGCCGGGGAAAGGCGCGAGCCCAGCGTTGGGCGAACCGCGGCGTTTTCGGGATCCACCACAACCTCGGGATCCACCCTGCAAGGGCTCCAACTCGGGAAGTCGTTTGCCGCATGGCGTGACGTTTGCTAGGCAAGCCCGTCCGCAAGCGCGGATCTTCATGGCAGAACCAGGTGCACGGTTGGGTCCATACACGCTTCACGAACGCGTCAACGCGGGTGGCGTGTCGGAGATATGGCTGGCGACGGACGAGGCGGGCACCTCGTACGCCGTGCGGCTGATGCTGGACAACCGGTTGCTTAACTTCACCGAGCGCAAGCGGTTCTTGGTCGGGGCCGAGGTCCTCCACTCCATTCCTCCGCATCCGTCGATCATCGGGTACGTGGAGCACGGCAAGATCGGCGGCGAGCTCGCCCTGGTCATGGAGTACGTCGAGGGCGAGAACCTCAAGTTGCGCATGGCCGCCAACGACCCCGTGCTCGCCGAGAACGTCGCCCAGGTGCTCATCGACCTCGCCGAGGCCCTCGAGCACCTCCACGACCACGGCTTCATGCACCTCGACTTCAAGCCGGAGAACGTGGTGATGACCCGGAATGGTTCCATCCGCCTGATTGACTTCGACCTTGCGCAGCCCATTCCCAAGCCTCCCCGCAAGCTCGACAAGAACCCCGGCACGCCCCACTACATGGCACCCGAGCAACTTCTCCGGCAACCCGTGGACCAACGAGCCGACATCTGGGCCTATGGCGTGACCGCCTACGAATTGCTGACCTTCCGCAAGCCGTTCCCGGGGGAGACGCCCGACGCCATCCTGCGGCGCCAGTTGGAGCGTGCGGAGTTTGCACCCCCGCGGTCCATCAACCCGGATATCCCGGCGGCGCTGGAACGGATCATCCTGCGGTGCCTCGAGCGGGATCCGGATCGGCGGTATCCGGTGACGTCGGTGCTGGTCCATGAGGTGCGGCAGGCGTTGTACGTGGGGTGACAGCTGAGCCGGAACGATGGAGTTGGGAGGGAAGGGATTGCGAAGCAGATGCTTGCGCAAGCCGAGGAGTGAGCGCGGCGCGGGCCGGTACGAGGCCCGTAACGAGCGAAGGACGAAGGATTTGCGGAAGCAGATCGAGCAAGCACGACCGACCCAACTGAATCGTTCTGGCTGAGGCCGGTCGGGAGACCCGGACGCATCGGGAGAGGGCGGCGCGATTCGGGGATTGGGGTTGAATGTCGTGGGCTGTGACGGCCGTCCAACCGGCGCTTGTGAAATTTTTCACACGACGCTTGCCGGGCAAAAAACCCGTTTGTAGCGTGCGACGCGTTTCGCAAGAAGTTGAAAGACTGATTCCATGAAGCAATTCACCTCCATCGCCGCCCTTGCCGCCGGGGCGACGACTCTGTTCGCAGGCGACGTCACCGGCACCGTCACCCTCAAGGGCACGCCGCCCCCCGAGAAGCCCATCGCCCCGTTGATGGCCGACGTGAACTGCGGCAAGGCCGCCAAGGGCACCGTCACCACCCGCCACTACGTCGTGGGCTCCGGCAGCGGGCTCGGCAACGTGTTCGTCTATGTGAAGGCGGGTCTGGACGGCAAGAAGTTCGACGTTCCCGCCACCAAGCCCGTCATCGACCAGGTCGCGTGCTTGTACGAGCCCTACGTGACGGGCGCCCAGACCGGACAGGCCGTCGAGATTCGCAACAGCGACGCGTTCCTCCACAACGTCAACTTCATGAAGTCGGAGGCCGGCAACACGACCTTCAATTTCGCCCAAGGCGCGGGCGCCAAGCCCGTGGACAAGACGTTCCCGAACCAGGAGGTCTTCGTGAAGCTCCAATGCAACGTCCACCCTTGGATGTTCGGCTACATCGGCGTCGTCTCGAACCCGTACTTCGCCGTGACCGACAAGGACGGCAAGTTCACCCTCAAGGGCTTGCCGGCGGGCAAGTATTCCCTGGCCTTCAAGCACTTGAAGGCCGGCGAGGTCATCCAAGAGGTCGAGGTCAAGGATTCCGGCGCGACCGTCGCCGCGACCCTCGAGGTCAAGTAACCTCACCGGGCCTCAGGCCGGGGCCGTCGTGAACATGGGTTCGCGACGGCCTTGACCCGAGGCGCTGCATCAAGCCAAGGCGGGGCCAATAGTTCAGGCGACGATTTTGTTCGTTGGGAGGAAAGCTCGTTTTTTTGCAATACGACATCCCGTCCGCGCCTCCGCCACCGTTCGATCTTTCCACGCCGGTTTTGCTCACATCGCATGAATCCTCGTTGGCAACCCCTTTCGGTGCGCTGGGTCCATTACTGGGCCTGGTTCACCTTTGCGTGGGCGTTGCTGGTGGTGAGCATTGGAGGACTAGTCACCTCCAAGGGAGTCGGGATGGCCGTGCCCGATTGGCCGACGACGTACGGCTACAACATGTTCTTCTTCCCGATCAGCCAGTGGACTGGCGGGATTTTTCACGAGCATGTCCACCGCTTGGTCGCGAGTCTCTTGGGGTTGTGGACCATCGTGCTGGCCGTCGGGCTCCAATGGGGTGCCGCCCGCCGATGGGTTCGGGCGTTGGGTTGGCTGGCCCTGGGGTTGGTCGTCGTGCAAGGCGTCCTCGGCGGGAAACGCGTGGTGCTAAATGCCGTCGATGTCATGGGCATTCCCGGGTCCATTTTCTTCGGCGTGTTGCACGCGACGACCGCGCAGGTGTTCCTTTCCTTGCTTGCGACGTTGGTCTTGGGAACAAGCGCGACGTTCAACGAATGGCTGGCAACCCGAGAGGCGAGCGAGCCTAGAGGCGGGGTCGAGCCTCGAATGGGGGCCTCGCTCGCGTGCATGGCGGGGCTGGTGTTCGTCCAGTTGACGGTGGCCGCGTCGATGCGTCACCAACACGCGGGTCTTGCCGTGCCGGACTTCCCCCTAGCCTACGGCCGGCTCTACCCATCCACCGACAGCGCCACGCTGGCCGCCATTAACCAGCGCCGCACCGGGGTCGTGGACGACGCGCCGGTGACCGCTTTTCAAGTTCATCTTCACATGGTCCATCGCTTCGTGGCGGTGGTGCTGGTCGCGGGCGCGGCGTGGACGTGGCGCAGGGCGGCACGGCTCGGTCGCGGCAGCCGGCTCGCGGTGCGCGCATGGACCGGGCTCTTCGCGGTGCAGTTCGCGCTGGGTGCCGCCACCGTGTGGACCAACAAGGCTGCGGACCTGGCCACGGCCCACGTGGCCGTGGGGGCGTCGATCCTCGCCGTCGGCGTGGCGCTGGCCACGATGCGGCTCTTGGGCGAACGGCCAGTTCGGATGGCATTCGGTCCTTGCGGCGCGACCGATGCCTTCATAAAACCTTGCGCCACGGTCGCCGTCGGGCGGCCTGCTTGATTTTCCCTCCATGTCGTCTCGGTCCACCACTGAAGCCATGCAAGACGTCGCCGCAGCCCCGGCGAACGGTTCGGTTGCGGCCGTGTGGTCGGAGCTGTTCAAGGCTCGATTGACGGCCTTGGTCGTGCTCACGACGACCTTGGGATTTTACTTTGGGGCCCGGGAAGGCATGGGCGGCCTCCTGTTTTGGGAAACGCTGGTCGCGACGGCGATGCTGGCGTCGGGCGCTGCGGCGCTCAACCAATACATCGAGCGGGATGCGGATGCCCTGATGACGCGGACCCGGACCCGGCCGCTGCCCAGTGGGCGAATTGCACCGGGGACTGCGCTTCAAGTTGGGGTCGCCCTTTCGATCATTGGGATGCTCTGGCTCACGTTTCGGGTGAATCCCCTCACGGGCTTGCTGGGGACGCTCACGCTGGGCAGCTATTTGTTCGTGTACACGCCCCTGAAGCGCATCACCACGTTGAACACCTTGGTGGGCGCCGTCCCGGGTGCGTTGCCGCCTTTGATGGGTTGGACGGCCGCCACCGGCGAACTGGGGGCGGGCGGGTGGGCGTTGTTCACGATTCTCTTCTTCTGGCAGCTCCCCCATTTCATGGCCATCGCGTGGATGTACCGGGATGACTACGCCCGCGGGGGATTCCGGATGCTGCCCGTGGTCGATCCCGGGGGACGACGGACGGGCGTGACGGCGGTGCGGCACACGGTGGCCCTGATGGCATTTAGCCTCGCGCCCGTTGCTCTGGGCCTTTCGGGCCGCTGGTATGCGGGCGTCGCCTTGGTGCTGGGCGTTGCATTCCTGGCTTGTGCGGTGGTCTTCGCCGCACGCCTGACAAGGGAGTCTGCCCGGCGGCTCTTCCTAGTCAGCATCGTTTATCTGCCGGTTTTGCTAAGCGTCTTGGTCGCCGACCGGACGCCCATGGGCACGGTCCAGCGGGTGCTGGCTTCGCGCCCGGGCGCCGCCGCCACGGCGACGCAGCAGGCGGAGGCCCTGCGGCAATAGGTCCATCGACACCTTTTCCAGTCCGAGAAGAACCACCTTTTCTCATGAGCACCGCGACGAGCACACAACATGGAACGGGCCATGCGCACCCCGCGCACGAGCATCACCACGAGCATCACGAGCCTGGCTTCTGGCAAAAATACATCTTCAGCACGGACCACAAGATGATCGGGATCCAGTATGGGCTCACGTCCCTGCTGTTCCTGTTCTTTGGGTTCATGTTGATGATGTGCATGCGGTTCCAGTTGGCCTATCCTGGCAAGCCCATCCCTGTGGTCGGCGGCCTCCTCGAGGCCCTGCTTGGCGAGGCCGCCAAGGGTGGCGTCATATCCGCCGACTTGTACAACTCCTTTGGCGCGATGCACGGCACCATCATGGTGTTCTTGGCGATCGTGCCCTTGGCCTTCGGAGCCTTTGGAAACTATGTCACGCCGCTGCAAATCGGTGCGCCCGACATGGCTTTTCCCCGGCTCAACATGGCGAGCTATCACGTCTTCTTCTGGGGCGGAGTCCTGATGCTTGCCTCGTTCTTCGTGCCCGGCGGCGCTGCGAAGTCAGGATGGACCTCCTATTCCCCGCTGGCGACGGTCGCCGAGTTCTCGCGTCCATTTAATGGCCAGACGATGTGGTTGATTGGCATGGTCTTGTTGATCACGTCCTCGTTGCTGGGTGCCGTCAACTTCATCACCACGATCATCCAGTTGCGCGCACGCGGGATGACATGGATGCGGCTGCCCTTCTTTGTTTGGGCGCAGTTCGTCACGGGATTCCTGCTGTTGCTGGCCTTCCCGCCGCTGGAGGCGGCCGGTATCTTGCAGCTCGTGGACAACCTGTTCCACACGTCGTTTTTCCTTCCGACGGGTTTGGTGGTCAGCGGCCAGCAGTTGCCCGTCAGCGGCGGCGGCAGCCCCTTGCTGTGGCAGCATTTGTTTTGGTTCCTTGGGCATCCTGAGGTTTACGTGTTGATCCTGCCCGCCATGGGCGTCGTGTCCGAGATCATCGCCAACAACACCCGCAAGCCGTTGTGGGGCTACAAGTCCATGGTGTACGCGGCGATGTCGATCGGCTTCCTGAGCTTCATCGTCTGGGCCCATCACATGTACCTGACGGGCATGGGGACCAAGGTGGCCACCTTCTTCCAGACGACGACGATGATGATCTCCATCCCGTCCGTCATCATCCTAACCGCCTTGTTCATCTCGCTTTGGGGTGGGTCCATACGGTTCAACACGTCGATGTTGTTCGCCGTGTCGTTCCTCCCGATGTTCGGGATTGGCGGGTTGACGGGGCTTCCCTTGGGTTTCAACGCATCGGACATCTACCTGCATGACTCCTACTACGTCATCGGGCACTTCCATTACGTCGTGGCGCCCGGCACGATCTTCGCGTTGTTTGCGGGGATTTATTTCTGGTACCCGAAGATGACGGGTCGATACATGAACGAGGTCCTTGGGAAGATTCATTTCTGGGGCTCGCTCGTGGGAATGAACCTCGTGTTCGCGCCCATGTTCATCCAAGGCCTGAGGGGCATGTCCCGCCGCATGTCGGACGGCGGTGCCACCTATTTTGGCGCCGATGACATCGCCCTGAAGTTGAACACGTCGATCACGCATGCGGCGGCGTTGCTGGCCGTCGCCCAAATTCCCTTCATCATCAACGTCTTCGCGAGCATTCGCAGCGGGCGCAAGGTCGAGGGAGACAATCCTTGGAACGCAACCACCCTCGACTGGGCGACGCCCACGCCACCGCCGCATGGCAATTTTGCCAGCGAGCCGGTCGTCTATCGGGGCCCCTACGAGTACAGCGCCCCTAACGCCCAGGGCGGCTACATCAGCCAGGACCAAAAGCCCTGAGGCACGCACACGTCGAGAAACATTGCCAACATGGAAATCCCCTACACATACAAGCCGCGTCCGGACACGGGCCTTTACAACGCCAAGGTGGGCATTTGGCTCTTCCTGGCATCCGAGATCATGCTCTTCGGGGCGTTGTTCTCGTCCTACATCCTGCTTCGGGTCACGTCCCCGGAGGGCGAGTGGCCCCTTGTTGAGAGGGCATGGCCCCACGGCTTGCTCAACATCCCCATCGGGACCTTCAACACCGCCGTGCTGATCACGTCGTCGGTCACCGTGGTGCTGGCGTGGGCGGCGCTTAAGATGAACCAGTTTGGCAAGTTCCGGGCCTACATGCTGGTCACCTTGGCTTGCGCCTTCGGCTTCCTGGGCATCAAGTCCTACGAGTACAACGAGAAGTTCACGCACTATGAGCTGAGGCTCAAGGACGGGCAGGTGCACACCGGGCACATCGAGGTGAACGGGAAGCACGCGGGCTTCTGGGATTTTGGATCCATCTACAACCTGGATCGGCTGGGTAAGGAGCAGGTGAAGGAAATCGCCTTCACGGCCGACCCCGCGAAGCCCAAGCCTGGCGAGAAGCACGCCGAGGGCGCGGCGCACGAGCACAAGAAGATGACGGTGCAGGTTTCGGACATCCAGAAGCTGGACGCCTTCATCCTTCGCAACCACACGTTCTTCGCCATCTACTTCGTCGTGACGGCACTGCACGGGTTGCATGTGCTGGGCGGGGCGCTGGTGCTGGGCTACTTCGCATTCCCGGGGGCCTCCATGTGGAGGAAGAACCCGGAGCAATTCACGAACCGGATCGAGGTTGCCGGGCTGTTCTGGCACTTCGTTGACCTCGTCTGGATCTTCCTGTTCCCCGTTGTTTATCTGCTTTGAGGACCAACATGAGCGATCATTCCAACCATGCCCCCGCGCACGCGGACGGGCACGACCACCACGACATTGCATCGCATATCCGCACCTACCTTGTGGTGTTTGGCGCGCTCCTGGTGGGCACCGTCATCACCGTCGGGATGTATTACGTGCATTTTGAGAGCATGGCGGTGACCGTCGCCGTGGCGCTCTTCATCGCGAGCATCAAGGCGTTCCTGGTGGCGGGCTACTTCATGCACCTCCTGTCCGAGAAGAAGGTGATCTATAGCATGCTGGCGGTGACCGTCGTCTTCTTCTTCGCGCTCGGGACGCTCACGCTGTGGAGCAGCAACGACATGCCCAGGAACTCCGAGGCAAAGGCCCTTTATGTCCCTTAAGGCATTCCACGTCGTCTTCATTGCCGCCTCGGCCAGCCTTGCCGCCATGATGGCGGCGTGGGCTATCGGGAACTGGCGCTCCGGCGGCTCCGCCGCCGACCTCGCCTGGGGCGTGGGGGCGGGCGCGGCTTGCCTGGCGTTGGTCGCCTACGGTGCCGTGTTCGTGCGCAAGCTTCGACACATTAGCTACCTCTGAGCATGAGCATTGGACGAATGTTCCGCATGTGGGCTTGGATGCTCGCGTTGCTGCCACTGGCGTCGCGTTTGGACGCATGCGCGGCATGTTTTGGAAAATCCGATGCCGCCATGGCCAAGGGATTGAACGCGGGCATCTTCGCGCTGCTGGTCTTCGTCCTTGGGCTCTGGGTGGCCTTCGCGTCCTTTTTCGTCTTCATTGTTCGCAGGGCACGCCAGACGGGCGAGCCCATCCCGGGGGACACGAACGATCCCCAGCACAACTAGAAATCCTCTCCAAGAACCATGACGCAATTGCTACAGAAACTCGGAATGCCGGCCCCGGCGGCTGCGCACGGACCCGCGCTGGACGACTTTGTCGGCTACGTCCACGTCCTGATGCTCATCCTCTTCGTGGGGTGGCTCGCCTACTATCTCCTGGCCTTGTATCGCTTCCGCCAGTCGGCCAACCCCAAGGCGGACTACACGGGCGTGAAGAGCCACATGTCCACCTATCTCGAGATTGGCGTCGCTGTTGTCGAGGTGGTCCTGCTGGTTGGCTTTGCGGTTCCATTGTGGGCGCGTGCGGTGGACGAGTTCCCCGTCGCCAAGGGCGACCCCAAGACCGATCCCATCGAGGTGCAGATCATGGGCCAGCAGTTCAAGTGGAGCGCCCACTACGCCGGCCCGGACAACAAGTGGGGCAAGCAGGAGATCAAGAGCGCGTCCGCTACAAACCCGTTCGGCCTGGATGCGAACGACGCCGCCGGCAAGGACGACGTGGTGTGCGCGCTGGGCGAGCCGTTCAAGCTGCCGCTCGGGCGCGCCATCATTTGCAAGATCTCGAGCATGGACGTCATCCACAGCTTCAAGTTGACCGCCATGCGCGTGACCCAGGACGCCATCCCGGGGATGACGATTCCCGCCCATTTCACCCCGACGAAGGTGGACAAGTACGTGATCACCTGCGCCCAGCTCTGCGGCAGCGGCCACGCCGTCATGCGAGGCGACTTCGAGGTCATCTCGCCGGAGGATTTTGACAAGTGGTACGCCGAGAAGGCCAAGTCCGGCGGCGCCGGCAGCTTCGAGTGACCACGCTGGCAATCCTTATTGCATGGGCCGCGGCGACGTCGCCGCGGCCTTTTTCCTTGTGAAGGCGATTGAACGCGCGTCCTGGGTCTCCCTGTTGGCGATCATGCTGTTGGTCGCCGTCGTCTTTGTGCGTCGGCAACCAAGTGCGGCACCCTTGCCGGAGATCTCCAAGCTTGGGCCCTTCGCCCTGACCAACCAGTTCGGACTGCGTGTTGCCCGGGGGGATTTGGAGGGGTGGGTCGTGGTCGCGGACGTCATCTTCACTCGATGCCCAGGGCAATGCCATCAATTGAGCCAAGCCATGGCCCGGATGCAGTCGGGCGTTGCCAAGGGCATGCCCGTGCGGTTTGTGTCGCTGACGGCCGACCCCGCCTTTGACACGCCAGCGGTGTTGTCCAAGTACGCCCAGCGCTATGGCGTGGAGGGGGAGCGATGGCATTTCCTGACGGGTCCCAAGGCGGAGGTGTACCGGCTTGCGGTCGAGGGGATGAAGTTCTCCGTGGTCGAGGACGAGTCGGCCAAGGGCGGGAACCTGGAGGAGCAATTCATCCATTCGTCGTCGTTTGCGATCATGGACCGACGTGGAATCCTGCGGGCGATGGTTCAATTGGAGGATCCGCGTTGCGTGGATCGCGTGCTGGAATTGGTTTCGCGGTTGTCGAGGGAGAATTGGAAATGAGCGCTGGAACGCTTCCATTGGTCAACGCATGCCTTAATGGCCTGTCCGCCGTGTTGCTGCTGGCGGGCTTTGTCCTGGTGAGGCAACGCCGCCTTGCCGCGCACCGTGCGTGCATGCTGTCGGCGTTTGGGGTCTCGGTCTTGTTCCTGGTCTTGTACCTCTATCACAAGATCGTCGTGGTGAAGGGGGTCAACACGCCGTTCCCTGGCCCGGCCTCCTTGAAGCCTTGGTATCTGGGGATGCTATTCAGCCACATCGTGCTGGCGGTCGCGGTGGTGCCCTTGGCCTTGGTGACGATTCATCGCGGCCTGCGCGAGCGACTGGACCAGCACCGTCGGATCGCGCGCTGGACATGGCCCATCTGGATGTACGTGAGTGCGACGGGTGTGGCCGTGTACCTGGCGCTCTACGTGGTCTGGGCGCGTTAGCCCCTGCCGGTCGGGGCGCGCGACCGGGTGCGACGACGGTCGGTTGCCTATTTGGGCAAGTCGTAGAGGAGCTCGGTGCGCGAATCCTTGAGGTCGTCGCGCATGCGGATGTCCTTGAGCATCCACACGTCCCTTCCATCCGCCCCCTTGACCTCGCGGAAGCTCCCGGTGCTGAACTCCTTCACCTTCCGGCGTTGGGCGTCATAGGCCTCCGCCCGGAGAAGGGCGTTGAACTCGGCATCCACCCAAGACCGCACGCTTGCGTAGCCGTTGGTGCCAGGGTTGTAGCTATCTAAGGCCCAGCACAGGCGGCCGTTGCTCATTTCCTGCTTCACCACGCGCTGGTCCGGCCAGTGCAGGAACTCAAGCCCCAGGTCGCACCACCAAAAGTCCGTGCCGGCGAACGGGCGGACCGAGGTTGGAGCCGAGCCGATGGCTGGAAGGGTGCGGTACGTGGGCGGCCGGTTGGTGGCGAACGTGACGGTCAGCGCCTCGACGGGGCCGTTGGTTTCGGGCCGCGCCTCGTAACGGACCTTCCACCCGCCATCCTCGGGCCACGTCGCAATGGTGACGGGCCACTGCCGACGTCGCCCATTCGCATCGCGGATGCGGAGGATGCCGGTGTTGGTGAGGGCCTCGGCGGGTGCTTGGGCGCGCAAGTGCATGACCAAGGCATCGCCGCGCTCCCGTTGTACGGGCAGGGTTTCCCCCTCCGCAGAAGCGATCGTGCATGTGAGCATGAACAACGCGGGCAGGACGATGCGCTTCATGCGGACACGGTTCCTAGGCCGGGTCGATGTCATGGGATTGATCGCGCTGGTTGGATCTTCCTGGCCAAGGTCCCGGGCATGAAGTCCTCAGGGGCGGAGCTCAATCCTTGGGTTCTCCCCCTTGCGTCCGCACACGACCAAGCCCTGGGGACGTCTGCCGCCGCCGCCGTGGCTGCAGCCACAGGGCGCGTTCCGGGTGAAGGAAAGCCGCCGGGGTCGAAGCCGCTGCCAGGCGAAGAGCCCAGCCGTGACCGCCACGATCCCGAGGGCGATGGGCGTTTGCCAGGCATTGGCGTTCATTTGTGGGCCGGGTTCATCCGATGCAAAGACCCCTGACCTGTGCGGCCGGGCGGGGAATGATTCCGTTGGGGCGGTGGTGCTGGCGGGGTCTGCCGCGCCCTTACTCCCTTACCAACGGCCTCGTTCGGCTAGGCCTTGCCGCCGAAGGACACGTGGTCGTCGAGGTCGAGCAGGTCAGCCCACGTTCGGATGTCCTCGCGCGTGCTGGACAACTTGCGAACGGAATCAACGAAGTATCCCAGCGTGTCGGGGTCGCTGGACGGTCCGCGCTGGTCGTGGAACGCGCTCCATTGCTGGATTTCCCAAGGCGAGCGCTTGTGCGTGGCGTGGGCCTCGATCCACGCGAGGATTTCCGAATCCCCGCCGCCCTTGGCCACCTCGGACTTCAGAGCGTCGGGGTCGATGCCGACGAACCCCAGGAAGTTTTGGTCGAGGGGACAGTTGTACTTGTATTCGCCGAGGGTGCCGGCGATGGCGGCGCGGCACTTGTCGAGGACGCGCGGGAGAATCACGTAGCCGCCGAGGCGGACGCGCATGCTGCGAGGGGCGCGCCGGGTGAGGTCGGGCGCATGGTGAAGCGTGCTGCTCATGAAGAAACACTGTTGCCACGACCCGATGCCGGGCAAGACCCAACACGGGTGCGTCCGATTGAAGCCGGGGGGCATTCTTGACCGTCCTAGGTGCGTGCATAGTCTCGGCGCGATGGCGCGCGTTCCCCTCACTTGGTTGGTGGCCCTTGCTGGCGTGTGGATGGCTGGATCGTTTCCGGCCCTCGCGGTGGAGCGACCGGCGGGGTTGGCCGTGACGTTTGAGTCGGGGGGTGCGACCGATGCGACATCTTGGCCGGGCGCGCACTTGCATGTGGCGGAGGGCCAATCGCCCTCGCCGTTCGTGCCCCCCGGCGCGTTCAAGGCGGTTTGGGAAGGGTTCGTGAACTCCGAGCTTCGCTCGGAATACACGTTTCACATCGAGGCGTCGGGCGAGGTTCAGCTTGAGGTGAATGGGGCGTCCGTGGCTGGGGGCAAGGCTCCGGCTGAAGCCCCGGGCGGGCTGAGCCTGTCGAGCGGCGTGGTGAAGCTCGGCAAGGGCACGAACGGGCTGCGACTGACCTATGGAAGCCCCGCCAAGGGCGATGCCTACGTCCGTTTGTACTGGTCCAATGCGGAGACTCCTCGCAACCCGGTGCCGGAGTCGGTGCTGACGCACGACGAGTCGGCGGCATTGAAGGGCGGGGCGTTGGTGCGCGAGGGGCGTGGGCTGTTCATGGACCTGCGCTGCGTGCGATGCCACGACGCGGGCGAGGGAGCCAAGGCGCCGGAGCTGTCGATGGACGCGCCCTCGTTTGCGGGGATTGGTTCGCGCCTTGGGGCCAGTTGGATGGCGAGCTGGATTGCCGACCCTGCGGCGGTGCGCCCTGGAACGCCGATGCCTCGCATGGTGCATGGGGCGGCGGCGGCGGGGCAGGCGAAGGCGATGGCGGCCTTCCTGGCGGGCTTGAAGGAGCCGGCCGTGGCCCCGGGCAAGGAAGGCGACGCAGAGCAGGGCAAGGCCCTATACGAAAAGCTGCACTGCGTGTCGTGCCATGTGGCGCCCGAGGGCGGCGAGGCGGATCCGTCGAAGGTGTCGCAGAAGGGCGTGAAGGCGAAGTTCCGGCCCGGGGCCTTGGCGGCTTTCCTGATGCGGCCCTCGGAGCACTTCGCGTGGATTCGGATGCCGGACTTCCGCCTGAGCGCCGAGGAGGCTGCGAACCTGGCGGCGTATTTGACGAGGCACGCGGAGGGCGAGGCCCCGGGCGAGGATGCGGCGGACGCGGCGCTTCGGGACGAGGGGCGCGGGCTGGTGGAGACCACGGGTTGCTTGCAATGCCATGCGTTGCCGGGCGCGAAGGCGTCGGGCACCGCGAAGGCCTTGGCGCAGTTGCCTGCGGGCAAGTGGAGCGGCGGGTGCATGGCGGAGACGGCGGTGGGGGGGAAGGTTCCCGCGTACGCGTTGACGCCAAGACAGCGCGAGGCCTTGCGGGCGTTCGCGTCCGGCGACCGCGCCTCGCTGGGCCGCCATGTGGCATCGGAGTTCGTGGAGCGGCAATCGGCGTCGCTTCGTTGCGCCGAGTGCCACGGCAAGCACGAGGGCTTCCCCGCGTGGGAATTGCTCGGCGGCAAGCTCCGGCCCGAGTGGGCGGCGGGCTTCATCGCCGGCAAGTCCATGCCCAAGCCGCGTCCTTGGCTGGAGTCGCGCATGCCCGGGTTCCCGGCCTATGCGTCGGCGCTTGCGGAGGGCTTGGCGACGCGCCACGGGAGGCCCGCCCGGACGCCGGCGGAACCGCCGTCGGTTGCGGCCGACGCGGAGAAGGGCCGAAAGCTGGTGAGCGCGAACGGGGGCTTTTCCTGCGTGTCGTGCCATGGCTTTGCGGACTTCGGCGCGACGGCCGTGTTTGAAGCGCCTGGCATCAACCTGGCCCTGTCGTTCGAGCGGTTGCAGCCCGACTTCTACCGCCGCTGGCTGCGCAGCCCGCTGAGCATCGATCCCAACACCAAGATGCCCGTGTACTTCGACGAGCAAGGCAAGAGCCCGCTGCCGGAGTTCTTTGATGGCGACGGCCCGCGCACCATCCAAGGCATCTGGGAATACCTGAAGCTGGGCCATGCCATGCCCAAGCCCGAGTGAACGCTGGAAAACAACCTTCCCCGCCATGCCCTTGTTGAACCCCTCCCTCCGCCGCCTGCTCGCGTGGGCCGCCGTGTTGCCCGCCCTGATGCCCGCCACCGTCGCGGCCGATCCCGCCCGGTTGGACTTCAACCGCGACGTCCGCCCCATCCTGGCCGAGCATTGCCTCAACTGCCACGGCCTCGACGACCGGACGCGCAAGGGCGGGCTGCGACTCGACCGGGCCGAGGATGCGCTCAAGGGCGGCAAGTCGGGACACCCCGCCATCGTGCCGGGCAAGACGGCGGAATCGGAGCTGGTCAAGCGCCTGCGCACGACGGACCCCGACGACCGGATGCCCCCGGAGGAAAAGGGCGTGCCATTGACCGACGCGCAGCGCGCGACGTTGGAACGTTGGGTGGCGGAGGGTGGCGAGTACCGGCCTCATTGGGCGTTCATCAAGCCGGAGCCGCAGCCCGTGCCGGCCGTGAAGAAGGAGGGATGGGCCCGCAGCCCGCTCGACTCGTTTGTCTTGGCGCGCATGGAACGCGAGGGGCTCGAACCCCGGCCCGAGGCCGCCCGTCCCACGCTCATCCGGCGGTTGTCGCTCGACCTGACGGGGCTTCCGCCGAGGCCCGAGGAGATCGACGCGTTCGTGGCCGACCCCGCGCCAAACGCCTACGAGCAACTCGTGGATCGCCTGCTCGCCTCGGCCCGGTACGGCGAGCGCATGGCGGTGGATTGGCTCGACGCGGCGCGCTACGCGGACACGCACGGCTACCACATTGACTCGGCCCGCGACATGACGGCGTGGCGCGACGGCGTGATTCGCGCCTTCAACGACAACCAGCGATACGACCAATTCACAGTGGATCAAATCGCCGGCGATCTGGTCCCCGGGGCCACCGAGGCGCAGAAGGTCGCCTCGGGCTTCAACCGCAACCACATGATCAACTACGAGGGCGGCGCCATCCCGGAGGAGTACCACACGGCCTATATCGTGGACCGGATCAACACGACCTCCACCGTGTGGCTCGGCCTCACCGTCGCGTGTGCCCAGTGCCACGACCACAAGTACGACCCCATCACGACGCGTGACTACTACGGCATGTACGCGATCTTCAACGGCGTCCCCGAGAACGGCCTCGACGGCCGTAACGGCAATGCCGTCCCCGTCGTGCGCCTTCCCAAGGCCGAGCAAGCCGCCGAGACCGAGCGCCTGGCTGCCATCCTCCGCACCGCCGAGGCGCGGCTCGCGAACCCGCAGCCGGAGGTGCGGGAAGCCCAACGCGAATGGGAGCGGTCGTTGGCCAAGGCCGGGGCCGCTTGGAACATCGCCCGCCTCGCCAAGGCCGAGTCCTCCGCCGGGGCGCGCATCGAGGAACAAAAGGATGGCTCCTGGTTTGTCCCGTTGCCCGCCGCACCGCGCGAGGACTACGTGCTCACGCTGGCCCCCATCGATGCCCCCGTCACCGGCGTGCGCATCGAGGCCTTGCCGGACGACCGCCTGCCGTCGAAGGGGCCGGGCCGCTTCGACAACGGCAACATCGTTCTTGGCGAGGTCGTGGCGACCTCGGGCGGCCGCTCGCTGGCATGGAAGTCAGCGAGCGCGAGCCACAGCCAGGACGGGTATCCCGTCGCCAAGGCCATCGACGGCGACCTGGCGACCGGTTGGGCGATCCTGCCAAGGGCCGGCAAGGCGTCGTCGGCAGTGTTCGCTCTTTCCGAGCCCGTCACGGCGGGCGCCGCGCCGCTCGTCGTCACGCTCCGCTTCAGCCCCGCCTTCGACCGGCATTCGCTGGGCCGATTCCGCGTGTCCGTGACGTCGGACTCCAACCCGCAGGACGCGGCCGACGTGCCGGAGGCGATCCGCGCGATCGCACGGGTCGAGCCCTCGGCGCGGACGGCGGAGCAAGAGAAGGAGATCGCGCGCCATTACCATGAGCAGGTGTCGCCATGGATGCGCCGGCTGCGCGAGGAGGTGGCGTCGGCCAAGAAGGCCAGGGACGACCACGACAGGGCGATCCCCACGAGCATGGTGATGGCCGAGATGACGAAGCCGCGCGACACGTTCGTGCTGGTGCGCGGCCAATACGACAAGAAGGGCGAGAAGGTCGGGCGCACGCTGCTGTCGGCGTTGCCCGGCTTGCCGGGCGGGGGCGAGGCGGATCGGCTGGCCTTGGCGCGGTGGCTGGTGTCGCCGGAGCAACCGCTCACGGCGCGCGTCACGGTGAACCGGTTTTGGCAGATGTTGTTTGGCAACGGGTTGGTGAAGACGGCGGAGAACTTTGGGACCCAGGGCGACCTGCCGAGCCATCCGGAGCTGCTGGACTGGCTGGCCTTGGAGCTGGTCCGGACCGGCTGGGACGTGAAGGGCTTCCTCAAGATGGTGGTGACCAGCGCCACCTATAGGCAGGACAGCCGGGCGCCGAGGACGCTCTACGAGCGCGACCCCGAGAACCGCCTGCTGGCCCGCGGCCCTCGTGTCCGGCTTCAGGCCGAGTTCCTTCGCGACCTTGCCTTGAGTGCATCGGGACTCCTGGACGACCGCATCGGCGGGGCGCCTGTGTTCCCGTACCAGCCGGCGGGGTTGTGGGAGGAGTTGATGTCCCGGGAGGACAACGACGCGTTCACCGCGCAGAAGTACGTCCCCAGCAAGGGCCGCGACCTATACCGGCGCACGATGTACACGTTCATCAAGCGCACGTCCCCGCACCCCAGCCTGAGCAACTTTGATGCACCGGACCGCCAGGTGTGCAGCGTCCGGCGGCCGCGCACCAACACCCCCCTCCAGGCGCTCGCCCTGATGAACGACCCCACTTATGTCGAGGCCGCGCGGCACCTGGCATCGCGCATGGTGGAGGCGGCGAAGTCCGACGAGGAACGCGTCGCCAGCGGTTTTCGTCGCGTGGTAGGGCGCACGCCGACAAAGAGGGAGATCGAGGTGCTCCTGCGGCTGCACCGGGAGCAGGTGGCGGTGTTCCGCCAGGACGTCACGGCGGCGCGCAGGCTGTTGTCGGTGGGCGACTCCGCCCCGACGTCTGGCGACGCCGCGGAGATGGCCGCGTGGGCGGTGGTTGCGGGTGCGATCCTGAACTTGGACGAGGCGGTCACGAAGGGTTGAACGAGGCTTATGGAACACTGGATGCAAGAGCGGGCGCGGCTGTTGACGCGCCGCCATTTCTTCGGGCGGATGAGCGCGGGCATCGGGACGGCCGCGCTGGCATCGGTGATGAACCCCGGACTGTTGTCGGGTGCGGGCGCTGGATCGCAGGCGGGCGCGGTGCACGGCGCCCTTCCCACGTTGCACTTCGCCCCCAAGGCCAAGCGCGTGATCTGGTTGTTCATGTCGGGCGGCCCGTCGCACATCGACCTTTTCGACTACAAGCCGGGCCTCCGGCAGCACCATGGGGAGGAACTGCCCGCGTCGATCCGCATGGGCCAAAGGCTGACCGGGATGACGTCGGGCCAGAGCAAGTTCCCGTGCGTGGCGCCGATGTTCGAGTGGCGGCAGCACGGGAAGAGCGGCTTGTGGATGAGCGAGCTGCTGCCGCAGATGGGGCGCGTGGCGGATCGTTGGTGCGTGGTGAAGTCGATGTGGACGGAGGCGATCAACCACGACCCGGCGGTGACGTTCATCCAGACGGGACACCAACAGGCGGGGCGCCCGGCGCTGGGCTCATGGCTGTCCTACGGGATCGGGAGCGAGAACCAGCAGCTTCCGGGGTTCGTGGTCATGATCTCGCAGGGGAGCGGCAACAAGACGGACCAGCCGCTGAGCACGCGGTACTGGGGCAGCGGGTTCCTGCCCGGGCAGCACCAGGGCGTTCGGTTCCGTTCGCAGGGCGACCCGGTTCTATACCTGTCCAACCCGCCCGGCCTGGATGACCCGGCACGTCGAAGGATGTTGGATGCGACCGGCGCGTTGAATGCCTTGGCGGCGGAGAGCTTTGGCGACCCGGAGATCGACGCGCGGATCGCGCAGTACGAGATGGCGTACCGGATGCAGGCGAGCGTGCCGGAGCTGACGGACCTGAAGGGGGAGTCGGCGGCCACGCTGGAGGCCTACGGGGTGCGACCGGATGCGAAGGATGGCGGCTTTGCCCGGAATTGCCTCCTCGCGCGGCGGATGGTGGAGCGAGGCGTGCGGTTCGTGCAGTTGTTCCACCGCGGATGGGACCAGCACGGCGACCTGCCGCGGCAGATACGGGGCCAATGCTCGGACGTGGACCGGCCGACGGCGGCGTTGGTGGAGGACCTGGCGCAGCGCGGACTGCTGGAGGACACGCTGGTCGTGTGGGGCGGCGAGTTTGGACGCACGGTGTATTCGCAGGGCTCGTTGACGAAGGACAACCATGGCCGGGATCACCATGGCCGGTGCTATACCATCCTGATGGCGGGAGCCGGCGTCAGGGCGGGCCTGACCTATGGGGCGACCGACGACTACTGCTATAACATCGTGGAAAACCCGGTCCACGTTCACGACTTGAACGCGACGTTGCTGCACCTGCTGGGCGTGGACCACACGCGGCTGACGTTTCGCTTCCAAGGAAGGAACTTCCGCCTGACCGACGTGCACGGCGAGTTGGTGAAAGGGTTGCTGGCCTAGGCCGGTACAATGGAGTCGTTCCGGTTAGGCGTAGGAGCCGGCCATGCGCTGGAGGGCGTCCTGCATGCGCCGGACCAGCTCGGGCGGGCCCACGACTCGGGCCTCAGGGCCCCATCCAAGTATCCAGCGCTGGACCTCCATCAAGCTCCCCAGGTGGAGCCGCAGCTCAACGCCCCCATCGGGCCGTTCCACGATCGTCTGGGATGGGTGCCATCGTTTCTCCCGGATGTAGCCCGCGACGGCGGGGGTAAAGCAAACGACGACGTCGAAGGCGCCCTCGCGCGAGAAGATGCCGAAGCTGTCCCCGAGGTAGCGGTCGATGTCGAAGTGAGGCGGACGTTGGAAGGCTCGGCCGGTGGGCTCGGCGGAGACGATGCGGGTGGCGGCGAACGTCCGGATGCCCTGGCGTTCGGTGTCGTGGGCGAAGAGGTACCATTCCCCGTTGACGTTCGCGACGTGGAGCGGGTGGACGGTGCGGGGCGCGGCCTCTGGTGTTCCGGGCTTGCGATAGAGGATGCGCAGTTCCTCGCGGTGGGCGGCCGAGCGGGCGAGGGAACCGATCAAGGGCACGTCCTCCATCGGTTCCGTGCTGGTGCGGAAGGAGATGGTTTGGTCCCAGTCCCGCAGGTTGAGGGAGACGGTGTCTGGGAGGCTTTTCTCCAGCTTGCGAAGCGCGGCGAGCAGGGGCTTCTCGAAGGGGGTGCCCCGGTGTTGATGCAGGGCCTTCTCCGCCACGAGCAGCGCGACGAGTTCGCCCTCGCTGATTTGCATGGCCGGGAAGGCGTTCACGGGCCCGGTGTAATGAAATCCAAACCGCGTCGGGTTGTACTCGATGGGCAAGCCGAGGCGGTCGCGCATGAACTCGATGTCGCGCAGGATGGTCTTTTGGCTGACCTCGAGTTCCTCGGCCAGGGACCGCGCATTGGGGAATCGCCCCGCCGCGAGGAGCCCATGGAGCTTCATCATCCGTTCCATGGGCGGGCGCGACTGGGGCAAGGACTCGGCCGGTCGGGTGATGCGGGCCGTGGCGCGGGGTTTCTTGGGGGGCATGGCGTGGCGGAGGGTCAGCGCCTCAGGAATGCGAGGGTGGTGAAGACGGCGACCGCGAACCCATAGGCGCAGAGGCCGACGCCGATTCCAAAGCTGATGACATGGGGCGGGCCGAGGAGGACCAACCCCACGCCAAGGCCACCGGTGAGCAGGGCCTCGCCCCAATGGCAACCCAGGAAGAGGAGTCGTGGCGTGGCGTGCATCCAGCCCCCGAACCAGTCGAGGTAGGCCTCCTCGCCCATCATGCGCATGAGCCAGACCGAATGGAGGTTGCGAGCCGCCACCATGGCGCTCGTCGTCGCGAGCGAGGTGGCGATCATGGGCCAGCATGCGGCCAAGGGGACGATGAGCAGGTTGAGGACGATGCCGCCTCGCCAGCCGAGCCATCGGGCGAAGGGGTTGCCCTCGTTGCGGAGGCCCGGGGTCCCGATCCATGTGGAGAACATGTCGGCGGTCCGGCCGACCCCGAGGGCGAGCAGGCTCCACCACCACGCGACGTCGCCTGGCCTGACCCAGTCCTCCAACCCCGGCATCGTCGCGGCCATGGTCCGGGGCCTTACCTAGGGGTTTTGCCGTACATCTCCTCGGGCGTTTCAAGCCGGGGCTCCGTCTCGTTCCACCCGGCGTCCTGGAGAGAACGGAAGAAGCAGGATCGGAAGCCCTCGTGGCATGCGGGCCCGACGGGTTCGACTTGGATGAGCAGGGTGTCGCCATCGCAATCGATGGCGATGTCCTTGACCACTTGGACGTGGCCGCTGCTTTCGCCCTTCATCCAGAACTTGCGTCGTGACCGGCTCCAGAACCAAGTGCGCCGCGTCTCGACGGTTTTCTCGAGGGAGGCTTGGTTCATCCAGGCCATCATGAGGACGCGGCCATCGCGACAATCCTGCACGATGGCGGGCACCAGTCCGTCTTGGTTCCACTTCAACTGATCGAGGTAGTTCATGCGGGGGAAGGCGGCGCCCTGGGTGAACGCTACCGGGCGCGGCCGGGGAGGAGCGTGAACAGGACGGCGGCCAAGATGCAACCGAAGGCCGCGAGATGGTTCCATTGGGGACGCACGCCGAGGTAGAGGAGGGCGAACCCGATGAAGACGAGGAGGGTGATGACCTCCTGGATGATCTTGAGTTGATAGGGTTCGTAGGTGGCGCTGCCCCAGCGATTGGCGGGGACCATCAGGCAGTACTCGATGAAGGCGATGCCCCAGCTTGCCAAGATGGCTTTCCAAAGCGGGGAACCCTTGTCCCTCAGGTGGCCGTACCACGCGTAGGTCATGAAGACGTTGCTCACGGCGAGCATCAGGACTGGGAGCCAGGCATTTCGGTTCATCTTAGCCGGAACGATTCAATTGGGAGGGAAGTGATTGCGCCGCGGATTCTTTTGCAAGCCGAGGAGTGAGCGAGGCGCGGGCCGGTTCGAGGCCCGTAACGAGCGAACGACGAAGGATTTGCGGGAGCAGATCGAGCAAGCACGACCGATCCAACTGAATCGTTCCGGCTTAGGGAGGCGTTGGGCGTCAGGCCAGGCGGACGGGCAGTCCCCGTGACGCGAGGTATTCCTTGGCTTGCCGGACGGTATAGGTGCCGAAGTGGAAGATGCTGGCAGCCAGGACAGCGTCGGCCTTGCCTTGCTCCAGCACCTCGGCCATGTGCGCCAACGTCCCCGCGCCGCCGCTGGCCACGACGGGCACCCCAACGGCCTCGCTGACGCGGCGGGTCACCTCGATGTCATAGCCCTCCCGCGTGCCATCGGCGTCGATCGAGTTCAGGACGATCTCGCCCGCGCCGAGCGCGACGGCCTCGCGTGCCCAGTCCACGGCATCCTTCCCCGTGGAACGACGCCCGCCCGCGACAAAGACCTCCCAGCGGCCCGGGGCGGTTCGCTTGCAGTCAATGGAGACGACAATGCACTGGCTGCCGTACTTCTCGGCCCCGGCGCGGACGAGCGCCGGGTCGGCAATGGCGGACGAATTGATGCTGACCTTGTCCGCGCCCGCCCGAAGCATGACGCCCATGTCGGCGACCGTCCGGATCCCGCCGCCGACGGTCAGTGGCATGAAGCAGCGGTCGGCCGCGCGCTCGATGACGTCGATCATCGACGTCCGCCCGTGCGCCGTGGCGGTGATGTCGAAGAAGACCATTTCGTCGGCGCCCTGGTCGTTGTAGCGCACCGCGAGGTCCACGGGGTCGCCCACGTTCCGCAGGCCGCCGTCCTCGGCGCGACCGAACTGGAGTCCGCGAGTGACGTGTCCATCATGGACGTCCAGGCAGGGGATGATGCGTCGGGCGAGCACGGTGCAATGAGGGAGCGGGTTTTGGGGGGAAGAGCGATGGGGCTAGGCGGGGGTGAACCGGCCGCCGACGTTCTTGACGGACTTGTCCATGTAGAGGAAGGCGCTGAGCGAGTTCAGCGGGTTCTTGGCCCTGAAGTGGTATCCGAGCGCGGTCACGGCCTTGAGGATCTCGTGTCGGTCCAAGGGCTTTTGACGGACGGCGGCGAGGACGGCTTCGCGCAGGGACAACCCTGGGTGGGCCTGGCTCGGTTGCGCGGCGGGCTTGGTCCGTGCGGGGGCGGCGGGTCGGTGGGCGGCTGCTGCGGCCTCCTTGGGTGCCTTGGCCTTCCGGGAGATCGCTCGCGTCGGCACCGCTGCCGCAGGCGCGGGTGCAGGCGCGGGTGAGGTGGATGGCGGATTCGCCGGCGGGACCGTGAGGCTGCCCAGCGCCGCGTTGATCTCGGCCAAGCGCGTTTCCAGCGTCTCCTTCTCGCGCAGCAGTTGGCTTCGCAAGGCCACAAATTGTCTTAACGGGTCGGTCTTCATCCCGACGAAACCTTAGCACTGCGGCCCGTGCAGGCGCACGCGTCAATCCGGCTGCGGGTCGGGATCGCCGGCGGGAGCCTCCGGAGCCGGGATCGTCCCCGCTTGGGCACGGGGTGAGGGAACGTCTCGATGTCACGCCAACACGGGCCGGATCACGTCGCCGTGGACGTCGGACAGGCGGAAGTCGCGCCCGCCGAAGCGGAAGGTGAGGCGTTCATGATCGATGCCCAGGGCGTGGAGGACCGTGGCCCAAAGATCCTGCACGGTGCAGACGTCTTGCACGGCATGATACCCGAGGTCGTCGGTGGCGCCGTGCACGACGCCGCCGCGTATCCCGCCGCCCGCGAGCCACACGCTGAAGCCGAAGGGGTTGTGGTCGCGGCCGTCGGCTCCCTGGGCGAAGGGCGTGCGGCCGAATTCGCCGGCCCAGACGACGAGGGTTTGCCCGAGGAGGCCGCGCGCCTTGAGGTCGCGGAGGAGGCCGGCGATGGGCTGGTCCACTTGGAACGCCATTTCCTCGTGGCCCACCTTGAGGCCCCCGTGCTGGTCCCATGGGTTGCCCGACTGGCCGGCCTCGGACGGGCGAGCGAGGCAGGACAGCTCGACGAACCGGACGCCGCGCTCGACGAGCCGACGCGCGAGCAGGCATTGACGCGCGTACTCGGCCTTCTCGCGATTGGGCGAGTCCAGGCCGTACAGGCGACGGGTGGCGTCGGTTTCGCCTCGCAGGTCCATGAGTTCCGGCACGGCGGCCTGCATGCGATAGGCGACCTCTTGGTTGAGCAGCGCGGCCTCGACGTGGGCCGGGTGCGCCAGTTGCGCGAGGTGGCGTCGGTCCAGGGCCTCGACGAAGGCGAGGCGTCGGCGCTGCCGGGCGTCGGGCTCGCGTGGCTGAATGTTGCCGAGGGGCTCGGGGGCGGTTGGGTCGATCAACGACGCCTGGTGAACGGCCGGCAGGTAGCCGTTGCCGTAGAGGGAGACGCCGCCCAGGGGCATGCCCCCGCCGGCGAGGACGACGAAGCCGGGCAGGTCCTGGCACTCGGAGCCAAGCCCGTAGCTGGTCCATGCGCCGGCGCTGGGATGGCCGGCCAAGGTGAAGCCCGTGTGCAGGTGGTAGTTGGCTTGGGCATGCTCGTTGCCCCGGCTGGTCATGGAACGAATCACCGCCAGGTCGTCGGCCATGGAGGCGATGTGCGGGAACAACCCGGACACCTCGAGCCCGGACTGGCCGTGGCGGCGGAACGTCCATGGGCTCGCGAGGATGTTCCCGTTCTGGTTGAACATCGTCGGCCGCACCGGCACGGGCATCGGCTTCCCGTGATCGCGAGCCAGGCGTGGCTTGGGGTCGAAGGTGTCCACGTGGGACACGCCCCCCGACATGAAGCAGAAGATGACGTTGCGTGCCCTGGGCCGGAACGACGGGGCCCGGGCCGCGAACGGCTTGGGCGCCGCGTCCGCGCGCGCCTTTTGAAGCGCGGCGAGGCCCGCGAACGCCGCGAGCCCGAACCCGTTGGAGCAACGGGCCAGCATGTCGCGTCGGCTGAGCCTGCCGCCCTGCGGCGGCGTGGGGGATGCGTCAGTGAACATAGATGAACTCCTTCAGGCAGAAGATGGACTGAGCGAGGTCGGCCCACGTGCCGACGTGGGCGTCGGCTTCTGCGACGCCGGCGAGCCCGTGGCCACGGGCGATCTCGTCCAGGTGCGCCAGGGCCGCGTTCTGCTCGGCCTCGTCGCCGGGACGCCCGAGCGCCGACGCCAGCATGGCCCGGATGCGGGTGGCGCGCGGCCTGGCATCGGCCACGAGGGTTGAGGCCCAGCGCCGAGCCATCTCGCGCACGAAGGGGTCGTTCAGCATGGCGAGGGATTGGGCGGGCACGTTGGTGACGTCGCGGGCGCCGCGCGGCGTGGAGGGCTTGGGGGCGTCGAAGGCCTCGAGGAAGGGGTGGTGCGCGTTGCGTCGCACGCGCTGGTACACGCTGCGACGGCGGTCCCCATCCAACGGCCCGGGCGGGCCTCCCCCCTCGGTCTTCCCCGTGTAGTACACGTTGACGCCGGGACCGCCCATGCGCAGGTCGAGCTGGCCTGATGTCGCCAGGAGGGCGTCGCGGACGGACTCGGCGTCGAGGCGGCGAACGCGGGCGTGCGAAAGCAGGTCGTTGGCGGGATCGAGGCGGGCGGCATCGGGGCCCTGCACCGCCGAACGCGCGAAGGCCCGGGATGTCACCAGCAGCCGAACCATCCGGCGCACGGAACCGCCGTCCTGTGCGAAGCGCCAAGCCAGCGCGTCGAGCAATTCCGGGTGCGTGGGCGGCACGCCCAGCCGGCCGAAGTTGTCCGGCGTGGCGACAAGGCCGCGCCCGAAGACGTGATGCCAGATGCGGTTGACCATCACGCGCGCCAGCAGGGGGTTGCCCGCGCTGGCAATATCCCGTGCGAGCTCGGCCCGGCCCGAGCCCCGGGTTGAATACGCACCCCCGCCAAGGGCCGACAGATGGCCACGCGGGACGGTCGGCCCCGGCCGATTGGGATCGCCGCGATGGAACAAGGGGAAGTCCTCGCCTGCGACCTCATGCAGGCCGGGTGCGCGCCGGGGGATGGGCATGCCCGACTCGGCCTTGCGAAGCCTTGCGACGTCGCCCTCGATCCCGGGCAAGCCGGTCAGGGTTGCTGGCAAGGCATCGGCACGGAGCAGCGCATCCAGGAACGCGACCTCCTCGTCATCCGCCTCGCGTCGAGCCCAACGCTGGATGCAACGCGATGCATGCCCCGCCAGGAGGTGGGCGACGTCGTCGGCCGTCGTGGGTGTCGTCGCGGTCGCGAGCGCGCGCCATGGCCACAAGGTCTCCCGTGGGGATTCGGGCCGGTCATGCATCACCACCTCCGCCACGGCGAACGCGGCCCGCCCGTCGGCATACGGCCTCGGCCCCGACCGGAACCCCGGGCTGGCGAAGTCCTCGGAGGTGACGACCTCGATGTAGGCATGGGAACCCTTGCGATACGCGGTATCCCAACGCAGCCAACCGGGCGTCTCGCGGTCAAGGCCGCGTGCCGGATAGATGCCGCCGTTGCCTATGGGATAGTTTTCAATGACGACGCGCGCGTTCGCATGCGTGCCCAGCGCGCGAAGGCTGACCTGGTCGGTGGTGATCTTGAACCGCGGCGACAACAAGACGCCGGGCTGCTTGCGGGTCAGCGTGGAGGACAGGACGCCTCCGGGCATCAAGCCCGTCACGATGCGGTCGCCGGCGGGCTCGACGATGAAGTCGCCCGGGCCCGTGGCCTCGGCGGACCTTCCGGGTCCACCCATCGACCAAGCCGCCGCCCCGGTTCCCCGCAGGTTCCAACGGGCCGTGAAGTTCGTTCGGTTGAACGTCTCGCGTGCGGCCTGCTCGGACCGATGCCCTGCCAGCATCCTCGCCCAGGCGTCGCCCATCTGGTCGGGAGGAACGCCCCGCAGCACCGCCCATGGATGGAGGGCGTGGGCGGAGTCCTTGGCCGCTTCACCGACGGCCTTGTCCCAGGCGTCGTCCTTGGGTTGCCGAGATCGGAGGCTTGCGAGCCGTCCTTCGAGACGGGCGATGGCGGCCGACAAGGCCTCGTGGCGCGTGCGTTCCTGGGCCGGCATCGCGGCGACCAAGGCGCCGTCCGGCAAGGATTCAAACCCGGCCTTGAACGACGCGGCGACCTCCGCCGCCGTCAGCGCGCGGCCGTGCAACCGCGCCTCCTCCACGTCGCCGGACATTGCCGTGACCCCCGGAGCCAGGTGGCGTCGTCCCAGCACCACGCGGTCGATGCCCGCCCGATAGCGATGGAAGGGGCCGGGACGGTAGGAGCCGCCATAGGGGACGCCGTCGCGATAAAGGGTGATCGTGCCGTCCTCTCCGTGGGTGATGGCGACGTGAACCCGCTCGCCCGCCTTGTGCGTCTCCATGGGGCCCCCGACGTCGCGGGTACGGCGGAAGAAGTCGCTTCCCGCAATCCACCGACCGGGTTCGCGCTCGCCAAACACGATGGAGTCGAACACGGCGCTGTCGGGCGTTTGGACGGTGAGGACGCCACCCCCGCGCTGGGCATGGTCGTCGAGGGCGACCCAGGCTTCGAGCGTCATGGCGGAGAGGTCCACGGGCAGTGGCGCGGTAACGACGTGGGCATCGCCTCCCTTCAGCCGGAGTCGGCCTTGGGCCACGCTGGCCCCCGCCTCGGCCCGGCCGTGCATGGAGCCCATGTCGTCGGTCAACCCGGACTCGAAGGTCCATCGGGCGAGGGGGATGGGAACGTCGGCGCCGGAGGCGTTGCCGGCTTGTGCCTCCGTGGGCCGGGCCTTGCGCCAGGCATCGCGGGCGCGGGATTCCAGGGTTTGGAGGGCGGCATGGTTGCCGTCGATCTCGCGCTGCAAGGCGGCGATCTCGCGGTCGTTGCGCTCTCGTTGGAGCCAGCGGGATGGCATTCGCTCGGCGGCCGCGTTCCAGGCCTCGGCGAGGCCGACGCGGATGTTGTCCTTGGCCCCCTGGATTTCGGCGAGGGCCTTGGATGCAAAGCCGGGTTGCTCCACAACCACCTGGCCGGGGCGTCCGCTCGCAAGGATGCCGTACCACGCATGGAAGTCCCGCTGGCTGATGGGATCGAACTTGTGGTCATGGCAGCGGGCGCAGGAAACGGTGAGCCCGAGGAACGCCTTGGACAGCACGTCCACTTGGTTGTCCACGGCCTTCACCTGGTCGTCGAGGGCGTCCACCGGGATGTAACCCAGCTCGACCATGCGGAGGTGGGCGGTCGCGAGCGCAGATTCGTTGAGGCCCAGGACCGGGTCCGTCCGCGGCGAAGGCAACAGGTCTCCCGCCACGTGTTCCCGGACGAATTGGTCGTAGGGCACGTCCCCGTTGAACGCGCGAACGAGGTAGTCGCGGTAACGCCATGCCATCGGCAGCTCCGGGTCGCCTTGGCTGCCGTGGGACTCGCAGTAGCGCACCACGTCCATCCAATGGCGCGCCCAACGCTCCCCGAATCGTGGCGACGCCAGCAGCCGATCCACGGCGCGCTCAAGGGCGTCCGGTGCAGCGTCCGCCATGAACGCCTCCATCTCCTCCAAGGTGGGAGGAAGGCCGAGCAGCACGAACGTCAGGCGACGCAGGACCGCCTCGCGGGATGCCGCAGGGGCGGGAAGCAGCCCCCGGGACGCCATGGTGGCGTCGAGGAAACGGTCCACCAGATGGGGGGAGCCATCGCGGGCCACCGGAGGAAGGGGTGGATCGGAGACGGGACGCAGGCTCCAGAGTTCGGACGGATTCGCGGGTTGAACCGTTGCGGCCGGGACGCTCCCTGGGGGGTGGGGGGATGGCGGGTTGGTGGACGGGTCGTTGCCGAGCTCGCCGGCCCGCGGGCTGGCGAGCGCGCTCCCTGCGAGCCACACGACGGCGAGCATCGCGGGCAGGATGCGACACGGCGCGATCACGGCATCGTGCAGGGACATGCCGCGATCATGATGGCGCGGCGGCACGGTTGGCCAGAGTCCGTTGGTGCGGAACGATGTCGTTGGGGGGGCAAGCGGCGACGGTTGCCCTGCCGGATGACTTGGGCATGGTTCGGCCCATGGGCACATGGTTTGGGCGTATTCCACCCGCGTTGATGGCGGCGGGCTTTCTCGCGCAGGCGTGCGCGGCCGCGGATGCCTCGGCGGCGGTTCCGTCGTCCGCGCCGGTGCCCGCGGCCGAGGCGAGTTCGGTGGTGGAGGAGGACGGGGTTCGATTCGCGCACGTGGTGGGGACGACGTTTCGTTGGAAGGGCTGGCTGGACGTATACGACGTGGACCTGCGGCTTGGGCCCGGCACGCTGCGCGAGAAGCCGCTGGAGGGGGGCGCCGTGCGTTTGGAGTTCAAGTACCACCGGCCATTCAGCGCCCGCCAAGTCGCCGAGGGCGGCAATGCATTGCTGGAGAAGAATGTCTCGGCGGAGGAATGGAAGTCGCTGCAACCCGCCCTCGAACGACTCAACCGGGCGTACGTCGATGTGAAGCCGGGAGACCGTTACACGCTGACCCACGTGCCCGGGCGCGGGTTGACCCTGCGCTTGAATGGCAAGCCGCTGGTGACCTTGGAGGGCGACGAGTTCGGGCCGCGTTACCTCCGGATTTGGCTGGGCAAGGAGCCCATCCACAAGGGGCTGCGGGACCGCTTGCTGGGGATGTCGAAGTCGTGAAGGCGCGCCCACCCCTGGTCAGGGAAAGGGAGGACGCCGCTGCCGTCCGGCCTGGAAGCCGCGTCACGAGGCGGTCGAGGGCTCGGCGTTCGTGCGTTTCCGGGAGCCGAATGGGTCGAGGAGCTGGCCGCCGACGTCGTCGGGCATGGATTCCTCGATGCCGTAGGAATCCGGCCATTGGCCGGGCGGGTTGTGATGGGTGCCGAAGAGGCGGTCGAGGCCCGGGACCATGGCGGCGAAGTTGCGGTTGATGGGGCCGCGTTGCGTGTGGTGCCAGTGATGGAAGGACGGGGTGGAGAGGAGCCACTCGATGGGGCCCAGCCGCACGCGAAGGTTGGAGTGGATGAAGAAGCCCCAGAAGTTTCCGAAGAGGCCGATGATGATGGGGACCCAGGTTCCCTTGGCCCCCACGGGGCCTGCCAGCCCGAGGAGGTAGAGCGGCACCAAGCCCGCCAACCGCCCCGCCACAAGGTCCAGCGGATGCGCCCGGGTGTTCACGAGGAAGTCCATGTCCTGGGCGCTGTGGTGGACGGCGTGGAACCGCCAAAGCCAAGGCACGTGATGGCAGATGCGGTGGTAGAGGTAGTAGCCCAGGTCGCCGACCACGAAGCCGGCCACGACGCGCACCCAGATGGGAAGGTTGCCGGTCCATTCGAGGAATCCGGAGGGCATGAGTTTTCGGGACCACGTCGCCAAGGCGGCGACGGGCACGCCCAGAATCAGCCCCGCCACCAACCCGTTCACGAAGTACCAGACGAGATCCGTGGCAAACTCCCGCCGGAGGACGCGTTGCGGCCTCACCGACGCCAGGCGTTCCAACGGCAGGAAGATGGCGCACAGCAAGGCCAGCCAGACAACCAACCTGGCGAATTCTCCCGTCAATCCAGTCTGAGGAATGCTCATGCTCGTTGCATCGTGTTCCTGCGCGCCCCATGCCATTCCCGGCAAGCCTAAAGGGGCCGGAGGCTCGCGTGGCGATTGGGTTTTGCCGATCCCCTCGCCTGACCGGCGGGAACCGGATGCGTGGCCATGGCGACCGACTTGGTCGTCATGGCCCCCGTCTGTCATCTCGCCGTCTGTGCGTGCCCTTTGATCCCGACGACATCGAGGACGACCGGATCTACTTCAGCGCGCCCAAGATCAACGGCGGGTCGAACGACGCCCCTGCCTTCTGGCACCGGCTCTTCGGGACGTTCTTCGAGCACGATCCCCAGACGGACCCGTCCTCCTGGGGACGCGACAAGAGCACGGAGGACCTGAAGCAGGCCTTCGGCACTCGCCCTGGGATGAAGCGGTCGGAGTTGGTGAAGGCGCTCCAGGCCCTCGGGCACGACGAGGCAACCTGCTACCGGGCCACGAGATCGGGAGGGTACCTCGGGCGGTACTTGGTGGAGGCGTCCGGCGTCTTGGCACTCCGGGCACCGTGATGTAATGCCCGATCGCTATCCTTCTTGGCCCTCGGCGTCCTCGACGTCGGGGGCCTTTGCTTTGGGATCCACGACCTCGAGGCCGGGAATCTTGGAGAAGTCGGAGCCGTTGCTGGTCAGCACGGCAACGCCCAAGCGCAAGGCCTGGCATGCGATGAGACCGTCGGCAAAGTCCACCGTGACCCCTTTCGCCCTAAGCTCTCCGCAGGTACGGCCGAACTCTATTGCATCATCTGCGGTGAAGGGTTGAACGGCGATGCGACTCAATACCAAATCGTAAAAGCGTCGTGCCCGAACCCTCCTTCCGGCGTCCTTGACCGCAGATGCTCCGTGGAGCCACTCCGCCAAGGCCACGGACGACACCACGATCTTCCCAGAGGCAGACCTTGCTTCGAGGGCGGCCATGGTAGCCTCATCGCCACGCTCGGCGTGGATCAGGATGGAGGTATCAATCGAGATCAGCATGACGTCGTTCGGTTCGGGCTTTGTTGATCTCCGTCTCGATTGCATCCGCAGTATCCGGATCCGGTCCGAACTGCTTAAGCAGACTGACAAACTCCGCAATCGGAGTTGGTTTAAGGCTCGGATCCATACGGGCTACAGGCTTTCCATGATTGACGATTTCCACGGACTCACCCCGTTTCACTGCGTCGATGAGGTCGCTCGTTTTTCGCCGTAGGTCTGTTACTGAGGCGGTCATTAGGGCGAATTTGGCGACATTTTCACCATGAAGCAAGCCATCCTGCGGCGGGTGTGTGGGGGAGAGCGTCAGTCAGTCACTGTGATTTTGCCTACTGACTGGTGTGAGCGTGTGAGAGAGGGAGACTCATTTCCCCCTCTTAAGGAGGCCCGGAGAGGCAGTCAGAAAACCATTCTCAGTCAGTCACTGCCCCCATGCGCGTGCGCGTTACAGGTGAGTGAGTGAGTGAGTGTGCGTGAGACGGGGGAATGGGTGGGTGTGTCGGGTTCCCGGACAGCCCAAATCCCCGCGTAAGGAGGTCGGAAGCTCTGGATCCACAAGCAGGTGAGTGGCGGCAGGCTGCGTGCCAACACGCCATCGTAGCGGATGGGCGACCGCAGCATGGGCGCGAGTGGCCTCATCCGAAGTGACCTCGGCGTCCACCTGCCATGAAGCCGGAGGCTTCCCAGCTTGTAGCCGGTGGTCGAGGAGCGAAGCGACGACACCACCGGGGACCCACGCGAACGTGAACCCCCGCATCCCGGCAGGGATGCCAGCACCGGGGGCGGGATTTGGTTAGCACCCCTCCAGGGTGCGGAGGGTGATGGGGATCGGTAGCCGGTGGTGTCGCCTCGCTCAACCACCGGCTACCTGCTGTGAAACCTTCGGCTTCGGGCAATGGATCCCATGCGGTCCTTCCTTCGGGGGCCCAAGGCGTCATTTCCTTGCATTGGGATGCTCGGTTTCTTCGGAGAGGGTGAGCGGATGGGGGCCTTGGGATCCATCCGCTTACCACTCCATCCGTATCCAAGTCCGGATCCGTGAAACAAAAAACGTATCGCGTGGGGATTCACGACGGGGCCACCGGGCTTGACGCTGAGATGGCCCGATGCCTCTCCGCAAATGCCCTTCCCGTTCGGATTAAGGTTGGCTGGCTTTTGATCTGATGGAACCCGCCGGGCTACGGCCTAGCCCAAGTTCCGCAGTTGTAGGGGCTGTTTCACTGGTTTCGCTGGGGTTTCCCAAAATCAGCACCCCGTTTTCTCCACTACATTTTCCACCAGCCGCGATCCCCGCGGCAGCCT
>CAIRNV010000037.1 GCA_903880005.1 uncultured Verrucomicrobiota bacterium | reverse complement strand
GGACTCGGAGACGAGCTTCTTGTCGAACAGTTCCTGGTTGCGCTGGAACTCGGCGGCGGCCTTGCGCTCGTTGGCCTGGGCCGTGACCAACGCCGCCTCGGCCGATCGCAAGCTCGCCTGGGAGGATCTCAGGCCGGCCTCGTAAAGGTCCCTGCGGATGCGCACGAGGAGGTCGCCCTTGCGGACCTTTTGTCCCTCCTTCACGGGGAGGTCGATGATTTCACCCGCCACCTCCGGCGTGATCTTCACCAGCGTCACGGGCTGGACCTTGCCCGTCGCCATGACGGTCTCGGTGAGGTTCCTTCGCTGCACCTTCTCGGCTTGCACCTGGACCTCCTTGGCGCGCTGGCAGCCAGCTCCGGTCAGGAGGAGGCCAAGGCCCAGCGTGCAGGGGAGGGCGATGCTGAATGCCCATGGGTGGCGGGGGGATCGGGCGGGATGCGCTCGCATGTCGTTGCCTCCAAGGACACGCCAAACCGTCGAATGTTTCAACCGCTTGACCTCCGGCGGCCCCGGCGGCTCCCCTCGTCCCATGCTCCACCTCTCCCGCAGGGCGTTGACGTGTGCCGGGCTTGTGTTTGCGGCCGTTTTGGGCCGCGCGGACTGGCCGCAATGGCGCGGCCCGGACCGCACCGGACGCCTCCCCGCCGCGGAAACGTTGCCCGCCCGCCTTCCGGATGTGCCGCCGGTCGCATGGAAGGCCCGGGCAGGCGAGGGGTTTGCCTCCGCCGTGATCGCCGCGGGCCGGGCCTTTCTCTTCGATGGTCAGGATGGGCGCGAGACGCTGCGTGCGGTGTCGATGGAGGACGGGCGCGAGGCGTGGCGCGCGGACATCGACGAGGCGTTCAAGGATTCCCAAGGCCCTCCTGGGCCGCGCTGCACGCCCGTCGTGGACGGCGACCGCGTGTACGTGCAGTCATGCCGCGGCGAGCTTCGATGCGTGTCGGCCCTCGACGGCAAGGTGCTGTGGGGCGCCAGCTACACGCGGGACTTCGGGGCCGTGTTCGTCGGGGAAAAGGGCGCGACGCCCGGGGCGCGACGGCACGGCAACAATGGCTCGCCCCTGGTCCACGGGGACCTCCTGATCGCGTCGGTGGGCGCCACCAACGGGGCCGCCGTGGTGGCCTTTGACAAGCGCACGGGCGGGGTGCGGTGGAAGGCCGGGAACGAGGTCGCCGCCTATGCGCCTCCCGTGGCGAACCTCGCGTCGCCGGTGCCCCACGTGGTGGACTTCATGGCGGATGCGGCGTTGGGCGTGGAGCTGGGGACGGGACGCGTGTTGTGGCGGTTTCCCATGCGGACGGACTTTGCGCGGCACGTGATGACGCCGGTGTTGGCGATGGACGGGGCGTTGGTGCTGGTGGGCTCGCACCAGACGGCGTTGATGGGGCTTCGCTTGAACCCGGAGGGGAATGGGTTGGGCGTTTCCGAGGCGTGGCGTTGCCGGGAGGCCGCTCCGAACTTCTCCAGCGGGTTCGCAACGAGGACGCATTACTTCGGGCTGGGGCTTGGGGGCGCGTTGACCTGCGTGGAATTGGCGACGGGCCGATTGGCATGGAGCAGGCCATCGTGGGCGGGGCCGGTGGCGGAGCGCGCCCACGCGTCGTTTGCCTGGGATGGGACGCGGGCGCTGTCGTTGGTGGACGACGGCCAGCTTGTCCTCTGGGAGCCGGATGCGGCGGGTTACCGTGAGGTGTCGCGAGTGCAGGCCTGTGGCAACACCTGGTGCCAGCCGGCCATCGCCGGCGGCCTCGCCGTGGTCCGCGACGGGCTCAAGACTACCGGGCAGTGGATTTGCCTGCGGATCCGTTGAGCCCGGCACGCAGCAGCCTCGCCGCGTGACGCCCCGAGTTTGGGAAAAGGCCGTGGGCGTCGTCGTCGGGGCAACTTGGCATGAAAAGGCCCCGGCGACGCATCATGGGGTCGCCGGGGCTGGTCACGGGTTGTTGCGACGGCTGCCTGGTCGTCGCCCATCTTGAGCGTCCTGGGCAGGTCGAGTTGGGTTGCGATGGGCAGAAGCGCCGCAATCCGGGCATCGGCCTCGTCGAGGGTGGCTAGGCCCGGGATCGCTGCCCTCCTCGATGCCACGATGCCTGCGGGACTTGAGGGAGTGGACCTAAGCCGGGACGATTCAGTTGGATCGGTCGTGCTTGCTCGATCTGCTTGCGCAACTCCTTCGTCGTTCGCTCGTTACGGGCCTGGAACTGGCCCGCGCCTCGCTCACTCCTCGGCTTGCGCAAGCATCTGCTTCGCAATCACTTCCCTCCCAACTGAATCGTCCCGGCTAAGGCTATCGCGCGGCCTGGGAGCGCGGCCGTCCCCGGCCGCTGCGGCGTACCAAACCGCTTTGCAGGCCGCGTTCCCTCACGCGGTGCATGGCATGGCGCCCATCCAAGGCGGCGGGTTGGACAACCAGCAACGGGGTCACATCTGAAGCATGGATAGTCGGTTGAGGTGTCAGGGAACGATCCATGCTCGGCCGCCGAACCCCATCGCTTCCGGGTGCGATGCTGTCACCTGGACCTGAATGCTATCCTTGCCGAGGGCAAGCTGGCGGAGGCGGCAACGTGGAAGAATGACTGTCACCGTCCGCCCGACTCGTCGCGCGCGGGAACGGGGTGGTCGGGCAGGAGGGTTGCATGCCCCGGCATCCGCGGTGCGTGTGCCGATCACGCCTTGAGCAGGGAGGCGGCTTCGTCGATCGACGGATTCTCGAAGGCGCTGGCGTAGGCAGAGATCGTTCCGGAGGAAAGACGGAGGCGTCGGGCGGTCTGGCGCCATTGCCGAACGACGGTCAGGACCTCCCGAAGCGTCTCCCGGGCTTCGGCAGCGCGGAGACCGAAGCGGGGGGCTGCATCCAACGCGACCGCGACGCCCGAGTCCTCCTGACGTTCGGTGATGGGAGTCTTCGGGGTCTGACTGCGATCCATCTCCGGAACCGGGTTGAGGTCGTAGGCGGGCGAAAGCGACCAGTGGCCTGCGGAGTGCATCAAGAAGCCATGGTTCCGGAGGTGGTCGTCATGGTTGCTGGCGAGGAGCGAGAAGATGAGGCGCCGCCAGAGTTCGCGCAGATCCTCCCGCACGGATGCACCGCATTGACGGATGCCATCGGCGAGCAGGGTGTAGGAGCCGGCATCGTCAGGGGTGAGTCCGAGGAGACTGTGGGCGGAGAGGAAGGGGATGCGTTGCATGCCGATCCGGTCGAATCGGGTGATCACGGCGACGCCACGTCCGCGCACGCCGACGAGTTGATGTTCCGGTACGCGGATGCCCGCCTCCCGGGCCAACCCGAGGGCCAGCACCTCGCCAGCGGCGATGTCCCGGGTGTCATCGGGCTTTGGGAACTTGGCGATGGCAAGCTTTCCGTCCGGGAGGGCTACCACCGATTTCGGGCGCGCCCCGCCCAAGGGTGAGCCGGCACCCAGCAGGAAGCGAAGGTCCTGGGCGGTTTCGGTTTCCCCATGGACGGCGTCGGTGGCGTGGAGAAGCGCGGCCAGTTGGACCACGGGTGGCACCCTGCCGGAACTGGTGGCAAGGAACGGCCCTTCCGAACCGGTCCGGAAGCGAAGGGCCCCGATGCGGGTGGAGTCCTCGAGGGCCAAGACGTAGTCCAGGTCCCGGTAGGGTTTGGCAGAGAGGACATTTCGGCGGACAGCCCGCTCGATCAGGATCCGGCCCCAACGATCCGGACCGCAGTCCTGGATGGCGCCGAACAGCATCGGGCTGTGATG
>CAIRNV010000036.1 GCA_903880005.1 uncultured Verrucomicrobiota bacterium | reverse complement strand
GGTGCGAGGTGCGAGGTGCGAGGTGCGAGGTGCGAGGTGCGAGGTGCGAGGTGCGAGGTGCGAGGTGCGAGGTGCGAGGTGCGAGGTGCGAGGTGCGAGGTGCGAGGTGCGAGGTGCGGGCTTCAGGGCTTGGAGACGTGGGCATGAGGCATCGGGTTCATGCCGGTGGGTTTGGCCACCGCCAGGAACCATGCGGGGCTTCGTGGTTGGCGCACATGAACCCCATTCAGCGCGCCGGCGGATGAAACACGCACCCAACCCTGCCTCGGACCGCGTCCCGTTGAGCCGCCCCGACCCCGCGCGATGCGCCCGTCAACGGCCCTTTTCCTCGGGAAGCAACCACGCCAACGCCGCCGCCGGAAGGAACAGCCAGCCCGCCATGTACAACGCGCCCCCGACGTCCTTCACGGTCGAGTGCGTCCCGAAGTACACCGTCCCGGCGGCGGCGGCCACGCGGCCGAAGTTGTAGCAAAACCCGGCCCCCGTGGTCCGGAGCAAGACGGGGAACAAGGGCGGCAGGCACATCGTGAACAGCCCGAACACGCCCTGGCACACGCCAATCGCCGCCATCCATGCCAGCGCCTCCCCGTGGCCACGGGGCGCGGAGAAGGCCCACACCATGAGGATGCCGTACGCCAGGCACATCCCCGAGACCACGCGCCGGTAGCCCCAGCGCACCGCCAACGCCCCCGCAAGGAAGTTCCCCGCAATCGACCCCAGCATCACGCACGTCAGCGCCACCACCGCCGCCCGGTTCCGCGCCGCGTCCCCCAACGCCGCCACCTCGGGCAGCCGACGGATGTACGCCTGCTGCCAGTACATGAACGTCCAATGCGCCGTCAGCGACACCCCGCAGATCGCCAGCACCCGCCACGTCACCCCCAGCACCTCGCCCCGGAACAAGTCCGCGACGCCCGGCGGCCGACCCGTCCCCTGCCGCGCCCGATGCCAGTCCTCAGGCTCCGGGACGGCCCTCCGAATCCACAGCACCAGCAACGCGGGCACCACCCCGACCAGGAAGATGTAGCGCGGGGGCAACGACTCGAAGCCCCAGCCCGCGACGCAGGCCATCAACACCCCGATGTTCACCGCCGTTTGCAACGTCGCCGCAATCCACGGCCGCCATCGGCGCGGCCAGGTCTCCGACAACAACGACGCCCCCACCGCCCATTCCCCGCCAATCCCCAGCGCGGACAGGAACCGGAACACCAGCAAGTGCCACCATTCCGTCGAGATCGCCGACAACCCCGTGAACCCGGCGTAGGCCAGGATCGTGAGGCACAAGGCCCGGCTGCGTCCCAGCAGGTCCCCCACCCTCCCGAAAAACGCCCCGCCCAACGCCCATCCCACCAGGAAGGCCCCGTTGATCAACGCCCCGTGCTGCGCCACCGACGGGTCGCTCGACGGCCGCCCCAGCAGCTCCGCCACGAATGGCAATGCCACCAGCGTGTACAAGTGCATGTCCAGCCCGTCGAACATCCAGCCCAGCCAGGCCGCAAGGCCCGACTTCTTCTGCTGCGACGACAACTCGCCCCACGTGTTTGCCTCGTTCATGCGGGTAACACCCCCACTTCATCCCATCCCAGCCCCCTTGGCCACCCCCGATTCCAACCCGCCCCCCCACGAAGCCGAAGGCTTCGCACCCCGTAGCCGGTGGCCGATCCATACTGCTTCAGCCTAAAAACGGCAGTTGGGGCGGGAATCAGCCACCCCCCCCGTGGAGCCGAAGGCTCGGCCCGTGCCGTAGGCCGCGTGCCCTCACGCGGCGGCAAGGATGCCCCACCTCCGTGCGCCGGGTGCAGAGAGTGGCAACGGCATCCTGCCGCGGGTCCATGCTGGGCAAGCGGATGGAAGCCGCTTCCACTTTC
>CAIRNV010000035.1 GCA_903880005.1 uncultured Verrucomicrobiota bacterium | reverse complement strand
TCTGGATGGATCACGTCCAGCGGCAGGATGCCGCTGCCACTCTATCTCAGAGATGCTCGGAGTGCGGCATCCTGGCCGCCGCGTGAGGGCACGCGGCCTACAGCATGGGCCAAGCCTTTGGCTCCACCTGAGGGCCTGACTGATCCCCACACCCACTGCCGTTTTTAGGCTGACTCGTCATGGCCCAGCCGGAGCCCTTCGGGTTAGGGACGGCGGCTGGGGGTGCGGTGGTCCGCTACCCGTGCCACGCGCCCGTGTCCTGAATCGATGGGGTCGGGTTCATCGTGCGCGCTTACCGGGTCGTTTGGCGGGCCTCGCCTTCTTGCTGGCGGCGGCTGGTCGGCCGGGGCGATTGGGTCCGGTGCGGGGCTTGGCGTGTCGGACGGCGCGTTCCTCGGAGAACGGTCGTCGGCGGGGCCGCCGGACGGGGTCGATGGTTTTTGGGCGGGGCTTGGGGTCGATGACGATGGGGCATCCCTCGAACCCGAAGGCCTTGCGGAGCTCGTCGGCGAGGTACTTGGTGTACTGGGGGCTGAAGAGCTCGTCGCGGTTGACGAAGAGGCGGAAGGTCGGCGGGGCTTGGCGGACCTGTGTGGCGTAGTAGAAGGTGAGGCGATGGCCGCGGTCCGACACGGGTTGCCGGCGCTCGATGGCGTCGCGCAGGGTTCGGTTGACGATGGCCGTGGGGACGGATTGCTGGAGTTGCGCCCCGACGTAGCGGACGGCCTCCAGCAGGCGTTCCAGTTGGAAGCCTTCCTTGGCGGACGTGAAGATCACGGGGGCGTAGTCGAGGAAGAAGAGCTTGGACTGCACCCATTCGCCGAACTCGGAGAGGGTGGTCATGCGGCGGCGGCGGTCGTCGCGGTGGCGCTGGTGGTCGCGCCGGGCCTCGACCTCCTCCTCGCGAGCCTTGCGCACGGCGTCGGCGACGAGGTCCCACTTGTTGATGACGACGATGCACGCGCGCCGGGCCTCGACGATGACGTCGGCGATCTTCTTGTCCTGCTCGGTGATGCCCGCCTCGGCGTCGAGCACGAGGACGGCGATGTCCGAGCGGCCGATGGCGTCCTTGGTGCGCTCGACGGAGAAGTACTCGATGGAGTCGTCGATGCGGCGCGCCTTTCGGACGCCGGCGGTGTCCACGAGGACCCACGGCTGCCTGACGCCCTCCGTCTCGATCTCGAACGGCACGTCCACGGCGTCGCGCGTGGTGCCGGGGATGGGGCTGACGATGACGCGGTTCGATCCCGTGAGTGCGTTGATGAGCGACGACTTGCCCACGTTGGGCCGGCCCACGATGGCGAGGCGCCGAGCCCTCCGGGCCGGGGGTGACGCGGGATCGGGTTCGACGGGGGGCTCGCCATCCGCCGTCGGGTCCGCGTCCGTCGTTGCGTCCGCCGCGCCCTCCTCAGGGGGCAAGTACGCGGCGGCGGCGTCCATCAGGTCCTCGATGCCGAGGCCGTGGATGGCGGTGACGGGGAACAATCGGTCGAAGCCGAGGGCGGAGAACTCCGCGACGCCGGGCGTGGCGCGGTCGGTGTCCACCTTGTTGACGACGACGAGCACGGGCTTGCGGGTGGCGCGGAGCTTGGAGGCGACCTCGAGGTCGAGGGGGACGATGCCCTCCTGGACGTTGACGACGAGGAGGATGACGGCGGCGGAATCGAGGGCGATGTCCACCTGCTCGAGCATGGCGGCGGTGATGACGTCCTCGGCGCGTTCGCCACGGAGCAACCCGATGCCGCCGGTGTCGATGAGGGTGAAGCCGCGCCCATGCCACTCGGCCTCGGCGGTGACGCGGTCGCGCGTGACGCCGGGCTGGTCATGGACGATGGCGATGCGCTTGCGCGCGATGCGGTTGAAGAGGGCGGACTTCCCGACGTTGGGGCGCCCGACGATGGCAACGACTCCTGGCATGATCAGGCCTTCACCCCGAGGCCGATGACGTCACGAAGGTAGGCGATGGAGCGCTTGAGCTCGCCCTCCTGCTGCGCCGCGTCGTTGGCGTTGAAGGCGGTGGCGGCCTTGCCCTTCCTGGCCAGGGCGAGGAAGCGCGCGAACTCGGCGGCGGGCTTCTTGGGGAAGGCCTCCCAGAACCCGGGCTCGAGGTAGGGGAACTCGACCTGGAAGCCACCGATGGTCTCGATGTTGACGGCGACGCCGGGGCAAAGCTGGGCGTAACGGGCGAAGTAGGCCTTCCAGTCGATGCATTGGCCCTCGCCGAAGGCCGTCCACTGGACCTTGGCGCCCTTGGGGGTCTCCCAGATCGCGGAGTCGCGCAGGCTCGTGGTGAAGGTGTAGGGCCCGAGGACTTCGAGGGCCTGGAGCGGGTCCTCGAGCGTCCACGCCGAGTTGCCGCAGTCCATGTTGGCCCCCACCCAGTCCTTGCCCGCCGCCTCGATCAGCGACACCAGCTCCGTCGCGGTCATGTCGCCCGCGTGGTTCTCCACGGCCACCTTCACGCCGAGATCCTGGGCCAGCGACCGCTGCGAGCGGAGGACGTTCACGGTGTCCGCGATGCGCGCCTCGATGCCGCCGGGCGTGCGGCGGTCCTCGCGGGCGCCGAGGACGACGCGGAAATAGGGCGAGCCGGCCGCGCGGCTCAGTCGCAGGCCCGTCGCCAGGTGTTCCTCGGCGGTGCCCCAGTCCTTCTTGAACGACTTGGACGTGGGGCAGATGGACCACGACCCGAGCAGGAGCTGCAGGCCCTTGTCGGCGGCGGCCTTGCCCAGGTCCTTGCACCCGGCCTCGGTCATGGTGCCCAGCGCCGGGAGGTCGGTGATGAACAACGTTTCGAGGCGAAGGTTGGCCGCGTAGTCCACCAACGCCCGTCCCTTCAAGCCAAGGGCGCGCACGGCGAAGTTGTCCATGCCCACGGGAATGCGTGCCCCCTTGGCATCCAGGAGCGGGGGGACGGGGCGGGCGTGGGCGGATTCAAGGGATGCCGCAGCCGCGCCGGCCGCGATGGAGAGGACGAAGTCACGACGGTTCATGCAATCGACCCGTGTTGTCGCATGATGCGATGCGGGGTGGCAAGGACGCCCATGGGAACCCTGAGCCGGGAGGATTCAGTTGGATCGGTCGTGCTTGCTGGATCTTCTTCCGCAAGAACCCGGTCCTTTGCTCGTTGCGGGCCTCGTGCCGGCCCGCGCCTCGCTCACACCTCGGCTTGAGGAAGCATTCGCCTGGGCATCCATTCCCCCTCCAACCGAATCGTTCAACTAGGCCAGCAGCGCGCGGGTCGCGGCGTGTGCGGGCTGCCTCAGGACCCTGTCGGTCGCCCCGGATTCCACGATCTCGCCGGCGCACATCACCAGCAACCGGTCGGCGGCGTCGCGTGCGAGCCGCAGGTCGTGAGTCACCAGCAGCATCGTCGTGCCGTCCTCCGCCAAGGCGCGCAGGACGTCGGTCACCTCGCCGCGCAGGGCGGGGTCCAGCGCCGACGTCGGCTCGTCCAGCAGGAGGGCATCAGGCCGCATGGCGAGGGCCCGCGCGATGGCGACGCGCTGTTGCTGGCCGCCGGAGAGCTGCGACGGGACGTGGTGCGCATGACCAGCCAGGCCGACGCGCCGGAGCCATTCCATGGCCTCCGCCTCGGCTTGCGGCCTTGGCATGCCCCGGACGTGGACGGGCGCGGCGGCCACGTTGCGCAGGGCATCGAGGTGGGGGAACAGGTTGAAGTGCTGGAACACCATGGCGGCGCGAAGGCGAAGCTGTCGTTGGACCTCGCGTCCCACGGGCCGGGAGCAATCCACCGTGACGTCGCCCACGGTGATCCTTCCCACGTCGGGAGACTCCAGTTGGTTGATGCAGCGGAGCAGGGTGGACTTGCCGGACCCGGACGCCCCGAGGAGGACGACGCACTCGGACTTGGCGACGTGGAGGGACACGTCGCGGAGGACGGGTTGGCCATTGAAGTGCTTGGAGAGGTGCTCAACGGCGATCATGGCGTAAGGAACGTTCGAGGCGGCGCGCGGCGAGGGACGCCGTCCAGCTCATGGCGAGGTAGATGCCGGCCGTCATCAGGCCGACCCCGATGTAGTCGTGGGTCTCGATGGCCTGGATTTGGTACTGCTTGGTGAGCTCGACGATGGCGATGACGGACACGATGGAGGAGTCCTTGAACATGGCGACGAGGTCGTTGGTGATGGCTGGGAGCGCGACGCGCAGGGCCTGCGGCAGGATGATGCGACGGAGGGCGACGCGGCGCTTCATCCCGAGCGAGAGGGCGGCCTCCCATTGCCCGCGGGGGACGGACTCGATGCCGGCCCGGTGGTTCTCGGCCTCGGTGGCCGCGTAGTTCAGGCCCAGGGCGAGGACGGCCGCAACGCCTGCCGGGAGGCGCAGCCCGGCCTCCTGCGAGAGCCCGTAGTAGATGAGGTAGATCTGGAGCAGCAGCGGCGTCCCGCGGAAGACCTCGATGTAGGCCATGGCCAGCCACGGCAGCGGGCGCGGGCCGTAGAGCCTCGCGAGCGCCAAGGCAAGCCCGAGCCCCAACGCCAGCGTCATGCCGCCGAAGGTCACCCACACGGTCGTGACCGCCGCGCGGAGGAGGGCGGGCAAGAGGGTTCGCCATTCGCGCCATGCCGAGCGCGGGCGCGGCGTCGGCGACGTCGCCCCGTCCGAGGCAGGACGCCACGCGGCGACGCGTTCCTGGCCCTCGTCCCAAACCCCGTATCGCTCGTAGATGCGGCGCAGGGACCCGTCCGCGGCCAGCGAGCCGATGGCGTCGTTGATCCTCGCCAGCAGGCGTTCCTCCCCGGTGGGGACCGCGACGGCGTAAAAGCCGGGCGCGAAGGGTGGGCCGGCCCTCCGCAACCCGGGGTTCGAGGCGAGGTTCGCCTGGACGATGGGCGTGTCGGCGAGGACGGCGTCGATGCGTCCCACGGCGAGGTCCTTGAAGTAGTTGACGTTGTCTTGGTAGATGCGGGCCTCGACGCGTCCGTTTGCTTGCAGTAGCCGATGGGACGCCGTGCCGGACAACACGCCCACGGGACGGCCGGCGAGCGATTCCAGGGAGTCGTGCGCCGGGTCGTCCGCACGCACGACCAGTTGCTGCGCGAACGCGAAGTAGGGCCGCGACATGGCCACCCTCGCCATGTTCTCCGGCGTCCGCTCCAGTCCCGCGATGACGACGTCGAAGCTGCCCCGTTGCAAGAGGGCCGGGACGAGCATGTCCCAGTTGTTCTGCACGAAGGCATGCTGGAGCCCCAGGCGCCCGGCCAGGGCACCGGCGAAATCCGCCTCGAACCCCTCCAGCCGACCGGGGTCTCCCTCCGGATGGAACAGGTAGGGTGCCCCGCCCTCGGCGTCGTTGCCCCAGCGCAGCACCTTGCGTGCGGCGATGTCGTCCCATGCATCCGCCGTGGCGCGCCCCGGCACCGCCATGAGCCCGAGCACCAAGGCCAGGAGGCATGACCCGGACGCATGGATCGCCCACGCCAGGATGGCCGGCGTGGCACCGACGCCGCGTCCCGTCCACCCGGGCCATGGGCAGGGCAGGGTGCCGCAGTGTGAGGTCCGTCGCGCCCGCATCGTGTGGGGCGAGTGAAGGCCCCGGCGACGGGCTCGGTCAAGGAGCGGATGCGGGGGACGCAACGCGGACCTGCGCCCAGTTCGTGATGCCAATGATGGGGAGGGCAAACCTGAAGGCGTCGTCGCGCCCGGGCGTGTCGGCCCTCAGGAAGACGTCGCGGATCGGCTTCGGCACGTCGGGGTCGGCGATCGAGCCGGGGCGTCGCCTCCAAAGCCCGAGGTTGAGACCGCCCTCGTCGCGGTGATCGACGTGCCGGTGGAGGATGAACGCGTCGATGCCCGGGTTGGCGTCCACCTTGTGCCACGCATAGGCGTAGGCGGCTGCCTGCAAGGCCTCGCCCTCCGGCGTGGCATCCGAATGAAAGCCTTGCTCGGAGAGGAGCACGCGCCGCGGGTGGCCCTTCCAGAGGAGTTCCGGACGGGCGAGGTACGCCGTCAGGACGTCGAGGTTCCTGAAGGTGATGCGCGGCGTGGACGGCGATGGCAGAGCCGTCTTGTCCTTCCATGTCGCCGCCTTGAACAAGTCCTCGGGATAAGGGTGGTAGGCCATGTGCCAGGCAAAGTCCCCGCCCAGCCGGGCGATGCGCGCGAACTCGTCCACGAGGCGTCGTCCGGGGATCGCCCGCAACGGGTGGTTCCCGTAGGTCAGGTTCCAATGGTGATCCATGGACACGTGGACGCGGATGGACCGCGACACGCTCGCGGCGGCGGCCTGCACGAGCCGGACGGTGCCCACGTAGTCCTCGATGAACACGCTCGCAGGCACCTCGCCCATGTTGGCCCAGTGCCAATGCGCCGTGACCTCGTTGCCCACGATGAGATGCGACACGCGGCCGTGGGGGGCGCCCGGGAGCGAGAACCGATGGCACAGGAACTCCACCGCCGCCCGGAGCCATCGAGCCCCGTCCTCCGTGACATGATTGAAGGCCCCGAGCCGGTTGGGGGCCCGGCGATCGTAGCCCGGGTGCAGCCACACCGCGTCGCGAGCAGGCTGGCCCGACGCATACGCCAGCAGGATCAACGTCACCGCCGCGCCGGAATCCGACAACGCCTTCGCCTGGATCGCATTGACCGCGCCGCGTCGAAACCGATGTCGTTGCCCGTCCACGACCCATTCATACGAGTCGGGGAGGTCGTCGGGATCCATGAGCGAGGGCAGGTCCACGTTCAGAGCGGCATGGCGCACGCCGAGGGCGATGGCATCCTCGACCATCTGCACTTGCAGCCCCTTCTTGCTGGAGGGCGGCGGGACCTCCGCGCCCGGCGGCGCGACGTCGCCCCAGTCGCCCACGTGCCGCACGGGGCCCGTCGGACGCCAGCCATGCACCGGGTGCGCCTGCAAGAGCACGAAGCCGGAGGGAAGCCGGTCCCGGGTGACGTTGCCCGAGTGGGCGTGGCGTCGAACGGAGACGGATTGGGGGCCGTTGGCGGGCTGCGGGAGGAAGGCGACCGACCCGTTGGTGGAGGCGACCGCGAGGGATTCATGGGGCCGGATCTCGACGAGATGGGCGGGGCCGCGCACGCCGGACAGCTCGATCAGGATGTCGTCTTGGCGGACGCGAACGTCGCGGATGCCCGGGCCGTCGGCAGGCCGCACGCGGATCCACGCCACCTTCGCTTCTCCCCTTGAGCCTGGTGGATCCAGGCGGATGCGCCCCCTCGGTCCCGGGCTTGGGATGGCGAGGCACACGTCGGTCCATGCGTTGGTCCGGCAGGCGAAATGGACGGAGTCGGCCTCCGATGCCGCGTTGGCGAACCAAAAAAGCTGGCCGTGCCCGCCGGCCTCGGAGCGGATCCGAAGTTCGACCATGACGTCGCCCGTGCCGGGAAAGTCCATGGGCGGGCTGGTGACGTATGGATCCGGCCCGCGCACGGCCATGCGGAGGCCTTGAGGGTCATTGGGGAGGAAATCGACGTCATGGGTCGGGCTCCAGCCGCCTGCCTGGCGTCCGGCGGTGAAGTCGAAGTCCGCGCCAAGGATGGGGTCGGCCAGCGCCCGCCATGCCAAGGCCGTGAGAAGCAAACAGGTCCAGAGATGCCGCACCGCCCACGGATTAAGCCGCCCGGCCTGTCCGTGACAAGGTCGTCGTCGTGGCCGGCCCGATTCGTTTGGACCCGCCGTGGGTCCGGGGAGCCGCACCGGTCATCGCGGGGCCGTCACCGTGAGCCAGAGGTCCTCGATGGAATCGCGGACGACGCGCCGAAAGCCCTGGGGCACGCCGTTGTTCTCGCCGGCGCTGACGAGGTCCATGCGTGCGGGGATGGCGCGGCCGGTGGCCTTGTCCTGGACCTTCAACCGGAACGGCCCGGATGCGGCCGGGGCATTGGTGGCGGCGACGATTCGGAAGGTGACCGAGGCGTCCTTGGCAGACGCGTCCACGGGCGCCGCCGTCACGCCTGGGGGAAGGCCCTCGGCGTTGAGGGACAGCACGGCGTCATGCCCGTGCGCGCGGCCGAGGTTGATGACGATCTCGTTGGTCTTGCCCGGGGCGATGACGAAGGCGTTGTCGGCGACGGTGGGGCGGACGGATGGGGCGGGGCGTCCGAGGGAAAGGTGGTACCAGCGATCCTTCCCGCCGAGCTGGAGGAGGCTCCCGACGGCGACGATGAACGTGGCATCCGCCGGGGCGGTCCATTCCAGGCGGGGATCGCTGCCCGTGGCGTCGTCGTTTCGTGCGAGTTCCTTGCCCGTCGCATCCTCGACCCGCACCCACCCATCGAGGGCGAAGCCCAGGACGGCCGACTGGACCCAGAAGACGAGCTTCTCGTCCTTGCGCGCCTTGATGAGAAACCGGTCGATGTCGCCCTCGCGGTCGAGGTTGCCGGTGCGCCCGCCGGGGATGTCCGTGGGCTCGGCTTGGGCAACGCCGTCATTCGGCTCGGATTCCATCCTTTCCGCGCCCTCGCCGACGAGCAGGTCCACGAGGGCGTCCCGTCCATTGAATGGCAGCGGGACCGAGGTCGCTTCGGGTGCCAGCCGTGTGGCGTCGAATGCCACGGGTTGATTGGAGGCGGAGCCGAGGTTCCATCCGATCAAGCGGAGGCTGGATGAGGTCCCGCGTTGGACGGCGAGCGGTAGGGCGTGGCGAACGACCGGGCCGGCATGGACGTGCAGGCGATAGACGGAATGGGGCTTGCCCGAGAGGCGGATGTCCGAGTCGGCCGGGTAGGGAAAGGTGAACAACTGCAACACATGCGGGCCGCTCGCGGTTGCGGTCCACGCGAGCAGCGGGTCGAGGGAGCGCCCGTCGTCATGGTTCCATGCCGCCTGGACGTGGCGCGGGTCGAGCAAGCGCAGGACGGGATCCATGGGCGACATGAGGGTGTAGGCCTGGGCCCACGCCACCACGGATTGCCCGGCTTCGAGCTGGATGCGGAACGAGTCCACGTCGCCGTTTTTCTCGAGGCGGCCTTGGATCGCGACCGGCGGGCGAACGGGTTGGGCCTCCGTGGCGGCGTCGTTGTTGGGCTCGGCCTCCACGGCGAGGGGGGTGGCCGCGTCGATGACGAGAAAGCGTGGCGCGCTGGCGCCCTCCGAATTGAAGGCGCGCAGGAAATGGACGCCCGGCGGCGCGTTGGCGGGAATGCGGACCGCGACGGTGCCGGCGTTGGTGGAAGGCTCCATCGCAAGCCCGGGGAGGTCCGACCAGAACTTGGGCGGCCACGGGTCGAACTTGCCGACGAGCACGACGGCGTTGGAGGAGCCGGGGGCGAGCGCGACGGGCAGGAGCTGATCCAGGACGGGAGCGGCGGCGAAGGCGGCGTGAAGGAACCCGGTGAGGAGGCTGACGACGCGGAAGGCCCGGGAGGCAAGGCGTTGCGTGCCGTGGGGGCTGGGACGCATCCGGGCTAGGCGAAGAGTTGCTGGATGCGTCGCCCGTTGTTGACGAGCTGGACGGGGCGGCCGGTGTTCGTGTGGAGCACCTCGTTGGGGTCGATGCCCATCTTGAGATAGATGGAGGCCGTGAAGTCCTCGGGCTTGTGGACGTTGTCGGAGGCGGCGTAGCCCTTGGCGTCGGTGGCCCCGATGACGGCCCCGCGCGGGCAGCCTGCGCCGGCCATGAGGACCGACATGGCATGGGGCCAGTGGTCGCGTCCGGCGTCCTTGTTGACCTTCGGGGTGCGGCCGAACTCGCCCAGCAGGACGACGAGGGTGGAATCGAGGAGGCCGCGTTCGTCGAGGTCGCGGATGAGGGCGCCGACGCCGCGGTCCATGTTGCGCACCTGGTCGCCCTTGTAGGCCTCGAAGAGCTTGGTGTGATGGTCCCAGCCGCCCGAGTTCACGGTGATCCACGGGACGCCGACCTCCACGAGGCGACGGGCCATGAGGAGGCGTTGGCCGAAGTCGTTCCGGCCGTATTGCTCGCGGACCTTGGCGTCCTCGCGGGAGATGTCGAAGGCGGCCTGCGCCTTGGGCGACAGGACGAGGTTGATGCCCTGGGCGAGGTATTGGTCGAAGGCGATGGCGGGGTCCTCGGCGAGCTTGTCGGCATGGCGCTTCATGCCGTCCAAGGCTGCGCGCAACTGACGCCGGGATGCCGCGCGCGACTCCGAAATCTCGGCGGGCAGGACGACGTCGCGGACGCGGAACCCGGCCGAGTTGGGCGAGCCGTCGATCACAAACGGGGCGTGCTGGCCACCGAGGAAGTTGGGTCCGCCGCTGCGCGTGACCGATGGCATGGAGACGTAGGGCGGGATCCCGTCCCGCGGTCCGCGCTTCCACGACACCACGGAGCCCATGGAGGGGTGGAACGTGACGAAGGCCCCGCAGGCCACGGGCACGGGCGTGGGGCAGCCGGTCATGAGGTAATGGTTGCCGCCGCCGTGGTTGGGATCCTTGTGGCAGATCGAGCGAATGATCGTGGACTTGTCGGCGACCTTGGCCAGCTCGGGGACGGCCTCCGAGAAGCGGATGCCCGGGACGGCCGTGGGGATGTCCTTGAATTGGCCGCGGATGTCGGCAGGGGCGTCCGGCTTGGGGTCGAAGGTCTCGTAATGCGAGGGGCCGCCGTCGAGCCAGATGAGGATGCAACTGGCCGCCTTGGGGGCCAGGGGGGGCGTCGCGTTGGCCCCGGGACGCGCGGAGGAGGCGGCTGCGGCGGCTTGGAGCCGGTACATGTCGGCCATACCCAGGCCCATCAGGCCGCCCAGGCCCACCTGAAGGAAATCCCGGCGGCGCATGCCCGCGCAGTTGTGCGTCGGCCCATCCATGGCTTCAAAAACTAACGCAGGCACCTGGGCGATGGGGAGCCCCAATTCCGGGTCGTGAAACTTTTGTGACCGAGGCCGGATGGATCGCCCGCTCGTCTTCCATCCGCCCTTGCAGCAGGATGACCCCATGCACACGGGGTTGGAGGGCAAGGTGGTCGTCGTGACGGGTGCTTCCGGCGGGATTGGGTCGGCCATTGCCCGGAAGTTGGCAGGGGAGGGCGCGCAGTTGGTGCTGCACTATCGCACGGGGCGTGACCGCGCGGAGGCGCTGGCGTCCGAGTTGGGGACGGCCTCCTTGCTGGTGCGCGGCCAGTTGGAGCGCGAGGCGGATGCACGGCGACTGATGGCCGCGGCGCTCCGGAGGTTTGGGCGCGTGGACACGCTGGTGGTCAACGCGGGCTCGTGGGCCCCCGAGTCCGCCGGCATCGCCGACATCAGCCTCAAGCGATGGCGCGGGACGATGGACGCGGTGTTGACGACGGCGTTCCTGAGCCTGCGTGAGTTCGCGCGGGTGGTTCGACGCCAGCGCCGGGGCAACGCCGTGTTGGTGGCATCGACGGCCGGCATCTTTGGCGAGGCGGGGCAGTCGGACTATGCGGCGGCAAAGGCCGCCATGGCCCATGGGTTGGTGAAGTCGCTCAAGAACGAGTTCGCCCGCCTGGCGCCCCATACGGCGGACTACTGCGGGGGGCGGGTGAACGCCGTGTGCCCGGGCTGGACGGTGGTGCCGCGGAACGCCAGCAAGCTGGCGGATGCGGACATGGTGCGTCGGGTGACGGCGACGATGGCGCTGCCGCAGATCGGGCGGCCGGACGACATGGCGAACGCGGTGGTGTACCTGGCGTCGGACGTGTTGGCGCGGCATGTGACGGGCCAGGCCTGGGTGGTGGCGGGGGGCATGGAGGGGAGGTTGCTATGGGAACGGGACGAGGTGGAACCGGGCTGGGCTTAGCCGGGACGATTCAGTTGGATCGGTCGTGCTTGCCCGATCTGCTTCCGCAAATCCTTTGTCGTTCGCTCGTTACGGGCCTGGAACTGGCCCGCGCCTCGCTCACTCCTCGGCTTGCGCAAGCATCTGCTTCGCAATCACTTCCCTCCCAACTGAATCGTTACGGCTAAGAGATCCCCATCTGGCACGACCGACCCGGCGGCGCCATTCCACAGGTGGTGCGGTGGACGCTCGCGCAAATTGACGTTGGGCGAGCGCCGGCGGTAGCGTGCAGGCGACATGCTCCCCATCATCGAAAGCCTGCTAGTGCTCCAGGATCGCGACCGCAGGTTGATCCGTCTCCGGGCGGAGCTGGAGACGGTGGCCCCGCAGCGTGCGTTGCTCCGCGGCAAGGCCTCTCAGGCACAGGTGGCATTGGACGAGGCGAAACGCCGACTCACCACGGCCGAGGGCGAGCGCAAGCGTCTGGAGCAAGAGGCGGCATCGCTGCGCCAGCGCATCCAGAAGTTCCAGGCCGAGCAGCAGTCCACGCGGTCGAACGACCAGTACAAGCTCTTCCAGCAACAGATCGAGGCCGCCGAGGCCAACATCCGGAAGCTCGAGGACGGCGAGATCGAGCTGATGGAGCAGGTCGAGGGGCTCGCCAAGGAACTCCAGGCCGCCAACGCCGCCGCCACGGCCCAGAAGAAGGAGACGGAACAACAGGTCGCCGACGTGGATGCCCGCGAGGCCAACCTCAAGGCCGAGGTTGAGTCCGTCACCGCGCAGCGCGCGCAGCAGGCTGCATCCATCGATCCCGCCTCGGTCGGCCGTTACGAGCGCATCCTCAAGACCCGTGGGGACAACGTCGTCGTGGGTGTCCATCGGCAGACCTGCGGTGGCTGCCATGTGAAGTTGCCCACTCAGATCTTCCTCAACGCCAAGGCCCAGGTTGAACTCGTCAACTGCACCAACTGCGGCCGCCTCCTCTACTACACGCGCGACATGGAGGCCTGACGGCCGCACGGGCTCGGCGCTCGCACCGCAGCCCCACCGATCCTTGATGCCTTCATTACTTCCATCCCAACCAACATGACCCTACGCGTACCCGTCCTAGCCTTAGCCGTAACGATTCAGTTGGATCGGTCGTGCTTGCTCGATCTGCTTCCGCAAATCCTTCGTCGTTCGCTCGTTACGGGCCTGGAACTGGCCCGCGCCTCGCTCACTCCTCGGCTTGCGCAAGCATCTGCTTCGCAATCACTTCCCTCCCAACTGACTCGTTACGGCTTAGCCTTGGCGTTCTTCACCACGGTTCAATCCGCCGACCTGCCGGGCATCCGACGTTCGGAGGTGATCTACGGCCGCAAGTTCGGCACGGCGTTGACCCTGGACATCCTCCAACCGCCCAATACCAACGGCTTTGGCGTGATCGCCGTCATATCGGGCGGGTTCTTCTCGTCCCATGACGGCATCAATCCGTCCTACATGCGGGAGATTCTCGGACGGGGGTACACGGTTTACGCCGTGGTGCATGGATCGCAGCCGAAGTTCACGATTCCGGAAATCACCGAGGACATGCATCGGTCGGTGCGCTGGATTCGCTCGCACGCGGCGGAGCACGGGGTCAACCCCGACAAGCTGGGCGTGTTTGGGGGGTCGGCTGGCGGGCATCTTTCGTTGACGTTGGCGACGCAGGGGCGCGTGGGGGACGCGAATGCCAAGGATCCGGTGGATCGCGTCTCGTCCGCGGTGCAGGCCGTGGCGTGCTTTTTTCCGCCGACGGATTTTGAGAACTGGTCGCGCGAGGGAGACACGCAGGTAGGCGTGGGCAAGGTGGGCCGGGCCTTTCATCCCGCGTTTGGGCCGCGGTCCGAGACCTTGGAGGACCGGGTGAAGCTAGGGCCGGAGATCTCGCCCATTCATGGGCTGAAGGCTTCGACGCCGCCGACGTTGATCATTCATGGCGACAAGGACGGGCTTGTGCCGTTGTACCAGGCTGAGATCTACAAGAAGAAGGCGGACTCCGTGGGGGCGGTCGTTCGTTTGGATGTGAAGCCGGGCGCGGACCACGGATGGCCCAACATGGAGAAGGATCTCGCGACCTTTGCGGACTGGTTCGACGTCCATCTTCGCGGTCTTGGGGGCCGCGGGAACTAGTCCCGCCGGCACAGGGAAACGCGCGAAGGAAGAAGGTCTCGCGGAATAAGATCCCGCCATTGCGACCGAAGCGTCGGAGGCGTTCCGGCTTAGCCGGGACGATGCAGTTGGATCGGTCGTGCTTGCTCGATCTGCTTGCGCAACTCCTTCGTCGCTCGCTCGTTACGGGCCTCGAACCGGCCCGCGCCTCGCTCACTCCTCGGCTTGCGCAAGCATCTGCTTCGCAATCACTTCCCTCCCAACTGAATCGTCCCAGCTAAGGCAAAAAAGAGGCCCCATGACTGGGGCCTCTCGCTGAAGGACAGCCAACCTGCGAGTCCTGCGGACGCGGCTGGCGACGGGGTGGATCGCTACTTGAGCCCGGCCAAGACGGCCTTGATGGCCTCGAAGTTGGGCAGGTCCTTGGGCGTGGGCGTCTGCTCGGCGTATTGGACGATGCCGTTCTTGTCGATGACGAAGGCGGCCCGAGCCGACGTGTCGCCCACGCCGGCGAGGTTGGGGAAGCGGACGCCGTAGGCGTCGGTGACGGACTTGTTGAGGTCGCTGGCGAGGCGGATGCCGATCTTGTTCTGCTTGGCCCACGCCTCCTGGGCGAAGGGGCTGTCCACGGAAACGCCCAGGACATCGGCCCCGAGGCTGGTGTACTGGCCGAGGCCGGCCGTTTGGTCGCAGAACTCCTGGGTGCAGACGCCGGTGAACGCGAGGGGGAAGAAGAGCAGGACGGTGTTCTTCTTGCCAAGGTTGTCGGCGAGGGCGACGTCGGCGAGGCCGGTGTCGGTCTTGGTCTTGAGGGTGAAGGCGGGCGCCTGGGTTCCTACGGCGATTGGCATGTGAATGATGCTTCTAGGGGTGGAGTGAAACGCGTCCGACGGATCAGGTCCGATGCGGAACGGAGCAGCGTTACAGGCGACCCGGGCGGGTGTCAAACGGCGCGCCAGCGTTCCTTCAGCCGATGGCCTTGAGCACCTCGGCTGCATGCTCCTCCGGCTTGACCTCGGGCCAGACGTGCGCAATGCGGCCCTCCGGGTCGATGTGGAAGGTGACGCGGTGGGTGCCCAGGTATTTGCGCCCCATGAAGACCTTCTCTCCCCAGACGCCGTAGGCTTGGACCAGTTCCTTGCCTTCGTCGGATAGAAGCGGAAAGGGCAGGTCGAACTTGGCGGCGAACTTGGCGTGGGACTTCACGGGGTCGGTGCTCGCGCCGAGGACGACGGCACCCTTCCTCTTGAAGCGGGCGTAGGCATCGCGAAAGCCGCAGGCCTCCTTGGTGCAGCCGGGTGTGTCGTCCTTCGGGTAGAAATACAGGATGACGTGCTGGCCGCGCAGGTTTGCGAGGCGGATGACCGAGCCATCGGTCGAGGGCAACGAGAAGTCCGGCGCGGGATCGCCCGGCTTCAGGGCAAGTTCGATCTTCTTCGGCATGACCCGCGATCCTACCGCCGAGTGGCATGGGTGCAACTTGCCGTGAAACGCGCCATGGGGGTCGGACATTAAGGAGGCCCGCATGAAAACATTCATTCATTCATTCATCGGGTTGGTTCCATGGATGGCGGCCTCGGCGGTGCGCGCGGAAGCATGGATCGACGAGTCCTTTGACGGTGCCGACGGTCCTTTGGTGACCGTGTCGGACGGGCGTTGGGTGACGCACAGCGGCACGACGGGACAAGTGACGGTTTCGGGAGGCCTGATCCGGTTGTCGGGTTCCCGCACCGAGGACGTCCGGCGCACCTTGGCATCGGGTGGCGTGACGAACGGCATGCTGTTCGCGGGCCTTGACCTGCGGTTCCGGGGATTGCCGAGCCCCACGGGCACCTACTTCTTCCACTTCAAGGACACGGTTGATTCCGGGTCCGCGTCCGTCTTCACGGGACGGATCCATGCGACGACGGCGGGTGCGGCCGCCGGTGCGTTGCGCGTGGGGGTTTCCTGGGGGACGGGCGCGCCGGTGATGGTGGCTCGTGACATTGTGACGAACGAGTGGGTGCACCTGGTGTTGCGGCTCGACCTCGGGGCGACCAACGCGGTGCTCTGGGTGAACCCGGCGACCGAGAAGGACGTTGCGAACCGGGCGATGGCGGGAGACGGGCGCGGCATTGGGCAAGGACTGAGCCAGGCGGCGTTTCGCCAGGCTACGGGGCTTGGGGAGGTCGATGTGGACCGGCTGCGGGTCGGTGCGCGATTCGAGGACGTGGGCCCGACGGGGACGCCGCAGTTGGCCGTGGGATTGGAGGGGCAAGGCGTGCGGGTGCGGATGCCAGGCCCGGCTTGGTTGGCTGGCTGGCGGCTGGAGGTTGCTGGCACGTTGCGCGGTCCATGGACGCAAGGACCGGAGCTGGCGGTGGAGAGCGGGGAGGCAACGGTTTGGATACCCGCCGGCCCGCAGTCCCTGTGGTTCCGTTTGGTGCGGCGTTGATCGAAGGCTCCCAAATCGACTCGGCCCGGGCGACGCGGCGGATGCGTTGCCCGGGCCGTTTGCCGTCACGACGGCCGTTGTGACGAGGCGAGGACCTTGGCCGTGACGATTCAGTCGCGGAAGTTCACGAAGCTGAGGGCGACGGGGAAGTCGTGGGACCGGACGGCGGCGATGACGGCCTGGAGGTCGTCGCGGTTCTTGCCGGTGACGCGGAGTTCGTCGCCTTGGATCGCGGCGGTGACCTTGAGGGCGAGGCCTCGGATGAACTGGGAGATTTCCTTGGCCTGGGCGCCCTCGATGCCTTGCTTGATCTTGATGACCTGCCTGGCGTGGCCGAGCGGGGACAGTTCGGGCTCGCCTTGATCGATGCTCTTCATGCTGATGGCGCGCTTGGCGAGCTTGGCCACGACCATCTCGACGAGGGCACGCATCTTGAAGGCGTCCGGGGCGCGGAGCTTGACCTCGTTTTTCTCGAGGACGATCTCGGCCCCGGAACCCTTGAAGTCGAAGCGGCTGAGCAATTCCTTCTGGGCTTGGTTGATGGCGTTCTCGACCTCCATCGAGTTGACCTTGGAGACGATGTCGAAGCTGGGCATGGGGATTCCTTGGGGTGCGCTGGTGGAAGGGGGCGCGGCGAGGGGCTAGGTGAGGTAGGTGTAATCCTCCAGGCCGCGCTCGTAGTCATCGAGGATGCGCATGGCCTCGTTGGGCTTGAGGCGGTCGGTCTTGATGGCGGCGTCCACCTGGGCCTTCATCTGGCGCTTGAGTTCGTTGACGTCGTACTGCACCTCGGTGAGCGAGTCGCGGATCTTGTCGCCATCGATGACCTCCTCGATGTAGTAGCCGGCCGGCTCGTCGGGCTCGAGGAACACATGCACCTCGTTGACGCGCCCGAAGAGGTTGTGGAGGTCGCCCATGATGTCCTGGTAGGCGCCCATGAGGAAGAAGCCGAGGAGGTAGGGCTCGGAGTGCCCGTTGCCCTTGAGCGGGTGGAGCGGGAGGGTGTCCCGGACGTCCCGCAGGTCCACGAACTTGTTGATTTGGCCGTCGGAGTCGCAGGTGATGTCCACGAGGGTGGTCTCGCGGGTGGGGCGTTCGTCCAGCCGATGGACGGGCATGATGGGAAACAACTGGCCCAGCGCCCAGTGGTCCAGGAGGGACTGGAACACGGAGAAGTTGCAGAGGTATTGGTCGCCGAGGGTGTCCTCGAGATGTCGGATTTCCTCGGGGATGTGGGCTTGGCCCCGGAAGCCGGCCACCACGGCCTGGCTGATTTCCCAGTAGAGGCTCTCGATCTTGGCCTTGTCGGGAAGCTCGAGCATCCCAAGCGTGAACATCTGGTGGGCGTCCTCCTTGCGCTCGAGGGCGTCGTGCCATGCCTCGAGCTTGTTCAACCGGGGGAGATGGTCGCGGATGTCGAGCAACTCGCGGACGAGCCGATGCTCGGACGGGCCGTATTGGAGGCCTGCTTGCTGGCGCGTCTTGTCGATGCTTCCAAAGACCTCGACGACAAGCACCGAGTGATGCGCCACGAGGGCGCGGCCCGACTCGGACACGATGTCAGGGTGTGGGACGCCCTCGGCATTGCAGACATCGGCGATGTAATAGACGATGTCGTTGGTGTATTCTTGCAGGGTGTAGTTCGTGGACGAGTCGAAGGCGGAGCGTGACCCGTCGTAGTCCACGCCGAGGCCGCCGCCGACGTCGAGGAACTCGATGGGGAATCCCATTTTTTGGAGCTTGGCGTAGAAGCGGGCGGCCTCCTGCACCGCCTTCTTCACGGTGAGGATGTCGGGCACCTGCGAGCCGATGTGGAAGTGAAGGAGCTTGAAGCAATGGGCGAGGCCCTCGGCTTGCAGGAGGTTGGTGGCGGCTAGGAGGTCCGACGTGCTGAGGCCGAACTTGGCGTTCTCGCCGCCGCTCTCGGCCCACTTGCCGGCGCCCTTGCTCATGAGGCGGGCGCGGATGCCCACCATGGGCTCGACGCCGACCTGGCGGGAGACGGCGATGATGTGGCGAAGCTCCTCGAGCTTCTCGACCACCATGATGACGCGCTTGCCGAGCTTGATGCCCTGAAGGGCGAGCTTGATGAACGCGGTGTCCTTGTAGCCGTTGCAGATGATCAGCGAGCCGGGCTGGTCCTGGAGGGCCATGCCGGCGAACAGCTCCGGCTTGCTTCCCACCTCGAGTCCAAACGCGTAGGGGCGGCCGGCCTCAAGGATCTCCTCAACGACCTCGCGAAGCTGGTTGACCTTGATGGGGAACACGCCCCGGTAGGCGCCCCGGTAGCCATACTCGGCAATGGAGGCGCGGAACGCCTCATTCAGGGCCACGACCCGATGCCGAAGAATGTCCTGGAACCGGACCAGCAACGGGTACTTCAGGTTTCGAGCGCGTGCCTCCTCCACCACGTCCATGATGTCCACCTCGACCCCGTTCTGCGACGGCTTGGCCACGACGTGGCCCTCGGCGTTCACGTCGAAGTAGCCCGCCCCCCAGCGGTCCACGTTGTACAGGGTGCGGGCGGCTCCGACGTCCCATGCCGGCTCGGATGCGGGCGCAGGCACGGATGTCGGCATGGGCGCGACGGGCGCGATCTTGGATTCGCTCATTTCTCGGAAAACACGCGGGCCGCACTCTAGGAACCGAGGCACCACTTTCAAGGACCGCGTTGTGAAACGTCGGCCGCTGCCTCGTGACACGCGACCCATCGCCCCGGCGAGGACTCGCGCCATGCCGGCATCTCCGCGCGGCAACGCGCCGACGCGAGGGGGCAACGGGGGTGGAACGGGCAACCCGTGGGAGGCGCGAGCGGCGACGGCGCCTCGCCTTGCACGGGGGCGCGCGACCGAGGCCGCCCGGGCTCCGGCACGGCCGCCAGCAAGGCCTGCGTGTAGGGATGCAAGGGGCGCGAGCACACGTCGCGCGACGGCCCTTCCTCCACGAGGCGCCCGAGGTACATCACGACGATGCGTTGGCTGAGGTGCTCCACCACGGCGAGGTCGTGCGAGATGAACACCATCGCCAGCCCCCGCTCCCCCCGGAGGCGGGCGAGAAGGTTCACCACCAGCGCCTGCACGGACACATCCAACGCGCTCACAACCTCGTCGCACACGAGCATGCGCGGCCTTGCCGCGAGCGCCCGGGCGATGCCGATGCGCTGACGTTGCCCGCCGCTGAAAGCATGCGGGAAGCGATCCAACGCGCCTTCATCAAGGCCCACCTCCGCCAGCAACGCGGCGGCCTCCTGGCGAAGCTCCGCACGGGACATGCGTCGGCCGCGCGCCAGCCACGGCTCGGCGACGATCTGCGCCACCGTCCAGCGAGGGTCGAGCGCCCCGCTGGAATCCTGGAAGACCATTTGCAACCCGGGCGTGCCGGCGCGCCCCGTCACGTCGAGCCCATCCCAGCGCACGACGCCGCGGGTGGGCTTCTCGAGGCCGGCGACGATGCGCCCCAAGGTGCTCTTGCCGCACCCGCTCTCGCCGACCAGCCCGACGACCTCCCCGGCGTCCACGCGAAGGCTGACGCCATCGACGGCATGCAACCATGCCCTCGGCCTTCCCCACGCATCGGGCCTTGCGGGGTAAAGCATGCGCACATCCTCAACGGCGAGCAGCGCCTTCACGTGGCGGCCTCCTCGGTCGCGAACGGGCAACGCGCGCCGTGTGCAAGCCGTGCGGCGTTCCACGGGGGCGACGCCTCGCCGCATGAGGCGCGTGCCTGCGGGCAACGCGGTTGAAAACGACAGCCCGTCGGCCATGCCCCGGGAGCCGGCACCGACCCGGGCAAGGCGCCGAGGCGGTCGGTTGCCTGGCCCAGCCTGGGAACGGATGCCACCAACGCCCGCGTGTACGGGTGCAGCGGCCGCGCCAGCACGTCCGCCGTCGGGCCATGCTCCACGACCTGACCCGCATAGAGCACCGCCACGCGGTCGGCGATGCCCTCGACGACGCCGAGGTTGTGGGTCACCAGGAGGATGGCCATGCCCAGCTCGGCCCGGGCCTGCGCCAACAGCTCGAGGACCTGCGCCTGGACGGTCACGTCGAGCGCGGTGGTGGGCTCGTCGGCGACGAGCAGGCGGGGCCGCGGCGCGAGCGCGATGGCGAGGGTCGCCCGCTGCTGCAAGCCGCCGGACAGCTCGTGGGGAAACTGCCGGGCGCGATCCTCGGGCGCCGGGATGCCCACGCGAGCGAGCCAACGGACGGCCTCGGCGTGACGGGCCTCCGACGGCCGGTGCAGGCGCAGCGCTTCGAGCACTTGGTCGCCGATGCGCATGGCCGGGTTGAGCGCGGCGGCGGGTTCCTGGAACACGTGCCCGGCCACGGCGCCGCGCAGCCTTCGCAGGTCGCGTTCGCCCGCCTTGAAGACGTCCACCCCCGAAAGGCGAACGGCCCCGCTGGTGCAACGGGCGTGGTGCAGTGGCAAGAGCCGTGTCACGGACTGGGCGCACAACGTCTTGCCGCTGCCGCTTTCCCCCACCAAGGCCAGGGATTCCCCCTCGCCCACCCGCAGGTCGATCCCATCCAGCACGCGCAACCAGCCCGAAGCCGTCGCGAGCTCCAGCGTGAACCCCTCGAAGCTCAGCAGTGGCGCGCCCATGGGATGGGGTGTCGCCTAGCGCCCCGACCGGCGCGACATGCCCGCCTCGCGAAACTCGCTGGACCGGTTCCAACGAGGCCACGAGCTGCCATCCGCGAGGCGCCGGCCGACCGCGTGCAATACGCCTAGGTCCTCCGCCGCGCCGCGCAGGTCCCAGCCCGGCTTCACGTCGTCGCTGGGCTTGTGGTAGTCGCGGTCGATGTACTCCGAGACCTTCTGCTGACCGTACCCGGGCGGATGGTCCGCGTAGTCGTCGCCCGCCTTCATGTACAACGCCGGAACGCCGGCGCGCAGGAACTCGAAGTGGTCGCTCCGGTAGAACATCCCGCGCTCCGGGTTGGCATCGGGCAGGACCTTGCGTCCCTGGGAGCGCATCGCCCGTTCCAGCTCGCGGTCGAGGCTGGAATGGCCCTGCCCGACCTGGCGGACGTCCCGGGTGCGACCCCAGGTATTCATGCCATCGATGTTGATGTTGGCGACGATGCCCCGGGCGGGCCACGGCGGGTTCCGGGCGTAATGACGGGCGCCGAGCAGCCCTTGCTCCTCGGCCGTGGGGGCGAGGAACACGACGCTGCGTCGCGGGGCCCGGGCATCCCGCGCGAACGCCCGCGCGAGCTCGAGCAGTCCCGCCACGCCGACGGCGTTGTCGGCGGCCCCGTTGTAGATCCCGTCGCCCTCGGCCTTGGCATCGCGGCCAAGGTGGTCCCAGTGGGCGGAGTAAACGATGGATTCGTCCGGCCGACGCGCCCCCGGGACGCGGGCGACGACGTTGCGGGAGAGAACGTGTCGAACCTCCTGGCGGCTCTCGGCGGAGAAGCGTTGGCCCAGGACGCGCGGTTGGAAGTCCTTGCGAAGGGCCATGGCCGTCGCGTCCTCGTAGGAAAGGTTGTTGTCCCTCAACAATTCCCTCGCCGTTTCGAGGCTCAGCCATCCCGCCATGACCACCTTGGGGTCCGTGTCGGCCTTCAGCTCAAACCGTTCCCGTCCCCATGAATTGACCACCACGAACCATGGATAGGCGGCCGCCTTGGTCTCATGAACCAGCAAGGCCGCCGCCGCGCCGCGCCGCGCCGCCTCCTCGTACTTGTACGTCCAGCGCCCGTAGTACGTCATCGCCCGCCCGCCGAACATGCGCGGGTCCAGCTCGCCCGGCTTGCGGGGGTCGGGAACCGGCGGATCCCCCACGAGGATCACGACCGTCTTCCCGCGCACGTCGGCCCCCTTGTAGTCGTCCCATCCGTACTCCGGGGCCGTCACGCCGTGGCCCACGAAGACCATCTCGGAATCCGGCACGCGCGACACCGCGTTGGTCTCGGCGGACCACGCCACGATGTCTTGGGGGAAAATGAGGTCGCGTCGGGTCCCCTTCGCCGACCACCGGGCGCTGAACGACGAGCGCACGCCGATGATGGGGACGTCCTGCGTCCACGAGCCGTCGGGCATGCCGGGCTGGAGTCCGGCCTTGCGGAACTCCTCCACCAGGTGCGCGACGGTGAGGTCCTCGCCCTTGGAGCCCGGACCCCGTCCCTCGAAGGCATCCGACGCCAAGGCCTGCACATCGGCGAGCATGCGGGCGGGATCCATGCCACCGGGTCCGGCCGCCCGGGCAGGCGCGTGGCCTTGAAGTGCCAAGGATACAACGCCCAACGCCCAGGCCATGGCGTGCCCGGTCATCCATCGCCAGCCACGATTGCGCTCCATGAACGGGATGATGTCCCCGAAAGGCCCCGTCGTCGCCAAGCTTCCATCGAACGAGTCGCGTGACTGGTCCCGACTGAGCCAAGAGCCCCACATGACGGGCCCGATGGACGGCACTGATGTCAGGGTCGTTCCTGCACCAGGACGCGGAACGCCTGGCCGAAGTGCGACGGGTGCGACAAGGCCTGCCACTGCCGCATCCGCGCCGGCGTCATGGGGGTCAAGGCCTCGCCGGCCTCCACCGACTCGGCCATCCAGCGCGACAGGCATCGGTGTTGTGTGCACAGGGAGACGGTCGTGAGCCCGGCGTCCTCGCCGGCCTGCTGGATGCGCCCAAAGTCCACGTGAGCGGTCAGGTCGATGAGGCCGGGGTTGGCGAGGACATCCTCGGCCGGACGATGACGCCAATAGCCTCGCAACGTGCCGTTCGAGCGGCCGGGCCGGAACCGATCCGCTTCCTCGAACCCGTAGTCGAAGGTCATGAGGCAACCCTTTTGCAGGCAGCGCGCGGCACCGGCCCACCAAGCCTCGGCCCCGGGTGAATGCTCGACGACATGTCCGCTGGGCAGGACCGCGAGCAAGGCCTCCGGTATGCCCTCAAGGAAGGCCTTGTGCACGCCGTCCGCCTCCATCCGGCAAGGCACGAATCGGTCGTCGCGCACGGCCACGCCCCACCGCCACCACCGTCGCCCGGCTGCATCCCACACGTGTCGCTCCAACGGGAACGCATCCAGGAGCTCGTTGCAAAACAGGATGCCCGCGAACGCCGGGATGGTGTCCGCCCATTCCACCTGCGTGGCGAACCGGGCCAGCGTCCGGGCCTGCCAGCCCCGACGCGTGGCGGAGGGCTCGACGACGAGGTAGCGGACCCTGCGGGCGATGTCGGGGCGGTTTGCCCCAAGCCAGCCGAGGAAGTCGGCCGCAAGCCGCCCGTCGTGCGCGCCCGCCTCGACCCACGTGGGCGTGGCAGGGGACGCCAGGAGGCCCAGCCTCTCCCATGTCTGGCACGCCTGCCGGGCCAGGATCTCCCCGAACAACGGCCCGGACGAGACGCTGGTGCTGAAGTCGCCCGAGGTTCCAATGGCGGCGTGCTCGTAGTAGCCGAGCCCCGGCTCGTACAACGCACGTTCCATGAAGCGGGAGAATGGCACCGCCCCGCCGAGCCGCGCGATCTCGTCCCGGATGCGTCGGCTGATTTCCAACGACCGGGCTTCGTCATCCGGCGCGATGGCTGGGATCGCGGGCGCACCCATGGTCACTTGCGCTTGTCGGGGTAGGTCGGCGGGCTGGGGACCACCACGGGCCGTTCCTTGAGGGCCTTGGAGACCTCGTCGATGGCGCGCTGCAATTGGTCGTCGAGGCCCTTGAACTCGCGTCCGGGGTCGTTGACCACCGCGATGTCGGGCTCCACGCCCACGCCTTCCATGATCCATTCCTTGGCCTCGAGGTCGAACCGGCTGAACTCGGGTCGGTTCAGGATCCCGCCGTCGAGGAGCGGGAGGGAGCCCCGAATGCCGACGACCCCGCCCCACGACCGCTGGCCGATGATGGGGCCGAGGCGGTGCTTGCGGAAGCGGTAGCCCACGATGTCGCCGTCGGAGGCGCTGAACTGGTCGAGGAGGAGCACCTTGGGTCCGAGGACCTGCCCGACGGGATCGACGTTGACGTTGCCATTGCGGGCGACGGTCCACATGGCGGGCTCGCGTCGGAGGCGTTCGATGATCATGGGCGAGACGTTGCCGCCGCCGTTGCCGCGGCAATCGACGATGAGCGCGTCCTTGTGGAGCTGGGGGTAGTAGAACTTGGCGAACTCATTGAGCCCGGGCACGCCCATGTCCGGGATGTGGACGTAGCCGACCTTGCCGCCGGTGGCCTTGTCCACGGCCTCGATGTTGCGAAGGACCCAGTCCAGGTAATGCAGGGGTTGCTCGTCGGCGGTGGGAACGACGACCTCGTCCCGGGCGCCCTCGTCCATGGGCCCGGCGTTGACGCGGAGGCGCACTTGCTTGCCCGCCTTGCCGGCGAGCGCGACCTGGAGGTCCGGGAGCGACGCGGCGGGGACGCCGTCGATGGCGAGGATGTGGTCGCCGGGCCGTATGTTGACGCCGATTTCCGTGAGGGGCGAACGGTAGCGCGGGTCCCAGTTGTGGCCGGGCAGGATGCGGGCGACGCGGTAGGAGCCGCCGGGCTGCCGCTCCAGGAAGGCCCCGAGGAGGCCCATGGGGACGCGCTCGGGCTTGGGCATGTCACCGCCCCCGACGTAGGCATGGCCGGCGTTGAGCTCGCCGATCATCTCGCCGATCACGTAGGTGAGGTCGGCGCGGTGATGGACATGGGCGACGAGCGGCCGGTAGCGCTCGCGCATGGCCTTCCAGTCCACCTGGTGGAGCTGGGGGTCGTAGAAGAAGTCGCGCATCTGGCGCCAGCACTCGTCGAAGATCTGGAGCCACTCCGCGCCGCGGTCGAGGTCCATCTTGAGGTCGGCCAAGGAGAGGCGCTTGTCCGCCACGTCGAGCTTGGCCGCGGGCAGGTCGATGATCGCAAAGCCGCCGCCGGACTTGACCAGCATCTTCTTGCGGTCGCCGGTCAAGGCGTAGCCCTCCACCTCGCCGAGGTCCGTCTCCTTTTCCTTTTCGAGGTCGAAGACATGGAGCTTGCCCTTGCGGGTGTAGAAGAGCCGGTCGCCGGCCGAAGCGAGGCCGCCGTAGGACGAGGCGGGCGTGGGCAGCACGGCGATCCGCTGCGCGAGGCCGTCGCGGTCGATCTTCACGTTGGGACGCTTGGCGACGGGCTTGGCGTCCTTGGACTCCTTGCCGTCCTTGCCTTCCGACTTGGCCGCGACGGAGTTGGTGCCGCCTTGGGCAGGCTCGGCGGCCGCCGACTTCACGTCGGGCTCGCCCACGGGCTTGGCCTCGTCGGACTTGGGTGAGAACGGCGAGCGCGTGTCGCGCGCGAGGGTGAGCAGGTAGATGCGCTCCATGTCGGTGTACACGTGGTTCCATTCGGTGGACCCGTACGTGGGGGTGAAGGACCGCTCGGAGGTGAAGAACAGGTACTTGCCGTCCGAGCTGAACTCGGGCGAGCCGACGTCGAACCAGCCGTCGGTGGCGGGGAAGGTGTCGCCGGAGTCGATGGAATGGAGCTGGATGTTGGCGAAGCGCCTGGGCTCGGGCTGGACGAAGGCGAGCCATTTGCCGTCGGGGGACCAGGCGAACTGGCGAATCTCGAACGCCTTGGACTGGGCGACGACGCTTGGGGTGGCGTTGCTGACGACGACGACGTTGAGGCGGTTCTTCTTGTCGGTCCAGGCGAGGCGGGCGGAGTCGGGGGACCACGCGGGGGCGTACTTGTAGGTGTCGGACTCGCGCGTGAGCTGCCGCGGCGGGCCGGAGCCGTCCTGCGGCCGTATCCAGACCTCGTCCTCCCCCGTCTGGTCGCTGACGTAGGCGATCCAACGACCGTCGGGGGACCATGCGGGGTCGCGTTCATGGACGCCGGGGGTGCGGGTGAGGTTGCGCGTGGGCCCGTTCTTGGCGGGCACGGTGAAGACGTCGCCGCGCGCGCCCACCACCATGCGGTTGCCGTCCGGCGAGACATCGTAGCCCGTCGTTTCCTTGGACACGTCCCGGAGCGAGCCGCGCCCGACGGCGAGGTCCTCGCGGATCTCGACCGGCACGGGACGAACCTGGCCCGTGGAGAGGTCGAGGATGCGGAGGAAGCCGCCGTTCTCGAAGACGATGCCGGAGTCGCCGAGGGAGGGGAACTTGACGGCGAACTCGGTGAAGGTGGTGAGCTGCCGGGCCGGGCCGCCCTCCACGCGTTGCATCCAGAGGTTGGCTTGGTGGTGGTCGTCGCGCTCCGAGACGAAGAAGAGGTCCTGGCCCCGCCACATGGGGAAGATGTCCTGGGCGGGGTCCTGCACGATGGCCTTGGACTCGCCGGTCTTGAAGTCATGGAGCCAGAGGTCGTCGGCCTGCCCCCCCCGGTAGCGCTTCCAGGTGCGGAACTCGCGGAAGAAGCGGTTGTAGATCATTTGCTGGCCGTCCGGCGAGAACGAGCACCAGCCCCCGCGAGAAACGGGGAGGACGGACGGGGTGCCGCCGTTGGTCGAGACGGTCCAGAGCTCGCCCTTGAACGGGTTCCACTGCCGGGCGCGGGTGCGGAAGACGACGGTTTGGTTGTCGCGCCAGCCGAGGACGATGTTGTTCGGGCCCATGCGGTCCGAGACGTCGTCGCGCTCCAGGGTGGCGGTCCACGTGAGGCGGCGCGGCTCGCCGCCGTCGGCGGGCATGAGATAGACCTCGGTGTTGCCGTCGTATTGGCCGGTGAAGGCCAGCCATTTGCCGTCGGGCGAGAACCGCGGGAAGCACTCATAGCCCGGGTGGCTGGTGAGGCGACGGGCGACACCGCCGCCGGCGGGGACGGTGTACAGGTCGCCGGCATGGCCGAAGACGACGCGTTGGGAATGGAGGGTGGGAAACCGCAGGAGGCGGGCCTCCTCGGCGTGGGAGGCGAGGGGGATGCCCCAGGCTGCTGCGAGGGCGGCGGCGAGGACCAAGTGACGCATGCGGTCGGCACTCTAATGCGACGGGCGAGACACGACGACCACGAACACGGGGGCGGGACGCGGCGGGCCAGTGGCGGCGAAAGAGTTTTCAATAATTCCATTTGACTCATCCGGGAAGTTTGCATTGCAATCTGCATCGTTCCCCCCGGTTTCATCACCTTTGTCAAGGCTCTCCGATACACGGCATCAAAAGCTTGCGAAGAACCAACACATTCCTAACGCACATGAAAAACTCACGCTGGATGCTGCTCATGGCAGCGGTCGCCTCACTGGGCATCACCAACCCCGCCTCGGCCGGGTTGTTCAAGATCGACTTCGGCCACCTCGAGAACGAGCGCGAGAAGGTCGATTCAGAGGGAACCCCCACGGGGGAGTTCCCCGAGGTGCTGCAAGACTGGGACGTGATCCCCACTTGGACGTTCTTCGACCCCAACGCCAACGTCTCGCCCGGGTCGGCCAGCATCAATGGCACGGCCAACAACGAGGCCACGCAGGTGACCTGGAAGCTCAAGGACTTCTCCGGCGGCGGTGACAACGACGTCACCCTGACCATCTTTGACAACCTCAAGCTGACCGAGGCCCTGGATCCCAACGCGCCCCCTTACATGCTGGGCATGACGGGCAACAACCCCACGAAGGAGGGCCTCACGGCCGTTTACGACGGCGTCGTCGTGCCTTCGGTGGTGAAGGACGACTACTTGTACCGCAACCCGGACGCGGCCGGTTCCGAGTCCCTGATGCGGTTCGGCGGCCTCAACCCCGGCTTCTACAACGTGACGGTCTTCGAGGGCCGCACCACGGACGGCAACGGCCGATATGGCAAGGTCTGGGTCGATGACATCAACGGGAAGAACGAGCCCGCCAGCCAGAACACGGGCAACTACGCCGGCGTGAACGCCGCGGGCGTGCCCGTGCCCCTCGGCCAGCCCCGCACCGTCACCGTCGAGGTCAAGGCGGGCCAGTACCTCTGGTTCGCCGAGATGGAGGACAACTCCGGCGGCATCAGCGGCATGATCGTCCGGTCCGTCACGTCGGTCCCGCCCCCCGTGGACATCGCCAACTCGCAGGGTCTCTTCAAGATCGACTTCGGCCACCTGGAGAATGAGCGCGCCAATGACGCCGGCGAGGTTCCCGCGCCGCTGGCCGACTGGACGGTGATCCCTACGTGGACGTTCGCGGAGCCGAACATCAACGTGACCCCGGGCTCGGAGAGCGCCGAGGGCACGGCCAACGCCGAGGGCACCGAGGTGACGTGGAAGCTCAAGGACGCCTCCAAGCTCGCGCTCAAGAACGTGACCGTCACCATGATGGACAACGCCGCCCTCACGGCATCCCTGGGCATCGATCCCGCCCAGGGCCAGACGGCGAACAACCCCACCAAGGACGCCTACGAGGCCATCTACGACGGCGTCGTGGTCCCGGCCATCGTCAAGGACGACTACCTCTACCGCAATCCCGACACCGCCGGCAGCGAGGTCCTGATGCGCTTCGCCGGGCTTCCCGCCGGAACCTACAACGTCACCGTCTTCGAGGGCCGCACCACCGATGGCAACGGCCGCTATGGCAAGGTCTGGGTGGACGACATCAAGGGCCTCAAGATCCCTGCCGCCCAAAACACCGGCAATTACTCCGGCGTCAACCTCGACGTCGGCGGCGTGCCCACTCCCACGGGCAATCCCCGCACCGTCACGGTCACCCTCAAGGCCGGCGAATACCTCTGGTTCGCCGAGATGGAGGACAACTCCGGCGGCATCAGCGGCATGATCATCCGCGGCGTCGCCCCCGTTGCCCCCGCCATCGAGTTGGTGGGCTCCTCCTCCCTCTCGGGCACCTACTCCAGCGTCTCGGGCGCCACCGTCGATGCGGCCGGCAAGAAGATCACCCTGCCCAAGCCCTCTGACGCCGCTGGATTCTATCGCGTCAAGGGCGCCAACAGCGTGTCCGTCTCCGTGGACGGCAACAACCTCGTCTTCCGCTACCAGTAACCGCTGCCACGGCCGTCCCACGGCCAGGCTTCATGCAAGGGGTCCCGGTTCGCCGGGGCCCCTTTTTGCATCCTGCCAACCTTCCGCTCGTGACCGGTTCCGCCCGATCGGCGGCGCCTTTGGGCACCCGGCCTACAAGGCCTGGAAGGCAGCCTCGTCCAAGACCGGCACGCCCAGCGCAAGGGCCTTGTCCAGCTTGCTGCCGGCTTCCGTGCCCGCCACGACGTAGTCCGTCTTCTTGCTGACCGACGACGACACCTTCCCACCCAGCGCCTCGATCCGGGCCGCCGCCTGCTCGCGCGTCATCGTCTGCAAGGTGCCCGTCAGCACGAACGTCTTCCCCGCCAGACGGCCCGCCGCCACCCCATCACGCGGCCGATACGTGGACGAGGCCAAGTTGACCCCGGCGCTCCTAAGTCGCTCGACGAGGCTTCTGTTTTCGGGGTCCGAAAACCAGTCCGACACGGAGCCCGCGATGACTGGCCCGACGTCCTCGACAGCCTTCAATTCCTCGACGCTGGCCCGGGCGATGGCGTCGATGTCCGGGAAGGCGCGGGCGAGGATCTTGGCCACCGTGATGCCCACGTGGAGGATGCCTAGGCCGAACAACACCCGGACGAGATCCCGCGAGCGGGAGGCGTCAATTCCAGCGATGAGGTTCGCGGCGGACTTCTCGCCCTGGCGCTCGAGCCGGACAACATCCCCGGCCGTGAGTCGGTAAAGGTCCGCCACGTCCCGCACCAACCCGGCCGCCACCAAGGCCCTCGCCATCACCTCGCCACCGCCCTCGATGTCCATCGCCGTTCGCGAGCACCAATGCTCGATGTTGGCGCGCACCCGCGCCGGGCAACGCGGGTTGGGACAGCGCCAGACCGCGCCCTCCCCTGCCGCCGTCTTTTCCCGTACCGCCGCCGTGCGGCATTCGGGACATTCGCGAGGAAACTCAAACTGTTTCGCGCTCGGCGAGCGAAGCCCCAGGACGACCTCCACGACGGCCGGGATCACCTCGCCTGCCTTCTCCACGACGACCGTGTCCCCGGGGCGAACGTCCTTCCGGGCCACCTCGTCCTCGTTGTGGAGCGTGGCCCGGGAGACGGTGGAACCGGACAGGAACACCGGCTCCAGGATCGCCACGGGCGTGAGGGCGCCCGTCCTGCCCACCTGGATCTCGATGTTGTGGAGAAGCGTCTGGGCGCGGTCGGGCGCGTACTTGTAGGCCATCGCCCAGCGCGGGTACTTCTCCGTGTCGCGCAGGTGCCGACGCAGCGCCACGTCATCGAGCTTCACCACGGCGCCGTCGGTTTCATAACCAAAGCCACGTCGCATGCCGTCCAGCTGCCGGATGGCCTCGATCACGTCGTCGTGCGCCCGGGCGCGCCACGTGCGCTCGGGCACCGGCAGGCCCAGCGAGCGCAGCCAGGCCGTCAATGCCGTCTGGGACGCGGGGGGATCTGGGCATTCGAGTTCGCCGAGGCCATAGGTGACGACACGCAGGGGGCGTTGGGCCACGAGCTTGGGGTCGAGTTGCTTGAGGGAGCCCGCCGTGGCGTTGCGAGGATTGGCGAACGGTTCCTCGCCCTCTTGCCCCCGGCTCGCGTTCAGGCGCGCAAAGCCCTCGTTGGGCATGTACACCTCGCCGCGGACCTCCAGCACGCGTGGCAACGGCAGCCCCAGCGGATGCTCCAGCCGCAGCGGCAGATTTCGGATCGTGCGAAGGTTGGCCGTCACGTCGTCGCCCGTCGTGCCGTCGCCCCGCGTGGCCCCCTGCACGAAGACGCCATCCTCGTACCTCAGGGATATGGCGACCCCATCGACCTTCGGCTCGACCGTCCACGCCGGGGTGGCGTCCTCGCCCAAGTGGCCTTGCCGTCGAAGCTCCGCCTCGGCCCGTCCCAGGAAGGCGCGCACCTCCGCCTCCGAATAGGTGTTCTCGAGGCTCTTCATCGGAATGCGATGGGTCACCTTGGCGAAGCCTTCGAGAGGCGAGCCCCCAACGCGCCGGGTGGGCGAATCCGGATGGGCCAGCTCCGGATGGGCCGCCTCGATCTCGACGAGGCGCCGGTAGAGCTGGTCGTACTCCACGTCCGAGACGACCGGGCGTGCCTCGATGTAATAGGCGTGGTCGTGGGCCCGGACCTTGGCGACCAGGTCGGCGTGCTCGCGTGCGGCGGCGGAAGACGTCATCCGCCCGACATGGGAACGAGGGACGCCGGGGGCGGCAAGGGCTTCGTGGGCGGACTTGCGGCCCGACCCCGCCGCGTGAGGGGATGCGGCCTACAGCAGGGACAGAGCATTCGGCTCCAACGGCCGGCTTGGGTGATCCCATGCCCAAGCAACGTTTCAACGCTCACGGGCTTGAGCCCGGCGAAGGCGCGCCACCACCATGCGCGATGGCGTGGAGGGTCCTCGTGTCGTGGGTGATGGGAATGTGCTGGGCGTTAGCCGGTGCGCCCACGGGCCCGGCCCCCGGGGAGTACCAGCTCGCGAGCGATGCGCGGTGGCTCCTGACGCCGCCGCCGGGCCGCTTCGACGCCTCGGCGTTGACGCGGTTGCCGGATGGCTCGTGGCTCGTGGCCAATGACAAGCAAGCCCCCCTGTTTCGCCTGGTGCTCTCGACGAATGAAACCGGCCGATTGACGGCCGCTCCGGAGTACTTCGGCCTCGACGCCCTGCGAAGGGCCAGTGGCGAGGCCCGGTTCCTTCCCGACCTGGAGGGCATTGCCTTGGATGCCCAGGGGCGGCTTTACCTCTGCACGGAAAAGGACCGCTGGATCTTTCGCACCCCGGGGCATGGGGGCGAGGCGGAGCGGCTGGCCATTGACTGGAGCCCGGTCCGGCGCTGGTTGGGAAAGGATCCCAACGCATCGTGGGAGGGGATCGCGATGGGCGGCGACCGGCTCTATGTGGCGAACGAGCGCTCCACGGGCCGCATCGTCGTGGTGGATCTTGGGAGCCTTCGGGTGGTGGACGACTTCCATGCATCGCCGCGAGGGCGGGACTCTCGCGACGTGCCGTACTCGGACCTTTGCTGGCAGGACGGGTCGTTGTGGGTCTTGTGCCGGGCGCATCAACTCATCCTGCGCGTGGATCCCAAGACTCACCGGACGCTCGCGCAGTTCGACTATGCGGCCATCGAGCGCGCCCCCGCGAATGCCTATTCCGTCCCCCTCGGCATCGGGATGGCCGAGGGCCTTTGGGTGGATGCGACGCACCTTTGGGTGCTGATCGACAACAACGGCTTCGCGCGAAAGGCCGACCGCAAAGACCGGCGCCCCTTGCTGTTTCGGTGTCCCAGGCCGGACGTCGCCCGGGACCCTTAGCCGGAACGATTCAGTTGGGAGGGAAGTGATTGCGAAGCAGATGCTTGCGCAAGCCGAGGAGTGAGCGAGGCGCGGGCCAGTGCCAGGCCCGTAACGAGCGAAGGACGAAGGATTTGCGCAAGCAGATCGAGCAAGCACGACCGATCCAACTGAATCGTTCCGGCTTAGCCGGAACGATGCAGTTGGGAGGGAAGTGATTGCGAAGCAGATCGAGCAATCACTTCCCTCCCAACTGCATCGTCCCGACCAAGTGATCGTCACAGCAGGTTGGCCTGCTTGAAGTCCGTCCGAAGCACGTAGCCATGGGTTCCCGTGACCTTGGAGACGAACGCCGCCCTTTGCAGCTTGTTAAACGTGTTTCGGACCTTTCGATAGAAGGCGTCAAACTCGCGGATGTCGCCCGCGGGTCCCTTCCTCTCGTACCAAAGGGCAAACGCGGCCTGCTTGGCGCTGGCCTGCGCGCAGCGGGAGTAGTGGTTGTGCCGGTACACCACGCCAAGGGCACCCTTGGCCGTCTCGTCCAAGGTGTCGAAGGCCGGCCCGAAGATCTCGCGCAATTCCTTCGAGTACTCGCGTCGGACGAGGACGCGGTCGGGGATGTAGATGGGGCAGGAGGAGGTGCCGTCCGGGTGCTTGCTGACCAAGCCCGCGCGTTCCAAGGAACCCAACGCGGCGAAGTGGTTGTTGTCCGGCGTCAAAAGGATGGTGTGCCGCACCCGCTCGTTGGCCCACTCGGACTTGATCAGGTAAGCCAGCACGCCCTTCTGCTCGGCATTCAGCTCGCCGCCGCCCAACCGCGTGGCGATGTACCGGTCCAAGGAGGCGAACAGCCTTTCCATGGGCTCGTCCAGCAGGCGCCCCGCGCACAGGAAAAGTTCCACCTCCTCCGAATGGATGCGGTAGTAGGGCAGGTCCAGGCGGTTCGCGAGGCACAGGCTCACCAACGTCGCCATCCCGATGCCGCGCCCCTCCCACTTGCGATAGACCCGGAGCACGTCCGCCAGCTTGGGGTTGCGAGGCTTCGCCTCGGGAAGGATGCGCAGGACGGGCACCTCGGCGTTGCCATGCTCGACAAGAAGCGTCTGGCGGAACCGACCGGGGTTGCGAATCGCGATGTGGACGCCGGGCTTGATCGCAATGATGACCTGCTTGTTCACCGAGTAATCGCGATGAGCGAGGGCGTTGTTGACGGTCTCGCGGAGGACCTCCTCGGGATACTGGGGGGTGCGGGTGCCGCCCCCCTCGGCGCGGATGCCCACTTGGATGTTCCGCAGGACGTACCCAAGGCTTCCCTCCATCAACGGGAGGACGTTGTCCACGAAGTCCTGCTTGTCCTGCGCGACCTGCTGCGGGACGTCCACGTAGCCGTGAACATGGGCTCGGAAGCCCAGGCGGTCGCCGGGATGGCTGCCGCATACCAGCGCGCCCAGAAGCGTCACATGGCCGTCCTTCACGAAGCATCGCCTCGCAAGAAACGCCCGTGCCGAGGGCATGTCCGGCTTCAGCGTCTCGACCGCCGTGGGCTGGTTCAGTTGGTAAATGAACTCGTTGAGCTTGGTCAGGTCGAGGTCCGCCTCCGTCATGCCGTGGACCGGTTGGAGTTCCTTGGCGTGGGCAGCTTCCTCCCGGAATTCCTCCTGCGCCTCCACCTCACTTTCCGAAATCTTGTGGTCGCCCGTCAGCACGCGCCTCCAGGCGGTGCCTTGGTAAAAAACGTACCGACGGTCGGCGGGCAATTCATCCACGTGGACCACGGCGACCCGCTGGCCCAACAAGTCCCGGTACTCCATCAAGGGGAAGCTCGCGGCCAGGTTCAGCTTCATGCCCCCTCGATCGGTGAACAACCCGGCGAATTCCTTGAGCTTGTTCTCCGCGGCATCATTCCACCCGGACAGGACGTAGCGCCGCGCACCGCCCACGCTCTCCTCCCTCACCCCAAGGACCAGGATGCCACCGCGCGTGTTGAGGAAGGCATTGACGCTCTTGTGGATCTCCTTCCAGCCCACGCCGTCCGAGGGAACGGGCTTGATCTCAAGCCTTTTGGTCTCCACCCCCTCAAGCCAGCCTTGCCGGATGAAGTCCCCCAGTTGGCGGAGGATGGGGTCAACGTGGCTCATGCTTTGCCCGGACGTTGAGCCTACCCGGACGTTGCCGCAGCTCCGTTCTTCCCAATGCCTGAACCGAAAGGCGGGCCAGGCCGGATGCGTCGTGGTCCCCTACTTCGACCCCAAGGCGGAGGCCATGGTGAAGATGGGGAGGAGGAGCCCGAGGGCGAGGAAGCCGATGGCGGCGGCGACGGCGCAGAGAATGACGGGCTCGATGAGGCGGACGGCTTGGTCCACCTGGCGGTTGGTGCGGCGCTCGACGGTGTCGGCGATCTGGAGCAGGACCTCGTGCAGTTTGTTGGATTCCTCGGCGACGGTGATCATCGCGAGGATTTGCTCCGGGATGAACCCGCCCGCCGCCAAGGGCTCGGACAATCGCTTGCCGTCGCGCACCGCGTCCGTCGCCTCCGCGATGCGGTCGGCGAGAAGGTCCGATCCGGTGGCGTCCTTGGCGATGCGGAGGGCGGAGAGGAGGGGGACGCCATTGGCGAGCATCGTGCCAAGGATGCGGCAGAAGCGGGTGATGGCGAGGAGCCGGAGGGCGGGGCCCGCAACGGGGATCTTGAGGCGCCATGCCTCGAGGGTGCGGCGGTGCCTGTCGCTGCGCAGGGCGGTGACGAGGGCCGCCACCGAGCCGCCGAGGATGGGGAGGATGAGGTACCAGTAGGAACGCAGCAGCCGCGACGACGCGAACAGGAGCTCGGACGGGAGCGGCTTCTTGGCGTTGGCCAGGAGCGGCTCGAACTTGGGCACGAAGAAGAGCAACGCGGCGACCATGACAAGCGTGCCCAAGGTCGCCAGCAAGGCGGGGTAGATGAGCGCACCCATGACCTTGGAACGAAGCTCCTCGAATCGTTCGATGAACGAGGAGAGCGAGCGCAGGACATCAACCAGGAACGACGCCCGCTCGCCCGCCTGGATCATGGCCGTGTGCAGGACGGGGAAGACCTCCGGGTACTGGCGTAGCGTGTCGGTCAGGGAACGGCCGTCGGCGACGGCAGCGCGGATCTCCTTGAGGAGCTGCTTGAGGGACGGGTTGACGGTGGACTTGCCGAGGGAATCCAGGGCGCGAAGGAGCGGGACCCCGGAGCCGAGGAGGTCGGCGAGCTGGGAGTACATGGCGCCGAGGTCGGCGGCCTTGATGCGCCGTCGCGGCTTGCTGGCGGGGTCCGAGGGATCGCCCTCGATGGTGACGGGGTAGAGGCGTCGCTCGCCCAGGATGCGGATGGCGGCGGCCTGGGAGTCGGCCTCGACGGTGCCGCGGGTGGTGGCACCGGAATCGGACAAGGCGCTGTAGGTAAAGCGGGGCATGCGGGCTACAAGGCGGTGCACAGGACGACCTCGTCCGGCGTGGTGACGCCCTGCCTCACCTTCACCCAGCCATCCTCGCGCAGCAGCCGGAGGCCCGTTGCACGCCCCGCATGGATGATCCGGTGCGAGGGGGCGCGGTCGATGATGAGCTCGGCGATGGCATCGGAGGTGACCAGAAGCTCGTAGAGGCCGGACCGGCCGCGATAGCCGGTGTTGCGGCAGTTGGGGCAACCGGCGCCGCGGGCGAGCTGCGCGCCGGGCTCCAGGACGAGGTCCTTCGGGAGGTTGGCGGCGTCCGGCACGGCCCATTGCCTGCACTTGGGGCAGATGCGCCGGACGAGTCGCTGGGCCATGGAGCCGATCAGGGTGGAGGCGACCAGGAAGGGTTCGACGCCCATGTCCACGAGGCGCATGGGCGCGGAGGCGGCGTCGTTGGTGTGCAGGGTGGACAGCACGAGGTGGCCGGTCATGGCGGCCTGGGTGGCGGCGGCGGCGGTCTCGAGGTCGCGGATTTCGCCGATCATGACGACGTCGGGATCATGGCGGAGGATGGCGCGAAGGCCCTTCTCGAAGGTCATGCCGACCTGGTGGTGGACGGGGATCTGGTTGACGCCATGGAGGTGATATTCGACGGGGTCCTCCACGGTGATGACCTTGAGTTCCGGCCCGACGATGGCGTTGAGGGCGGCGTAGAGGGTGGTGGTCTTGCCGGAACCGGTGGGGCCGGTGACCAGGAAGATGCC
>CAIRNV010000034.1 GCA_903880005.1 uncultured Verrucomicrobiota bacterium | reverse complement strand
TGCCTTGGGCGAGCGACGGCGAGAGGGAGGCGACCGCGAGGGCGGCACCCAGCCAGAGGGCCGCAACATGCCTGTGCGGGCTCGACGGCAGCCGCAGACGCGGGTGGTTGAGATGGGCGCGCATGGGATGGCGTGGGTGCGTGGTCCGCGGAGCGCGCGGCGTCATTGGACCCGCATGATGTAGGCGAGGGTATAGAAGGGCGGCATCGTGTTGTGGGGTTGGCCGCCACCTGAGGGTCCGGATTCCGCGGACACGGTTGTTTGGTGCTGATGGTTCCGGTCCTGGTGGGAGACATCCCGGCTGGCGGTGAGAGTTCGGGACTCATTACCTCGGGCGAGGCCGGAACCATCGACCCCACGATCGGAGGTGTTCATTCGCGAGTGCGTCGCGTAGCTATGGGAGTGCCCACCACCGGATTCGATCCAAAGCCCGGGGGGATCGAACACGTGCCGATGAGGTGCGAAGTTGTTGTAGTTGAGGACATAGGCTTCCTGGCCGCCGACCTGTCCGACGGACCTTGCGGTCAAGCCACTGCCCTGCCCGTGCCCGAGGACGAAGCGACTGCGCAAGTCGGGGGTGCGGCGGCCGTTCGCGGTTTGCCCGTTGCAAAGGGCCCAGCCCTGGGGAGGGGAGGCCCCCGTCCAGACGACGATCCCGCCCAGCGGGATGGTGCCGGCCCCCTCGAAGGCGGTCGCGAAATACTTCCCGCTGACGGTGGCGTTGCCGTCATTGGCAAGGCTCGTGGCCGTGAGGACGCCTCCGATGTCGAGGGTGGCGTCGGCGCGTTCGACGCCGATTCCCACGGCGCTTCCTGACACACGGAGGACCGGGATGCTGTTGCTTCCCAACACGGTTTCCGCCGTCCTCGCATGTCGGGCGAGGAAGGCGTAGGGCTGCGAGGGGAGAAGGAAACGAGGCCTCAGGACGACGTCGGAGCCGCCGACACCGATGCCCCGGACCGTGACCTCCAAGTAGCGGGCGGTGCCGGAGCCCGTGGCGAGCACCGTGTCGAGGGCGGGCCATGGCTCCACGCCATGGCTCATGCCCTCGCCCAGCATCACGTCGTACTCGCCTTGATCCACCACGACGACCTGACGTTCCGTCCAGAGGGAGGCGCCACCGGACGGGCTCGTGAAGATTCGGAAGAGGAGGTCGTAGTTCCGGGGGTTCGGGGATCCCAACGGCAACCCGGCGGCATCGGCGAGGAAGCCGTGGTGGTTCAGGTACGCCGGGGGCTGCAAGGTGGGGGCCGGGCGACTGCCGGGGTTGCCGGCCTTCACGTTGAGGACGGCGTTGGTGAAGCCCATGTAGTTCGCATCGGAGATGGTGGCGACGACGGCATAGATTCCGATGTTGGTCGGGGCGTTGGCGCTGCCGTTATACGTGGCGAACCATGTCAGGCCGGAGGGTTGGGTGACGGCAACGACCTTGCGCGCGGTGCCGTCATAGGACTGGAGCAGGCCACCCAGGGAAATCGGGGCCTGGGCCTTGCCCACGACGAGGGTTCCATTGGTGGACCCAAAATGGGTGGGCGCGGTGATCGTGGCCACGACGGCGTAGGAGCCCGCGTTGACGGGGAGATTGGTGCTGCCGTTGTAGGTGAACGTGACGGCTAGGCCCGAGGGCGACGTCGTGGCGGACGCGGCACGAACATTGCCGTCGTAGGTCTGGGCAAGGTTGCCGAGGGCAATCGTCGCGGGCGGCACCACCCTGAGCAGCAACTCGCCATCCGAGACCTCAAGGCGCGCGTCGGCGTTGGCCACAATGCCCGCGCCCGAGACCGTGACGAACAACGACACCGCCCCGGCCACCGAGCCGCCCGTGCCCTTGGCGACGAGCTTGTAGGTGCCGAGGGCGAGGGCGGAGCCACTCTTGCTCACGCGCACCACGGTGTTGGCCGAAAGGGTCAGCGTTCCCCCCGACACGGTGAAGGCTGGGTTGGAACCGTCGCAGGCCATGGACAACGTGCCCGCCGTGGCATTCATGTTGCCCCGGAGCAGCGCGGTCCCGCCGGAGTTGGCCATGGTCTGGGCCGCACCCAAGGCAAACGTCGAGGAGCGACCCGAGGCGTCGAACGCGGCGGCCGAGGCAAGGGTGATGGTGGGGGAGTTGGCGATGGAGCCCGAGCCGGTCAAGGCCAAGGTGCCGGCGGAGACGGTGGTGTTGCCGGTGTAGGTGTTGTTGCCGGACAAGGCCGCGGTGCCGGCACCCGTCTTGGTGACGGATCCAGTTCCGGAGATGGAATTGGCGACGGTCGTGGTGTCGCTTCGATTGAAGGCGAGGATCCCATTGTTGACGACGTTGCCGGT
>CAIRNV010000033.1 GCA_903880005.1 uncultured Verrucomicrobiota bacterium | reverse complement strand
CGGCTTGGACCGATCCGTGTCATCGGTGTCATCCGTGGTTTTCCGGCAGAAGCCCTGATCCACCGGCCCAGTGAACGTGGAAGCGGCTTCCATGCGCTTGCCCAGCATGGACCCGCGGCAGGATGCCGTTGCCACTCTCTGCACCCGGCGCACGGAGGTGGGGCATCCTTGCCGCCGCGTGAGGGCACGCGGCCTACGGCACGGGCCGAGCGTTTGGTTCCACGGGGGGTGGCTGATCCCCGCCCCAACTGCCGTTTTTAGGGTGAATCGTTCCGGCTGAGGCCAACCCTTCCAGTCATCACCTCTCCACCTCTGCGTCTCTGCGCCTCCGCGGGAGGTTCAGGCGAAGGAATTGGAAACCGTCCTTCGAGACGCTCGCATGGCATCACCCTAAGCCGGAACGATGCAGTTGGGTCGGTCGTGCTTGCTTGATCTTCTTTCGCAAGAGCTTCGTCCTTCGCTCGTTACGGGCCTCGTGCCGGCCCGCGCCTCGCTCACTCCTCGTCTTGCGAAAGAATCTGCGGCGCAATCACTTCCCTCCCAACTGCATCGTTCCGGCTACGGTTGAATCAGCTGGAGAAGGATCTCCCGCGGAGGGGATCCGTCAGCCCCAGAGCTGGCGGTCGAGGTTGCGAAATCCAATGGCCTCGGAGATGTCGCAGGCGGAGACGTCGGGGCGGGCGGCGAGGTCGGCGAGGGTGCGGGCAACCTTGAGGATGCGGTCGTGGGCGCGGGCGGAAAGGTTCAGGTCGGTCATGGCGACGCGGAGCATGTCGCGGGTGGACTCGTCGAGGCGGACGAACTCGCGGAGGTCGCGCGGGCGCATGCGGGCGTTGCAATTGACGGGACGGCCCGCGAAGCGCGCCCGTTGGATCTGGCGGGCGGCGAGGACGCGCTGTCGGACGACGGCGCTGGGTTCGCCGGGTTGCGCGCGGGAGAGGTCCGCGAACCGCACGGCGGGCACCTCGACGTGGAGGTCGATGCGGTCCAGGAGCGGGCCGGACACGCGCCCGAGGTAGGACGCGATCTCGCGGGGGGAGGATCGGCTTTCGTGGGGCATCTTGCCGTCCGGCGTGGGGTTCATGGCGGCGACGAGCGTGAACTGGGCGGGGAAGGTCATGGTGCCGGCCGCGCGCGAGATGGTGACGCGGCCTTCCTCAAGCGGTTGGCGGAGCGTCTCGAGGACGGACCGCTTGAACTCGGGGAGTTCGTCCAGGAAGAGGACGCCGTGGTGGGCGAGGGAGATCTCGCCGGGGGTGGGGTGGGCATTGCCGCCGAGGAGGCCGGCGTCGGAGGCGGTGTGGTGCGGGGAACGAAACGGGCGTTGCGTGACGAGCGCTTGGCCGGGCGCGAGCAGGCCGCAGATGGAGTGAACCTGCGTGGTTTCGAGGGCCTCGGCGAGGTGGAGGGGCGGGAGGATGGTGGCGAGGCGCTTGGCGAGCATGCTCTTCCCGGTCCCGGGCACGCCGATGAGAAGCAGGTTGTGGCCCCCGGCCGCCGCGACCTCCAGCGCGCGCTTGGCGGACTCCTGGCCTCGCACGTCCGAGAGGTCGAGGTCCTCCGACGGCGGGGCCTTGAACAGGGATTCGACGTCGATGCGCACCGGGTCGATGGGCGTGTTGCCTTCGAGCCACAGCGCGGCCTCGCGAAGGTTCCTCACGGGGATGACGTCGAGGCCCTGGACCACGGCGGCCTCGGCGGCATTCTCGGCGGGCACCACGACGGCCTCGAGGCCCATCGCGGCGGCGCGCATGGCTATGGGCAGGGCGCCCTTCACGGGACGCACGGCCCCGGTGAGGGCGAGTTCCCCCACGACCATGACGCGGTCGAGCTTGCGGGGCTCGGCCTGCTCCGTGGCGGCGAGGATGCCCAGGGCGATGGGCAGGTCGAAGGACGGGCCCTCCTTGCGGATGTCCGCCGGCGCGAGGTTGACCACGACGCGTCCGAGGGGCGCATGGAAGGCGGAGTTGGAAAGGGCGCTCATCACGCGGTGGGTGGATTCCTTCACGGCCGCGTCCGGGAGGCCCACGACGGTGACCTTGGTGTCGCCATAGCCGGAATCGACCTCGACCTGGACGGGGACGGCATCGATGCCAACGACGGCGGCGGATTGGGTTTGGGCAAGCACGTTGGGGAGGTAGGAGGCGACGCATGGGTGGGCAAGGCGGCGATGCCGGGCGCAGGGCAGGGGTGGTCAAGCCGGGACGATTCAGTTGGGAGGGAAGTGATTGCGAAGCAGATGCTTGCGCAAGCCGAGGAGTGAGCGAGGCGCGGGCCGGCCCGAGGCCCGTAACGAGCGAACGACGAAGGATTTGCGCAAGCAGATCGAGCAAGCACGACCGACCCAACTGAATCGTTCCGGTCAAGGGCCGGGATTGTCGCGGGGCCGGGCCTTGGCAAGGATGGGTGGGATGAGCGACGAGGTGACGGTCCGGCGGGCGCGGCGCGAGGATTGCGAGGGCATCCTTGCGATCTACAACCACGCGGTGCTGCACACGACGGCCTCGTATGACTACGAGCCCCGCAGCCTGGCCCAGCGGTTGGACTGGTTCGATGCGCACGAGCGCGACGGCTACGCGGTGTTGGTGGCGGAGCAGGCGTCGGACGGCGTGGTGGGGTGGGCGGCGCTGAACCGCTTCCATGATCGCGTGGGATACCGGTTCACGGCCGAGAACTCGGTGTACGTGGCGGAGCCATGGCGTGGGCGCGGGGTGGGCGCGCGGTTGCTGGGGCCCTTGATGGACGCCGCCCATTCCATGGGCTTGCGGGCGGTGCTGGCCGTCATTGATGCCCAGAACGAGGCCAGCATCCGGCTCCATGCGCGGTTTGGGTTCGAGCGCGTGGGCTTGTTCCGCCAAGTCGGGTTCAAGTTCGGTCGATGGCTCGACGTGGCCTATATGGAACGCCTGTTGCCCGGGCCCAAGCAGGACGGCGAATCCTAGGCGCAACGATTCAGCCTCAAAACGGCAGTTGAAGAGGGCTTCAAGGCAAGGAAATGGCCCTCGCATGAAAGCAAAGAGGTCTTGTGGGATCCATCCGCGCCCTCACCCGGCGGGTGAGGTTTGAATGGGCCGGTCAGGGTTGTAGGCCGGGTGCCCTCACCCGGCGGAAACGTGGCAGAGCCGTCTCGGCTCTGGCTGGATCACGTCCAGCGGCAAGATGCCGCTGCCACCTTCCATGAGGGCCGAGTCAAAGTGGAAGCGGCTTCCAGCCGCTTGCCCAGGATGGATCAGCGGCAGGATGCCGTTGCCACGTTGCCCCAGAGACGCATGGAGGTGCGGCATCCCTGCCGCCGCGTGAGGGCACGCGGCCTCCAGCATGGGCAAAGCGGTGAGCTTCTCCGGAGGGTTGAGGATCCCAAACCCCAGTGCGGCTTTCAGGTTCAATGGGGTCGGTTGGGACGGAAGTCCGCGGGGTTGCGGGAAGTCGTCCCTTGCCAAGGAAGGCAACGCAGGAAGGGTTGGGTCGAACGAGCTGCTTTCTGACTCCTATGAACACGAAGTGTGGACCGAAACACGCGGGAATCCGCCCTGGCGGGGGCTTCACCTTGATTGAGCTGCTGGTCGTCATCGCGATCATCGCGATCCTGGCCGGGATGCTGTTGCCGGCGCTGGGCAAGGCGAAGACCAAGGCGCAGGGCATCCTGTGCATGAGCAACACCAAGCAGTTGATCCTCGCGGTCAACCTGTATGCCGGGGACAACGGCGAGCAGTTCCCCTGCGTCACGCACGGCGGCGAGGCCCAAAGCGGCGCCGTGGCGAGCGCCGCCGCTGGTGGCTTCCAGCCTTGGGTCACGGGTTGGCTCACATGGGACACCAGCCCCCACAACACCAATCGCCTGTACCTCTCGGACCCGCGCTTCGCCGTGCTCGCGAAGTACTCCGGCTTCGCCGCCAAGATCTACAAGTGCCCCGCCGACAGGCTCGTCAACCCCATGCAACGCCGCCTGGGCTGGACCGAGCGCGCCCGCTCCATCTCGGCCAACGGCGCGATCGGCCGCGGCAACAAGTCGGCCGGCGACGGGCTCCTGGGCTGCGAGAAGTTGTTCATCAAGACCACCGACGTGGACCGGCCCGCCCCCGCCGAGTTGTGGATGTTCCTGGACGAGAACCCCGACTCGATCAACGACGGCGCCTTCTTCAACTCCCAGATTGACCGGCGGTGGATCGACATGCCGGCGGCGTATCACAACAACGCCGGCGGGCTCGCCTTCGTGGATGGCCACTCGGAGATCCGGAAGTGGCGCTCCACGGTCCCGATGGAGAAGGCCAACTTCTCGTACAACCCGCCCGGCGTGCGGGCCGGCGACCCGGATTGGGGTTGGCTCCTGGACCGCACCTCGTTCAACGCCCGCGCCATCCGTTGAGCGGGGACTCCTCGCGCCCCGGACGGCTGAGGGTCTGACCGATCCCAACACCCGCGGCCGTCTTGAGGATGAACCCTGTTTTGTCCCGCCCTTTCAGGGCTTGGATCGGTTGTGGGCGGGCCAACCCGGGGCGTTGCCCCGGGCTGGCGTGTGTCGCGCCGTTGGCGCTCCCGGGTCATGCCCGACACGCCGATTTGGGTTCACGGGGGGAACTCCATGGCCCATCCCAATCATGGCTCGGCGGCTGAGCCCGGGATTCTGGACAGATGGGCGGCATGTGGTCCAAGGCCTTGGTCTTGCCCCGAGACGACACCGGGTGCCAGGCCTGCTGCTCACCCGGCGGAAACGTGGCAGAGCCGTCTCGGCTCTGGCTGGATCACGTCCAGCGGCAGGATGCCGCTGCCACTCTGCCCCGGAGACGCATGGAGGAGCGGCATCCCTGCCGCCGCGTGAGGGCACGCGGCCTACAGCATGGGCCAAGGCTTTGGCTGCCCCTGAGCCGGGACGATTCAGTTGGGAGGGAAGGGATTGCGAAGCAGATGCTTGCGCAAGCCGAGGAGTGAGCGAGG
>CAIRNV010000032.1 GCA_903880005.1 uncultured Verrucomicrobiota bacterium | reverse complement strand
TTCTGGATGCCCTCGTGCAAGGGGTCGTTGTCCTCGGGCAGGACCATGGCGTTGCCAATCACCCAGTTCAGGAACGAGCCCTGCCCGGTCCGGGTGGCCCAATGGTCCACGCCCCAGTAACGAGTCACGGCGTTCGTCCCGCCCGGGACCGAATAGGTGCGCTGGCTGTTGGTCCGCACATTCGAGAAATGCGACCATCCGCTCCCCGCCGGCTGGTACGCCTCGCGCCATGTCAGGTCCAGGACCTGTTGTCCCGCCCGGGCCAGCGATGCGGCGCCCGACGCGAACTTCCGCTCGTCCTGGTAATCCACGGCGACCGGCACGCCGAGCACGTTCACCGCCTCGATCCGCGGCGACCACTCGAAGTACTGGTTCATGATGAGGGAGTAGTAGCCCTTGATGGATGTGAGGTAGTGCCCGTACGCGTCGCCATGGCCCTGCGGGTACATCTTGGCCGCGTCGGCCGCGTTGATCACCCCGTTGGGCTCGCCGTTGGCGTCCTCCTGGATGTTGTAGTTCAGCGCGTAGATGACCTCGCCCGAGTTGATGCCGCGGGTGTAATTCCAGACCAGCCTGTTATAGACCGGCGCCACTCGCACGCCGGGCACGAGGAAGTCATCGCGCCCGCGCAGCAATGCCAGCTCCTCCTGGGACAACGTCGCCACCTGGCCCTTGAACGCGAACAACGACGTCGCGATCTCCCCGTACGTCCTGTCCTTCGTCCCGATCCCGATCGTCGGGTTCGCAGCATCCGCCCAGGCCTCGCCGCCGAGCATCATGTAGAGATCGTGCAGGTAGCCCGCCGCGAGGAGCAGGGCGTCGTTGGCGGGGCCGTAGTTGAAGCCCGACTCGATGCTCAGCATCCGGCCGCGGCGAAGGACGGTCTCGTAGATCTCGATCAACCCGTAGTTGTTGATCGTCTCAAGGTTGAGCGCCACGTCGCCCTCCCATCGCCGCCCGGCCTGCGTGATCAGGCTCACGTCCGTGTTGACCGCGTTGTTGTACAGGTCCGTCAACCGCTGACCGAAGGGGTTGATTCCCGCCAGCACGCGCTTGATCCACCCCTCCGCCAGCCGGGGCTCGGTCCATTCAGACCACTGGTCATGCAGGGGATGCCCCGCGTCCTTGGGCCGGTACCGCATGACGACGTAGTTGTCCCCGAGGGACTGGATGCCCGCCCCGCCGATCGTGCGGCGCGGGAGGTCCATCCCGCTCGCCAACGCAAGGTATCGGGACATCGTGGCGTCCGACTCCGGGGGCTGGCCGTTGACCGGGGCGGCGATCTTCCACTCGTACTCGAACTCGCCCGATCGTCCGGCAAGGTCGGCCGTGTGCTGGAAGCTGACCATCTCGCTGAGCGGGTTCTCCGGCACGATCACCTTCACCTCGCCGGTGTAGAGGCTGCCGCCCACCTTGAACACGTGCATGGACACGGGGTCGCCAGGCTGCGTGAAGGCCCAGCCATCCGACTCGATCAAGGTCACGTATCCATTCCCTGGGCCCGTCGCGCTCAACGCATACGAGGCCACCGCCGTGTCGTCGCTTGTGACCTCCGCAAGGTCGCCCACGCCCACACTCACCGTCTGCTCGTCGTCAGGAATGTACGTGCCCGGCGTGTCCGGGTTCTCGACGAACGTCTCGAGGTCCGTCGCCAAGGCGTCCACCAACGCGTCCCACTTGGCCTTGTTCCCGCTGTCCGACGCCGGACATAGATCCTTCACGGCAGCCAGGTCGGAGTCGCGCAGCACGTTGAGCAGGGAGTAGTTCTCCCCCAAGTCGGCCCGCACAAACTCGCCCTTGAGCACGAGGGCACCCTTCTCCCCACGGTTGGGCTGGACAAACACCCGCTTGATCAAGTGCGGCGGCAAGGCCGGGAAGAAGACGTTACCCCTGTAGCTCTCGGTGCGGATGCTGCCCGGGATGTTGTCGAGGTCCTGTTCGGCAAGGTCGGAGTATTTCTCCCGCGTGGCATCATGCAGGACCACGCTGACGTCGGGGTCCTGGATGCCCCGGGCGATGGATTGTTGATACAGCACCTTCGCGGTGACCATGTCGCGCACCCCCGGCAGGTTGTACGCCGGCATCGCGAGCGTGGCCCCGAACGGAAGCGTCGGCAGCGGCTTCGAGGAATCCTTCGGATCCCGCACCGGCCAGACCGGGCGATACGTGATGTCGAGCGACGCCGTCTCCTTGTCCGCGGGGTCGCCCACATACTCGCCGGAGGCCGCGTCCAGGGGGCGAAGGTACGGGACGATCGTCCCCGCGGGCGGCGGCGCCTCCATGCCCGGCCAGTCGAAGCCCGGCTCGGTCTTGTAGTAGTACCGCATCGTGAAGCTGTTGGCCGGCGTGGGCGACTCCGCGAGGAACGGCGGACGCGTCGTGAACTCGACCTGCGAGCCGGTGTAGGCGTTGGTGCTGACCATCGCGTTGGGCCCTTGCGCGACGAGCTGGCCCGAGGCCGCCACCGTCACGGACACGGTCAGCGCCACCTCGGACTGGTCGTACAAGTCGATGACCTTGAGCCCGATGCTGGCGGTGCCGACATGGGATG
>CAIRNV010000031.1 GCA_903880005.1 uncultured Verrucomicrobiota bacterium | reverse complement strand
GATTCAGTTGGGTCGGTCGTGCTTGCTCGATCTGCTCGCGCAAATCCTTCGTCCTTCGCTCGTTACGAGTCTCGTACCGGCCCGCGCCTCGCTCACTCCTCGGCTTGCTCAAGCATCTGCTTCGCAATCACTTCCCTTCCATCTGAATCGTTCCGGCTGAGGTTTGGCCTTCACGGGAGGCGTCGGCGCGGTGAAGGATGAGCCCATGAACGGGCATGGTGGCGACGCGGGCGGCCTGCGGGTGGGTTCGGGGCTGCGAAGGGGGTTCACGTTGATCGAGTTGCTGGTGGTGATCGCGATCATCGCGATCCTGGCCGGGATGCTGTTGCCGGCGCTGGGCAAGGCGAAGGCCAAGGCGAACCAGATCAAGTGCCTGTCCAACCTCAAGCAGATGGGGCTCGCCCACGCGCTCTACCTGGATGACTTCCGCGGCGTGATGCTGCCGTACAACGGGTCGGCCAGCCTCTGGATGAACACGTTGATGAACTACCAGGGCAAGGCCCACTTCCTCCGCTACTGCCCCACGGCGCCCGAGCCCGCCAAGCGCATCTCGCGCAACCCGGCCAACCCGGACTACGGCACGGCGGACGAGACGTGGATTTGGCGCACCAACGGCGTCCGCGGCTACCAAGGAGCCTATTGCTTCAACTCCTGGTTCTACTCCGCGCCTCCCGTCGAGCCCGGGAAGGCGTTCATCAAGGAATCCGCCGTCGAGGTCCCCACCCTGAGCTTTGTCTTCGGCGACGGGATGTGGGTGGACTCGTGGCCGGAGGCCAACGACGTGCCGGCGCGAAACCTCTACGAGGGCGACGGCGTCAGCGGCGGCCTCGGGCGCTTCATGATCAGCCGGCACGGCAGCGGCCCCATCGGGAAGGCGGCCCCTCGCAAGATGGCGCCCGGCGACAAGCTTCCCGGCGGCGTGAACATGGCGGCGTTCGACGGCCATGCCGAACTCGTGCCCATGGAACGCCTTTGGTTCTACAACTGGCATCTCGGCTACAAGGTCCCGGCCACGAGGCCTCGATAGCCATGCGCCACCTCCTCCACCGCCGCGAATGGCTCGCGAGGGCCGCAGCCCTTGCCGCCGCCCCCTTCGCCTTCTCAACATGGGCCGCCGAGGCCAACCAGGGATGGCGTCGCAACGAGTTGGAGGTGCTCCGGGCGTTTCCCAAGGGCTGGCTGGAGGCCCTGTGCGCGAATGACATGCCCGATGCCCAGGGCCTGACCGGGACGAATCGCGCCGTCGGCCGCTGGCTCGAAGCCGGCCCCCAACGCGGCTGCTGCCGGGGCGTCATCGCCGCCGTCGTGGCGGGCGACCTGGCGCGTGCCGACCAAGCCTGGAAGGGGATCAACCTGGCCTTCTCACGGCAACGCGAGGACGGCGGATTCGAGGCCGGCGTGCGCCCGAACGGCTCCAGCGCGCAGTCCGGCGCCGCCGCCGTCGAGACGGCGTACTTCTTCCTCCAAGAGGTCGGGCGCATGCTCCTCGTCGTGCGTCGGTCGTCGCATGCCGCCCACTTCGAGGCTCGCATCGAGGCCATGCTGCCCCGCCTGCGCCGGGCGTGCGCCTTCATCGCGGCGGGCGAGGCCGGCATCATCGAGAAGAGCAGCAAGGCGGTGAACCGGATCATCATCGCCGCGAAGGCGTTTGGCACCTGCGGGCGCGTGCTGCGGGACGAGGCCTTGGTGGAGGTGGCCCGGCGGCTCGCCCGGCACGCCCTCACGCTGCGGGATGCCGACGGCGTGTTCATCGAGCACGGCGGACGCGACTCGAGCTACAACGTGGTCTCCATCTACTTCGGCCAAGTCCTCGCCTTGCACGTGGACCTGCCCGAGTTCGAGGCCGCCCTGCGCAAGGCCACGGCGTGGCAACTGGGCCGCATCCGGCCCGACGGCGACGTGGACGTCACGGGCAACACGAGGACCGGCGTCGGCAAGGAACCGGGCTATGACGGCAAGCCCAAGGGCGTGAACTACAACGAGGCCATCTTCGCCCTCGCCTACGCCGGCATCGTCCACGACGACGACCGTTGCATGGACGCCGCACGCCGCGTGTTCAACCGGACGCATCCCGGACGTTAGCCAGAACGATGCAGTTGGAGGGAAGTGATGGCGCAGCAGATCGAGCCAGCACGACCGAACCCATCGAATCGTTCCGCCCAAGACACCTACTCGGGTCGCGGCATCCGCATCACCTCCCCGCCCCTGAGATACACGTCGCCGCCCGCCCGCGAGACGAGGTCCATCCGAAGGGGATCCGGCATGCCATCGGGCCCCAGCACGGCGTCGGCCACGTGGATGAGGAGGATGCGGCCGAGGACCAGGTTGCCGCCGGCCGGGCCCTCGCCCACGTGAATGACACGATCAAGGAGGCACTCGAACGAGACGGGCACGCCCGCCACGCGCGGGGGACGGACGCGAAGGGAAGGCTCCTGGGCCACGCCGAACCGGACGAACTCGCTGTCTCCGTGCGGCAGGGTGGCCGCCGTGGCGTTCATGGCCTCGCACAGGCGCGATGGGACGAGGTTGACGACGAACTCGCCGGTTTCCTCGACGTTCCGAAGGGTGTCCTTGGGTTGGCCGCGCCGGTCGTTGACGGGGCAGAACAGGAGCGTCGGCGGCTTGGCGCAGACGCCCATGAAGAAGCTGAAGGGGGCGAGGTTGGTTCGCCCCGCGCCATCCACGGTGGAGACCCAGGCGATGGGTCGGGGAAGGATGGTGTGGATCATCCATTGGTACACATCGCGAACGGCGGCCGTCGTGGCGTCGAGCTGCATGGGGGCAGCAAAGCCGCCCCGAGGCCAATGAGCCAAATGGAAAGCAGCCCGGGGCTCGGCCGGGAAAGTTCGGGGAAGGTTGGGTCGCGGGTGCGCTGGGTTCCCCGTTGACGCCCTTCGGGCATGTCCACAACGTGCTGGCCGCGCGTTTCAACGAGATGAAGTCCATCCTGTTCGTCTGCACCGGGAACACCTGTCGTTCGCCCATGGCCGAGGGCCTGGCGCGTCGCGCCCTGGCCGGACGCGAGGGCTGGCAGGTGGCCTCGGCGGGCGTGGGCGCGGCGAACGGCCAGCCTGCGAGCAGCCACGCCGTCACGGCGGTGCGTCAACACGGCGGCGACATCACCGGGCATCGGTCACGGCGTTTGACGGCGTCGATGGTGCGGGACGCCCACTACATCTTCGCGCTGACCCGGGGCCATGCGGAGGCCGTGGCGGCGATGTATCCCGAGGCGGCGGAGAAGCTGTTCCTGCTGCGCGAGTTCGACCCCTCGGCGGCGCCGCACGAAAGGGACGTGGCGGACCCGATCGGCGGGTCGTTGGACGAATACCAAGAGTGCTGCCGCCAGATCGAGGCGGGGGTGCGGTCGGCCCTGGAGTTCGTCGAGGACCATGCGGCGGTCAGGGCGATGGCGCACTTCGCGCTGGGCTCGGACCATGCGGGGTACGCGTGGAAGGAGGCCTTGAAGCCGTTGCTCGCGGCCAGGGGCCTGAGGTTGCTGGATCTTGGGACGCACTCGCCGGAGTCGGTGGATTACCCGGACTTCGCGCAGGCCGTGGGCGAGGCGGTGGTGTCGGGCCGGGCCGTCTTCGGATTGCTGGTGTGCGCCACGGGCGTGGGCATCAGCATCGCCGCCAACAAGGTCCCGGGCATCCGCGCGGCCCTGGTGTCGTCGGTGGAGGTCGCCGCCCTGTGTCACGAACACAACGACGCCAACGTCCTGTGCTTCGGGGCCAAGACCACGAGCCCGGCCGAGGCCGCGGCCATGGTGGAGGCGTTCCTGAATGCTGAATTTGAAGGCGGCCGCCACGAGCGCCGCGTGCGGAAAATCGAGAAAACCATGTCGAACGTCATCCAACAGGTTGACCCCGCCATCGCGGAGGTCATCGCCAACGAGCGCCGTCGCCAGCTCGAGAACATCGAGTTGATCGCATCGGAGAACTTCACGAGCCCGGCCGTGATGGCCGCCCAGGGGAGCGTGCTCACCAACAAGTACGCCGAGGGCTACCCGCGGCGGCGATGGTATGGCGGGTGCGAGTACGTGGACGTGGCGGAGCAACTCGCGATCGACCGCGCCAAGCAGTTGTTTGGGGCCGAGCACGCCAACGTCCAGCCGCACTCGGGGTCGGGCGCCAACATGGCCGTGTACTTCTCGATGCTGAAGCCGGGCGACAAGATGCTGACGATGGACTTGTCGCACGGCGGTCACCTGACGCACGGCAACAAGGCCAACTTCTCGGGCAAGTTCTTCGAGATCGTCCACTACGGCGTGCGCCAGGGCGACGAGCGGATCGACTACGACCAGCTCGCCCAGATGGCCAGGGAGCACCGGCCCAAGATGATCACGGTGGGTGCATCGGCCTACCCGCGCGTGATCGACTTCGAGCGCATGGGGGCCATCGCTCGGGAGGTGGGCGCCTACCTGCTGGCGGACATCGCGCACATCGCCGGCCTCGTGGCGGCGGGCGTGCATCCGAGCCCGGTGCCACATGCGGACTTCGTCACGACGACGACGCACAAGACGTTGCGGGGGCCACGCGGCGGCCTGGTCCTGTGCAAGGAGAAGTACGCCAAGGCGATCGATTCGCAGGCGTTCCCGGGCATCCAGGGCGGGCCCTTGATGCACGTCATCGCCGCCAAGGCCATTTGCTTCCACGAGGCCTTGCAGCCCGGCTTCCGCGAATACCAGCAGCAAGTGGTGCGCAACGCCGCCGCCATGGCCGAGGGCATGAAGCGAAACGGCTTCCGGCTCGTGTCCGGCGGGACGGAGAACCACCTCATGCTGGTGGACGTGGGGGCACGGGGCTTGACCGGCAAGCAGTCACAACTCGCGTTGGACGAGGCGGGCATCACGACCAACAAGAACACCATCCCCTTCGAGACGCGTTCCCCGTTCGAGGCATCCGGCGTTCGCCTGGGCACGCCGGCGGTCACCACGCGCGGCATGAAGGAGCCCGAGATGGCGGCCATCGCGGACATGATCAGCGAGGTCCTGCTGGACATCGCCAACCCCGAAACCGCCCACAAGGTGAAGGGCCGGGTGCGCGAGCTGACGGCCCGGTTCCCCCTGCCCTACTAGGCGCGGCGCGGGTGGAACGGATGCATGGGGAAGTACCTCCAAGTCCTCCGCATCGGCGTCCAGAACACGCTCGTCTATCGCGTCAACTTCCTGTTCCGCGCGACCGTCGGGCTCGTTCCATTGGCCGGCACGCTGTACCTCTGGCGGGCCGTGTACGCGGGCAAGCCCGGGGGTGACATCAGCGGCTACGCGCTGTCGCAGATGATCAGCTACTACCTGCTGGTCACGCTGGTGGATGCCTTCACGGCGGTGGCCGAGGACGACTGGCAGGTGGCGGCGGACATCAAGGACGGCAACATCAGCCAGTTCCTGGTGCGACCGATCAACTACCTCGCCTACCGGTTCTGGCTCTACTTGTCGGGCCGGGCCGTTTACACGGCGGTGGCGTTGGTGCCGGTCGGGATCTTCCTGTTTTTCATGCGCGAGCACTTGGCGGCCCCCGTGTCCGGCGTGGCGCTGGTGGCCTTCGTGGCGTCGGTGGCGATGGCGGCGATGCTGCAATTCCTGATCGCGTGCACGATGGCGTTGCTGGCGTTCTGGGTCCTGGACGTGAGCACGTTCATCTTCATCCAGTTCGCGCTCGAATACATCGCCAGCGGGCACCTGTTTCCCATCGACATCCTGCCGGCATGGCTGTCCCGCCTCCTGATGCTGACGCCGTACCCGTACCTGCTGCATTTCCCGGTGGGGGTGTACCTGGGCCGGGTGGAGGGGGAGGACCTTGGACGCGGGCTGGCGATGCAAGCGGGCTGGGTGGCGCTGGGCTACGTGTTGCTGCGAACGGTGTGGGCCCGCGGCGTGCGCCGCTATTCGGCGGTGGGGGGATGAGCATGGGCGAGGCACGGGGCCATCAAACGTTGGAGCCGCGCGCGCCGTGGTGGCGACGCTACCCGTCGCTCTATGGGGCGTTGTGGCGCTACAGCGTGACCCGGGAGATGCAGTTCAAGGCCAACTTCCTCCTTTGGATCGTCGTGGAGGCGATGTGGTTCGGGCTGCAACTCGGGTTCATGTCGGTCATCTACGGCCACACGGAGGACGTGGCGGGGTGGTCGCGCTGGCAGGTGATCCTGCTGGTGGGTTGCTCGCACTTCATCCAGCAGGTGTTCACCGCCTTCTTCCTCACCAACGTGTCGGACATCTCGGAGCACATCCGGACGGGGCGACTGGACTTCATGCTGTTGCTGCCGGTGAACACGCGTTTCCTGGTGTCGTTCAGGAAGGTGGACCTGGGGGCGTTCGTGAACGCGATGTCGGCGCTGGCGGTGATCGGATGGGCGCTGCGCAACCTTGGGCACCTGCCCGGGCCGTGGGAGGTGGCGGCCTTCGCGCTGCTGTGTGGCTGCGGCGTGGTGGTGCACTACTCGCTGATGTTCATGCTGGCGTCGGTGGCGTTCTGGACGGTCCGGATCCAGGGCGCGGTGTGGGGCTACTACAACCTGTTCAACATCGCGCGGATCCCGGAGGGGGCGTTCCCCCACGGGTGGTTTCGGCGCGTGTTCACGTGGGTGTTGCCGATGATCCTGGTGTCCAACGTGCCGTCGATGGCGTTGCTGGGGACGATGCGATCGCCGTGGATGGGCGTTTCGCTGGCGGCGTTGGCGCTCGCCTGCCTCGCGGCCTCCGAGGCGCTCTGGCGCCTGGCCTTGCGCCGCTACGCCAGCGCCAGCGCCTAGTGTCGTGTCTCACGTCGTGGCCGCTCCTTGTTCGACACGACACGAGCCGGAGCGATGCCGTGGGGAGGGAAGCAATTGCGAAGCAGATGCATTCGCAAGACGGCGAATGAGCGAGCCGCCGCCCGGTGCCCCCACGGCGCGGGACCACCGGGGGAGAACGAAGCCCTTGCGGAAGAATATCCCGCCAGCACGACCCAAATCCCCGCGTCAGGATTGGAGAGACCTCTGCTCCACAACCCCATGAGAGGCGGCAGGCGGCTTGCCAATGCGCGATCGAAGCGGATAGCCGACCGCGGCATGGGCTCGGGTGGCCTCATCCGAAGTGACCTCGGCGTCCATCCGCCATGAAGCAGGAGGCTTCCCAGCTTGTAGCCAGTGGTCGAGGAGCGAAGCGACAACACCACCGGGGACCCACGCGAAAGTGAACCCCCGCATCCCGGCAGGGATGCCAGCGCCGGGGGCGGGACTTGGCTGGCACCCCTCCAGGATGCGGAGGGTGATGGGGATCGGTGACCGGTGGTATCGCTTCGCTCAACCACCGGCTACCTGCTGCGAAACCTTCGGTTTCGGGCAAGGGATCCCATGCGGTCCATCCTTCGGGGGGCCAAGACGTCATTCCCCTGCATTGGGATACCCGGGCTTTGGGGAGAGGTTGGTCGGCTGGGAGCCTTGGGATCCATCCGTTGGCCACACCATCCGCGTCCAAGGCCGGAACCGTGAAGCGAAGAACTTCTCAAGCGGGGATGAGGAAACGACTGACCCAATTCAATCATTCCCGCTCTCCGGAAGATGTTTCATCGAACCCAATCTCGGGTTGCATCAAGCGGAAGCCCTCCGCCTTTAACCATCGCTCTTCCCCTTCCAACCCGACATTGATGGGCACCAGCAAATCCTCTTCGGGTTCAAGCAACTGCTCTTCCGTCTCGAACGTCCAAGGGCTTCCTTCAAGCCCAAGCACCCCGGGCTCGAGCCCGGTCCACCCCGCCTTAACCCCGAACCTCCCCGCTTGAAGCCAGAGGAGTTCCGCCTCCAACCCCTGATGCTTTTCCTCGAACCCCTTTTCTTCCGCCTCCAACCCAACTCACACCGCCTCCCCCAGCCAGCACCTGCGCTCGATCCGCAGGGCTTCATCGCGCGACATGAGCCCGTAGCCCGCGTCGTCGTACGCCTCATCGAGCCCCATGAGCGCGAGGACTTCCATCGCCGCAACAAGGAGGACCACGACCTTCATCCGCCCCGTGTCACGGGCCCCGCCCCGCTACATTGCCCTCATCGACGCCGAGCCAAGGGGAACGGGACGCAAGGAGGACGCATCCACCGGGACTCCATGCCCAGAGGGGCGGGCCAGGCGCCGAGACCGGCCCCGCGAAGGGTCATCCGGCACGCCGCCGCACCTCCAAGGGCTCCAAACCCAGCCATCCGCCCGGGGCGCTACATCCTCCCCAAATCCAAATCAGTAGCATCCCATAGCCCCTAAAACCGGGGGGTGGACGCGACGGTTAATCGGAAACCATGGGCGTTTCCGCGTCTTCCCTCTCCCGTGAGAGTTGTCGATTTGGATATCCTGCCCGTTACCTAAATCCGCCATTTTAGCCGCCGTGCTGTCCCATGGACATCACGCAACCCCCGGCAAATACGCCTGGGCCGGCGTCGCCAGGCTCCTGTAGCTGCCCTGGCCTGTCCCATAGCGCTCCAAAAGCTTCAGGAGGTCGACCCGCCGCCACAAGACACCCCGCACCGTCGCGAACAACCTCACATGGCTATGCGTCCATCGGCTCAGCCATGCCAAGTAGCGCATCAGCATGTGCACCAGTAGCGCCATCCAGATCTGCCACCGTATCCCGTTGGCCGAGTAGCTGATCAGGTCGCTCAGCTTCAAGGTCTGCTTCAGTTGCTTGAAGAACATCTCCACCTGCCACCGCGCCCGGTACAGCCCCGTCACCGTGCTCGCTGCCCACCCAAGGTCATTCGTCAGGAGCACCTTAGCCGGGATGATTCAGTTGGGAGGGAAGTGATTGCGCCGCAGATTCTTTCGCAAGACGAGGAGTGAGCGAGGCGCGGGCCGGTACGAGGCCCGTAACGAGCGAACGACGAAGGATTTGCGCAAGCAGATCGAGCCAGCACGACCGACCCAATTGTATCGTTCCGGCTTAGCCGGGACGATTCAGTTGGGAGGGAAGTGATTGCGCCGCAGATTCTTTCGCAAGACGAGGAGTGAGCGAGG
>CAIRNV010000030.1 GCA_903880005.1 uncultured Verrucomicrobiota bacterium | reverse complement strand
GGTCGGAGTGCGCGCATCCTTTTCCCGGTCCATGGCGTTGATGGAGGCCAGCATGGCGGCCGTAAGGCGCTCCTCCGCCGCGGGCCGTGCATCAGGTGCCGTGGAACGGGAGGCCAAGGGCGAAGTCTTGGGCTCGACGGGGGTCACCGCAGCAGGAGCCGACGCATGCCTCTCAACCCCGCGGCCTTCGTCTGGTGCTTGGCGCATGGAAACGGCGCCACCACTGGCCTGGGCATCGTCCCGCTGCGGCTTGGATATGTTGCGAGCTCCGAAGAAGGACAAAATGCCAAGGCTTGGGAGCAGAATAAGCAGGATGGACAGGGTCGTTCGCCTCATGGTGCAAGCGGATGCAAATAAGCAGTCATTTTTCTGGCAAGCCCGAATCTGCACCCCCTGTGCCTGAACAATTCAGCGGGCTCGGCCGTGCTGGTCGGATGCCCTACTGCAAGAGCCTGGTGCCGCGCTCGTTACGGGCCTCGTACCGGCCCGCGCCTCGCTCACTCCTCGTCTTGCGAAAGCATCTGCTTCGCAATCACTTCCCTCCCAACTGAATCGTTACGGCTTAGAGAGAATTCCACTGCGCCATCACTCCGCCGCCACACCAATCGATCCAGATTGGATTCTCCGGCCCTGCCAACGCGGCTGGAATGAGCCCGCAATGCGGCGCCGGCAGCCGCTAACCAAACAACGTCCCCTGAACCCACGTGTCACCCGGCCCGGAAGCCTCGCCCGCATCCTTGCCAAGCCCTTCCCTCAGGCGGGCGTCCGAGTCGCCACCCCGGTGCGTCGGACGCCGACGGCTCCCGTGGCGCAGATAGACCCGCCTCGCCTCCTCCCTCGCGAGGGCCCCGCGTCGCACGCCTTGCATCCGCTCCTTCGCGTCCGCCACGGCCCGCCGCACATCCACCACCGGACGGGGAAAATCCAAGCCCACGACGCAGCCCGCACGGTCCTGCTGGGACAACGTCATGTTCTCGGGCGCGGGCAGCATCGCGTCCGGGACGCCCGCCAGCTCAGGCACCCATCGCCGGATAAAGACCCCACGCGGGTCGTGGTCCACCACCTGCTTGGCGGGCGAGTAGATGCGCAACGTGTTGATGCCCGTCGTGCCCGACTGCATCTGGGCCTGGCTGAAGTGGATGCCGGGCTCGAAGTCGAGGAAGCACCGGGCCAGGTGCACGGCCGTGGGCCTCCAGTGCAGCCAGAGGGCGTAGCTGGCGAAGCTCATGACCATGGCCCGCATCCTGAAGTTGAGCCAACCCGTCGCCCGCACCGCCCGCATGCAGGCGTCCACCATGGGGAAGCCGGTCCGCCCCTCCACCCATGCGCGCAGGCGCGCCTGCCCCTCCTGGGACTCCGTGAAGGGCTCGCGCAGGCCGTCGTAGGCCCGGCAAAAGTTCTCGAACTCGATGCGCGGCTCGTCCTCCAGCTTCTGCATGAAGTGGCAATGCCATCGCAACCGCATCTGGAAGCTCGCCAAGGATCCCCACCAACGCCCGTCCACCTCGCCCCCCGCCGTCCGCTCCAGCCGAAGCGCCTCCAACCGGGACGTCGCGGCCTGGTGCGCCGTCCGCAGCGACACGCAGCCCCATGCAAGGTAGGGGCTGAGCCGGGAGCACCCTTCCCATGCCGTCACCGGGCTCGACATGTCCGTGCGATAGGCCACGCCGCGACCGGCCAGGAAGCTCTCCAAGGTCTCCATGCCCCGAACCTCGCCCCCGGCTTGAATCTCCCGTCCCACGCATGCACCCAACCCCAGGTCACGGGCCCCCAGGATCCCCACGCTGGCCATGCCCATCGGGGCCGCATCGCGCATCCTTCCCGGGGCGGGCGTCAACGCCGACCCCATCCTCTCGTTCCACCGTTCCGCCCATCCGTTCCGGTCCCGCAAACGTCGCACGACGCCGTCCTGGCGCACCTCCACCCACCGGATCCCATGGGCTTGGCACCAGCGGGCCACCCGCACGTCGCGGTCAAACGTGACCCGGTTGCCCGTCTCCTCATGCGACCACAGCGCGTCAATCCCCACCTCGCCACGCAGCCGTTCCAGCGCCTCCACGGCCTCGCCCAGGCGTGTCACCAGACGAACACCCCGCTCCGCCAACGCCGCCTCCAACGCGCGGAGCGAATCCGCGATGAACTCCGAGTGCACCGGGTCCCAATCCTCCGACCGAACGCATTCCGGCTCGAACAGGTACAACGCCAGCACCGGGCCGGCGGCGGCGGCCTGCGCCAGCGGCGCATGATCGCGCACCCGCAGGTCCCGCTTGAACCACACCACCTGCACCCGTGCCGCGCGCGCCTCCTTCACAAGCCCAGATCCCCTTGCGTCGCACTGCCTCGCGCCGCCTCCGCAAGCCTCGGGGCCACCTTCTCCCAAAAGGGAAAGAACCCCGCATGCGCATGGGCCCACATCGCCTCGTCCCATCGACGACGGCACCACTTCATCCCGAGGCCTGCGCGCGCGAGCGCGTGCTCGATGCCCTCCACCGCATCCCCCAGGGGCCCGACCGACGGCCGCATCGCCACCCAGCCCTCCAGCCCATGGGCAGATCCCAGTCGGGCCAAGGCCTCCGGAAACCCTTCGGTGCCCGCCTCGACTTGCAGCGCCGGGCAACCCCAATGCGCGGCCGCCCGTCGTCGGGCGTCCGCCAGTCCTTCCTTCATCCAATCCAGCCTCAGGGCCGAGGGCCGATGCCCCTGCAGCACGCGGGCGTCCATCACCGTCACCATCAACCCCGGCCTGAAGCGCCCAAGCCCCGACAACTCCGGCGTCAGGTCCTCGCCATGCACCCACAAGCCCCACCGCCCGGGCGTCACCTCCGGCACCTCGGGCAGGGAGGCCCAACGAACCCGGGCCGCCGGGGCCTCCGACTCCAAGGGGCATGCCGTCACCACGTGGTCGTCCAAGCGCTCGATGCCCCGCGTGTCGGACAACCACTCGGGCGCGCCGTAGCGCTCGAGGTTGGAACGGCGCGGAAGGTAGGCCTTGCCGCGCGTCTGAAGCCCCGCCACCCAACGCCATCCGAGCGTGTTGCTCGCCGGGTCGGCGTCCAGCAGGTGCCGGTAGAAGAAGTCCGCCCCCAACACCCACGGCAGCCGCTCCACGTGACACCAATAGCCCGCCCACCACATCCGCGCGTGGTTGTGGAGATAGCCGGTCTCCATCAACTCCCGTGCAAACCGATCCATGACCGCCACGCCCCCGCGGCCGGCCATGACCGCGTCGGCCCGATCCAACACCGAGGCCGGCCCTTCCCGGAGCACGCGGCGCAGGGCGTCCTGGTAGGCAAGCCAAACGCCGGGGCGCCACTCCAGCCATCCCTTCCAGTAATCCCGCCAGACCAATTCCTGGAGGAGCTTCTCGACCGCCCCAAACCGCTGCGTGGACAACAAGGTCCCCACCAACTCCTCGGTCGTGACCAAGCGAGAGCGCACCCAAGGCGAGAGCCGTGACACATGCGGGTGCCCGGGCTCCACGCGATTGCGCAACGCCGCGTAGCGAGACGCCCTGGGCGCGAACCCACGCCATCGATCCAAGCCCGCCTCCCGCGTGGCTCGCCATGGCCCCGCTTCCGGGCCTTGTTCAACGCCTGCTTCATCACCCATCCCCGGCACCATTCCGCGAAACGCCGTCCGGGCAACCACGCGCCTCGCCTCTGCGCCTCCGCAGGATGTTCTGCCAAAGGAAGTGGGATCCGTCCTTGGAGGCACTCGCATGGCACCACCCGCTGATGGAAGCGGCTGGAGGACGAACCTCCCGCGGAGGCGCGGAGACGCGGAGGCATGAGCTATGAACCTCCGTGCCTGTGGGTCATGGCTTGAACCAAAAAAAACGGCTGTCGAAGAGGGCTTCAAGGCAAGGAAATGGCCGTCCCATCCAGACAAAGAGGCCCTGTGGGATCCATCCGAGGCCTCACCTCGCGGGTGAGGTTGGAATGGGAAGGTCAGGGTTGTAAGCCGAGTGCCCTCACCCGGCGGAAACGTGGCAGAGTCGTCTCGGCTCTGGCTGGGTCACGTCCAGCGGCGTCCCGCCGCTTGCCCAGCACGTCCAGCGGCAGGATGCCGCTGGCATGTTGCAGGGTCAGGCCCGCAGGACCCGGTCGCACACGGCAAAGAAGCGGTCGATGTCGGCCTTGCGTGTGTGGACGTGGGAGGAGATGCGGATGCGTTGACCGCTGAGGACGCCGATGTTTGCGCTGCGCATCTCGCTCCAGAGGGGCTCGAGCTTCTCGGGCTTGAAGCGGATCGAGACCATCGCGCGGTAGAGACGGGGGTCATCGGCCGTGACCGTCTCGATGTAGGCCCGTTGCCGTGCGGCATGGAGGACGTGCCGGGACAACTCCTGCTGGCGCTGGTAGGCGGCCTCCTCGCCGAGGGCCTTGAGGAAGCGCACGCCGGCGATCATGCCATCGATGGTGGAGCGGTTGTTGGTGCCGATCATCATGAAGCGCGCGGACTTGAGCCCGGCGCGGTTGTCCCATCCGCCGGTTGCCACGGTGGGCCACAGGCGATCGAGGGCGTCGCCCCTCCCATAAAGCAGGCCGCAACCGGCGGGCGCGAAGAGCCACTTGTGGGGGCTTCCCGCGAAGTAGTCGCAGCCGAGGTCCCGGAGGTTCACGGGCATCTGGCCGTCCATGTGCGCTCCATCGAGGACCGTGAGGATGCCCCGGGCGCGCGCCGCCTCGCAGATCTCGCGGGAGGGCAGGACCAGCCCGGTCGGGCTGGTGACGCCGCTGAAGCTGAGCACGCGCGTGCGCGGCCCCATCGCGGCCTGAAGACGTTCCAGCAACTCGGCGGGCTCGCGCGGCGCCAGGGGGATCTCGACCTCGCGGACGACCACCCCGACGCGCGCGGCCTTGACGCGCCAACACGAGATGCCGCTGCCGTGCTCCTGGTTGGTGGTGAGCACCTCATCCCCAGCCTTCAAGTCGAGCCCGGCCGCGATGAAGCTCATGGCCTCGGTGCAATTATGCGTGAACGCGAGCTCGTCCGGGCCGCAGCCGAGGAAGGACGCCATCTCCGCACGTTCCGGCTCGAGGGATTCGTAGCCCCATCGCGGCACGTCGTCCGAGGGGTACTCGGCGCCGCGCGTCAGGGAGTCGAACACCGCCTGCAAGACCGGGCGGGGCATCACGCCCAGGCTGCCGGGATTGAGGAACGCCCGGTCGTCGGGAAGGAGGAACTGCTCGCGCCGCACCCGCGTCCAGTAGGCCTCGGGATCGCGGGCGCGAAGCCCGGGTTCGGGCAAGGCGGGGATGGGTTGCCCCCGAGGCGGCGCGGATGCATCCGCCGGCGCGGCGACGACCGGCGACGCGGTCCAGGCACCCATGCCCACCCCGGCCCCCGCGCCACCGAGGGTGATCCGCCGAAGGGCCGCGCGCCGGCTCAACGAGGAGGCGGGCCCGTGCATGCCGTCGGGGGAAGGTTGCCGGGCCATGGCTACTTTCCTTCCTTGTGGGCCACGCAGCTAATCTCGACGCGGAAGCCGAAGACAATCTCGACGCCGCCGACGGTGGCACGGGCGGGAAAGGCGTTCTTGAAGTAGGACGCGTACACCTTGTTCATCTCCGGGTAGTCCTGGATGTCCTTGAGGTACACGGTCGCATTCACCACGTCGTCGAAGGTGTAGCCCTTCTCCTTGAGGATGCGCCCGATGTTGTCCATGACCTGCCGCGTCTCGGCCTCGACGGACTCGCGGACGTCGGCGCCATCGGCCGTGCGGGGCACCTGCCCGCTGACGTACAAGGTGCCGCCGGCTTGCCGCGACGGGCTGAACGGCAGCTTGCTGAGGGGAACCGATTTTTGGGCGAACGTGGCGAAGGCGAGGCCACCGACGAGGGCCAGCGCCGCCACGACGACGAGGTTTTTCTTCGTGCTCATGGGGATGGGATTCCGTTTCGCACCAATGCATGGCGGGTGGCAAGCACGCAGATGCGCCGACGCCGACGGGATGTCCCCGCGCCCGGCTACCACGCCCGATCCACCATGAACTTCCGCGTGGGATCCATGCGCAGCTGCTCCTCCGTCGAGGGCAGGACGCCGAGCGAATCGGAAAACGCCGCGGCATAAGGGTTCAGAAGGGGGCCCATCGTCCATTCATTGAGCTGGGCGTCGCGAAGGATGCCATCCCACCAGCCTCGATACGCCGCCCGCAGCCGCGCCGTCACCGCCGGCAAATCCTGGATGCGGTTCGTGGATTCGCCGGGATCCGCCACGACGTCGTACAGCTCCGAGTCGTTGACGAGCTTGAAGCGACCGTCGGACACCGCTCCCTGCTGGTGGGCGGCCTCGCGCGCCCCTCCCGTTTTCCAGCGTCCCAGGTGGGAGAACAAGAGGCGGCCCGGCCAAGGCGCGGCGGGGTTCCCGAGCAACGGCAGCAACGAGCGCCCCTCCACCCCGTCGGGAACCCGCGCGCCCGCCAGCCCGAGGAACGTTGGCAACACGTCCACGTGAGCCGTCCATGGCGGGGCATCGACCCCCGAAGGCAACCTTCCGGGCCAACGCCAGAAGCTCGGCACCCGGATGCCGCCCTCGTACACGGTTCCCTTCATGGCCCGCATGCCGCCATTGAAGATGCCCGGCACCGAATGGCCGTTGTCCGTCATGAACACGACCAACGTGTCCCGCCCAAGGCCCGCGGCATCCAAGCGCGCCATCAATCGCCCCACGGCGGCGTCCAGGTGCGCGATCATCGCGTAATACGGCACGGCCACCGGGGGCAAACCCCGGTCGCGGTACGGCCTCTCCCATTCGTCCCCGGGGCTCACGAACGGATCATGGGGCGCGTTGGGCGCGATCCACGCGAGGAAGGGCCGGCGACGCCGCGAGGCCTCCTCGATCCATTCCCACGCGGCATCGACGAAGACATCGGTGCAATAGCCCTTCCGCCTCTCGAAGCGGCCATCGTGACGAACCCACGGGTCGTGATAGGTGTTGCCCGGGACGTCGCCGCAACTGCCCGGGAACGTCTGCCCAATGCCCCCTGCCCCGTGGATGACCGTCTTCTCGAAGCCCCGTCGGCCAGGCTGGTACTCGTCCTCGTCCCCCAGGTGCCACTTGCCAAAGATGCCCGTCGAATAGCCCGCGCGACGCATCAACTCGGGCAGCAGGGTCGCGCGTGGGTCGAGTCGCTCCCGCTCGTTCACCGTGTGGGTGACGCCGGACCGGAACTCATGTCGGCCGGTCATCAACGCCGCTCGCGTCGGCGCGCACGTGGGGCTGACATGAAAGCGGGTGAGGCGAAGGGACTCGGCGTGCAAGCGGTCGAGGTTGGGCGTGCGCAGCACCGGGTTCCCATGGCAGGACAATTCCCCCCAGCCTTGGTCGTCCGTGATGATCACCACGATGTTGGGTCGCGAACCCGCCAGCGCCCCCTCGGCCGCATGGGAGGGCGACGCGACGCGCAGCATCCATCCGACAAGGCAGAGCCAGCGCAGCAAACGTCGCACCCGGGCGGGAATCATGGGCGAAGGACGCCAGAACCTCGCACGCACCTCAAGCAACCTGAGCGAGGAACGGAGGATGTGCTTGGCCAAGGGATGGCCTGTTCGGCATCCGCCGCCCAGCGGCTAAACCGCGACGAACTCCAGGGGAGGCGCCACCGGCAAGACGCCGAGACGCTGGCCGCGGGAGAGGAAGCGACGGATGCTTTCACGCCCCTTCTCGCCGTAGTCGAGCGTCCAGTGGTTCACGTACATGCCCACGAAGCGGTCCGCGAGGTCCATCCCCATGTCACGGGCCCACTGCATGGAATGCGCCACCGCCTCGGACCGATGGTCCAGGCTGAACTGGATGCTGTCGTGAAGGATGCGGGCAACCCGCGTCCGCAGCTCCGGGGCATGGCGCTTGTGGATGACATTGCCACCGAGCGGCAGGGGTAACCCGTCGTTTTCAGAACCCCACCAGACGCCAAGATCGGCGCACAGCTCCAGCCCCTCGTTGCGAAACGTCAATTGTCCCTCGTGGATGATGAGGCCCACGTCGGCCACGCCGTCGCGCACCGCCCGGAAGATTTCATCGAAGGGAACCACCACGTGGTCGATCTCCTCCGCGCGCCGCCCCAGCCAGAGTTGCAGCGCCAGGAAGGCGCTGGTCATGCGCCCCGGCACGGCGATGCGCGCCCGCGCCACCTCGTCCTTTGCCATGGCGCGACGCGCCACCAGCATCGGGCCGTAGCCGTCGCCCATGCTGGCCCCGCTCGGGAGCAAGGCGTAGTCCAGCGAGACGTGGGCGTAGGCGTGGATGGAGATGGCCGAGATGTCCAGTTCGCCGCGCACCGCCCTCTCGTTGAGGGTCTGGATGTCCTGGAGGATGTGCTCGAAGCGCAGGCCCGGCGTGGGGATCAAGTCACGGGCGAGCCCGTAGAACATGAACGCGTCGTCCGGGTCCGGTGAATGCCCGAGGGTCAGCAAGCGTGTGTCCATGGGTGTCCTCGATGGGTTCAACCCTTGCGGCGTCCTTGCACGAGCTCGCGCACCAGGACGTCCGCCCGATAGACGGATCGCAGGGCCTCGAGGATGCCGGCGCTGTGGACGGACAACGAACGCGCCTTCTGTTCCTCGAACGCAAAGTCCAGCACGAGCGAGTGGATGTTGCCGTCGAAGATGATGCCCACGAACTCGCCCGCCCGGTTCACGACCGGGCTCCCGGAGTTGCCTCCGATGATGTCGTGCGTGCCCACGAAGTTGAACGGCACCGTGCCCTTGATGGCACGGCGGCGCTCCATCCAGCGCTTGGGCAGGTCGAAGGGCGGCCGGTACTCCATGCCTGCGGCACGGTCGAACATGCCCGACAACGTCGTCTGCGCCGGCACCGTGCGGCCGTCCTCCTCGTAGCCCTTCACCAAGCCATAGGAGAGGCGGAGGGTGAAGGTGGCGTCCGGGTAGGAGGAAGATCCCTCCAGGGCGAACCGGGCCTTCGCGATGGCCCCGTAGGCCTGGCGCTCCGTCTCGTCGAGCGCCTCCAGCCTCCGCCGGAGCCCCCGCGCCTCCGCATCCACGACGCGCGCGACCTCGATCATGGGATCCTTGGACGCCGTCACGGCCGCCGCGCCCTCCTTGTAGAGGCGCCGACGAAAGGCCACGTCGCGCACCTGGGTGCCACGGACGAGCTCGGAGGCGCGCGCCCGGGGCGACTTGCCCGCGAGCACCGCCTGCACCGTGGCGTCCCCATGGCCCAGCTTCTCGGCGAGGAACGTCAGCGAGTCGGCCAGGAGAAGGGTCTCCAGGTCCTCATGGATGGGTTGCTCCGAGAACAACGACATCTCGAACGACTCGCGCCCGGCATCCGAGAACTCGCGCAATCGCTCGCCATTCGGCTTGGGCAGCTCGTCCGCCGCGCGCAGGAGGCGCCGGGCGATGGAGAACGAGTCGCAGGACAAACCTTGGGCGCCCTCCAGGAGGCGATGGCGCATGGCAAACGGACGCACCTCGCCCTGCACCCGCGCGATCGTGTCGAAGGCCGCCCGTGCGTCGGCGAACTCGGGCCGGCCCGCCAGCTTTTCCTTCAAGGCCTTTTCCGCCGCGATCTTCGCGCCCATCACGGCCGGGTCATACAGGCCGGCGTGCCCGCCATCGCGCGCCTTCCGCGAGTTCTGCACGCCAAACAAGTCGTCCTTCGCACGCCGCGTGTTCTCCGCGCTGCGGGCGCTCCACGCCGTCAGCAACACCTCGCGTCGCTTCAGCAGTTCCAGCGTGTAAGGGAACTGCTCGTCGCGGAGGTACTCCAGCTCGGCGACCGTGAGGAGGCGGCTCGTGCGGCCTGGATGGCCCGACACAAAGGTCAGCTCGCCCGGCGCAGCCCCGTTGGCCGACCACTTCAGCCAATGCGGGACGCGCGCCGGCCGGCCGTCCTCGTACACGCGGAAGAAGCACACATCGAGGTCGTAACGGGGGTACTCGAAGTTGTCGGGGTCGCCCCCGAAGAAGGCCACCTGCTGCTCCGGCGCGAACACGAGCCGCACGTCCGTGTACTTCTTGAAGCGATATAGGTGATACGCCCCGCCCTGGTACAGCGTGACCACGTCGCTGCGCAGCCCGGTCTTGGAGAGCGATTCCTTCTCGATCTCGGCCATCGCCGCCCGACGTGCCTTGAAGGCCTCCTCCGGCGACGCGTCGGCCTTCACCGCCGCGTTCACCCGCGCGGTGACGTCCTCGATGGACTGGAGCACGTTCAACTCAAGGTCCACGCAACGGATCTCGTCCGCCGTCGTCCGCGCATGAAAGCCGTCACGCAGGTAGTTGCTCTTCTCCGACGAGAGCTTTTGCAACGCGTCGGCGCCCACGTGGTGATTGGAGATCACCAGCCCGTCCTCCGAGACGAACGAGCCGGACCCGCCCGAGTTGAACCGGACCGAGGCGCGCATGAGGTGGTCGAGCCAATCCTGTGTCAGCTCGAAGCCATGCCGGGACCGCAGTTGCTCGCGGGGCGGATTGGTATAGAGCCACATGCCCTCGTCGGAACGGGCCGATGACTGGAGGAACAACGCCGCCGCCAACGCGGCCGGGCCACGGAATAATTCACGCATCGTCGGGGGCACCGTGCTGCCGAACGCCCCCGGCCGCAAGGGATCGCTTGGAAGCCCGATGGCGACCGCGTGCCCTTCGCATCCCCGTGCGCCGGATGCGGCTACCCGCCCAAGGACTTGGCAAAGAGGGCGTCGATGGGCTTTCCGAGCCCGTCGCGCGTCACGTAGAAGGGCCGTTGCTCGATCTCGTAGGAGAGGTTGGGCGGGATGCCGAGCGCGCGGTAGATGGAGGCGTGAAGGTCCTCGATGACCACCCGGTCCTTGAGGGTCTTGCAGGGGCGCTCGTCGGCGGTGACCCCGTGCACATGGCCGCGCTTCATGCCGCCGCCGAACAACAGCACGCAGCCGGCGTCCGTGAAGTGCCGGTGCATGCCGTAGTGCGTGGTGGACTCGATGCGCTCCGGCACCGGGACCTGGTCCTGGATGGGCTTGTCGGGCTTGCCCTCCTGCATCATGTCGCGGCTGAACTCGGACGCGAGCACGATGAGGGTGCGATCCAGGAGCCCGCGCTCCTCGAGGTCGAGGACGAGCTGGGCCACGGCGCCGTCGATGGCCCGCTTCATCTGGACGAGCTTCTCGTGCCCATGCTCGTGGGTGTCCCAGTTGAGGAAGGGGATGTACTCGGTGGTTACCTCGACGTAGCGCGCGCCGGCCTCGACGAGCCGACGCGCCAGGAGGCAGCCCAACCCGAACCGCTGCACGTTGGCCTTCTCGTAGCTCCCCTCGCGCGAGAAGTCGCCCGTCAACCGACGCGAGAAGTCCCATCCGCCCGGGGCGTACTTGGCGACGGTCTCGGGCTTTTCGAGCGTGAGGTCGAAGGCCTTGGCCGCGGGCGACGCCAGGAGCCGGTGGGCGTTGTCCATCGAGCGCACCAGGGACTCCCTCTGCGCGGAGCTGCCGAGCTGGCCGACCGGCGACGCCTCCAGCAGGCGGCGATAGAAGGCGTCGCGGCTCGCAAAGCGCCCGGGCGCCATGCCCTTCGCCGGCGCCACCACGTCCTTGGCGGCGTCCGGGAACGGAACGTTGAAGGGGCCGTACTCGCTCCCGAGGAACCCGGCGGTCGTGAACGCCTTCAACTCCTCGCCCTCGCCCCCATCGAAGCGCTGGCCAATGTTGATGAACGAGGGCATCGCCGGGTCGCGCGGCCCCAGCGTCCGCGAAATGACGGCGCCGAGGTGCGGGCACGCGACCGTCTGCGGCGGCGCGTATCCCGTGTGCCACTGGTACTGGTGCCGCGAATGCAGGATGAAGCCGAGGTCGCCCGCCGTGTAGCTGCGGATCAACGTGCCCCGGTCCATCACCTTGCCCAGGCGCTCCAATCCCTCGCTGAACCGGACGCCGTCCACCGACGTGGGCACCGATGGAAACGTGGACAGGACCCGGCGGGGATCCATCCCCTTCTCAAAGGGCGCGTAGTGCTTGGGGTCGAACGTCTCCGTCGCGGCCATCCCGCCGCCCATCCACAGCACGATCACCGAGTCCGCCGTCGCCGACAGCCTGCGGAACGGCTCGGCCCCGTGGACCGGTCTCGAATGCCCCGCCGCCATCGCCCCGAGCGTCGCCGCCCCCAGGCCCCGGACGAACTCCCGCCTCGTGTAATCCTTGCTCGTCTTCATTCGCTGTCCTTCCTCATCTCTTCCCTCGTTTGGTCGTTTGCCCAACCCCATTTCCTGCGGCCTCTCAACGGATGAACTGGAACTCCGGCAACATGGCCACGCTCCAGAGGTAATCCTCGACGGCCTCGGGCGTGGGGTTCTTGCCCAGCAATTCCTCCGAAAGGGCCCGTTCCTTGGCGGTGGGAGGACGGACCAACGCGCGTCCAAACACGCGCTCGGCCAGCGCCCGGCCTTGGGTGCCGTTGCCGACGAGGCGCTCGGCGCCCTTCCTGAGCAAGCGCGCCAGCGTGTCCCCGTTGGTCAACTCCAGCGCCTGCAACGTCGTCGCCTGCGTCGCCCGAACCGTCGTCACCTGCTCGCGATTGGGACGGCCCAGGGCCATCAAGAGGGGGTCGGCCGAAACCAACGCCGCCCGGGCTTGCCCGATCACGGGCGTGCCTTGCACGCGACGCGCGATGCCCCCCGGCAACGACCACGGGCCCATGCCCTCGGGCCCCAGCACGGACGCCGCGCCCCAACCCTCCCCTTCCCATCCGCCGGCGCCATCGATGCGCGCCTCCCAACGACCGTCCGTCGCGACGTCTTGCGCCGGCGCCCCGCCCGTCCCCTTGCCCGGCCCCGACCCCATCCGAATCCGGACGTAGGCCAGCACGCCCGCGGGGTTGGGGCCGTCGCCGCCGTTGACGGCCTCGATCCCGATGACGTTGGTGCCGGCCTTCCATCCGTCCGCGAGTGGGTACACGCCGGGCTGGGCCCAGTCGCCGGAGTCCGTGCCGCGGACGCGCTTGCCATTGAGGAACACGCGGGCGGCATTGTCCGCGTGGACATGGACGACGGCCTCGGACGGAATTCCCGGGAGGACGACGACGCGGCGCAGCCAATTCGTGCCCGGAGGCACGCCGGAGGCGCCATGGGCCGAGCCCCAGATCCAGAATGCGTCCGGCAAGCCCGCCGCGCCCTCCTTGCTCACGGGCGCCGGAGCCTCCTGCACGAGCAACGGCGCGAGGTCGCCCTCGGGACGGTCAAACCACTCGCCCGTCACGAGTCCCAGCGTGTCGCGGAACTGCTCCGCCGTCAGGCGGCGCAACAGGGGCCCGCGAAACACGAACCGCTCGCCCGCCTTGGGCACGACGTCCACGGATGGGAGCCCGTACGCGCGGCTGGTGACGACCAAGCCGATGGTGCGCTTCAAGTCCCAGCCATGGGCCACGAGATCCTCCGCGAGCCAGTCGAGCGTGTCCGGGTCCCAGGCCGGGTTCTGCATGACGTCGAGCGGCTCGACGAGCCCGCGGCCCATGAGGCGCGCCCAGAGGCGGTTGACGACGGTGCGCGACAAGCGGCCGTTGGAAGGCTGCGTGATGATGCGGGCGACCTGCTCCAGTCGGTTGCTGCGCGGCGCGGAGGCCTCGACGGAGCCGAGCTCGGGAAACAGGAAGCGCAAGGGCGCCACCTTGCCCGTGGGCTTGTCGCACTGGACCATCGGCAACGGCCCGTCCGCGTAGATGCCCGCCAAGCCGTAGCAGTCGCTCAACTGCCAGTCGTCGATGAACGAGTCATGGCACGACGCGCACTTGAGGTTCACGCCCATGAAGACCTGGGCGACGTTCTGGGCGGCCTGCATCGGCGGCGTCATGGACGCGTTCACCACGCCCCGCCAGACGATGCCCTTGGTGAACCCCTCCGACTCGGGCCGGGGATTGACCAACTCGCGCACGAACTGGTCGTAGGGCTTGTTGTCGCGCAGCGCCGCATAGAGCCACTTGTGGATGGGCTTGCGCCCGCCGTCGATGTAGCCCGTGCCCTTGTAGTCGTTTCGCAGCAGGTCGTTCCAGAAGCTCAGCCAGTGCTGGGCGTATCGTTGCCGGTCTGAAAGCAGGCGCTCGACCAGCAGCCGGCGGCGGCTCGCTGCGGGATCCTTTTGGAACCGCGCCCATTCCTCCTCCGTCGGCGGCACGCCCACGAGGTCGTAAAACACGCGCCGCGCAAACGTGCGGTCATCCACGGGGGAGGCGAGCTTGACCTTCTCCCGTGCCGCATAAGCCGCCAGCCATTGGTCGAGGGGGTGGCCGTTCCCGCCCTTGGGCAAGGCCACCGGGCGGGGCACCAGGTTGTTGGCCGGGATGCGCCCGAACCGCGCCTCCTTGGGCCACGCCACCCCTTGGTCAATCCATGCCCGAAGCACCCCCACCTGCTCGGGCGTCAGCCGCGTGCCCTTCTGCGGCATCACGTCGTCGGGATCCGTTCCCGCCACGAGGTGCACCAGCCGGCTTTCCGTGCTCTTGCCAGGGACGATGACCACGCCGCCATCCGCCGGGGCCAACGCCGCCTCGCGGTCGTCCATGCGCCATCCGCCATTGGCCTTGCCGCGCCCGTGGCACTTGATGCAACTGGCCTCCAGGATGGGCTGCACGTCCCGAACGAAATCCACGGTGCGCTCCGCCGCCTTGGGAAGCCTGGCCACGGCCTCGGCGGCCGGCCCGGCGGCGCGCGACGTCCACGCGAGCAAGGCACCCGCCAACAGCCCAAGCGCAAGGTTCGACCCAAGGGAAAACGCCATGCCCCTAGCTATCCGGACGCCTCCTCCCGCGCGAGCCGAAACTCGCGGCCGCAACCCCGAAGGCCCAAAGCCCCACTCCCAGCGCCGGCCGTCCCGGGGCATCCCGGCTCATTCCCTACTCCGAGGTGCCCGCACCCGGGTCCAGCGACTGAATCCAGGGCCAGAGGGCGCGCAGGTCGTCGTCGGCCAACGCGTGGCGCATGACGCGGCGGCGATCGCCGGCCCGCATGGCGTCCTGGAGACGTCGCTTGGCGGCCGGGAGGTCGCCGAGGCTGACGTAGTAGCAAGCGAGGTTGTACAGCAGGACCGCCTCGCCGGGGTTGTCCTCCAAGGCCGGCAGGACCACGTCCACCGCCTCGTCCGCGCGCCCGAGCCAAAAGAGGACGTTGCCCACGTTCATGAGCCACCGGACCTCGCCCGGGAACCGGCGCCGCTGATCCCACGCCACGGGCAAGGCCTCGGAGAACCGACGCTCCTTCACCAGCAACTGGAACCGGACCTCCATGCCCTCCGACGAGCCAGCCGCCTCCGGCCCGAGGCAACCCAGCTCCTTCTCCGCCTCGCCGAGGCACCCCAGCTCGAGCCAGCCCCGCGCGAATTGCAGGTGCACTCGATCCGGATATGGAATGGTCGCCGCCATTGCGCTCAGACGGTTGCTTGTCGCCGAGTTCGGGGCCGATTCCAAGCGCGACTTCCATGATGGACGCGTCCCGTGCATCCCGAAGTTGTGGGTGGTCCCGGGGACGTCGTGTGCGCTCAACCCTGGGAGCGCGGCCGTCCCCGGCCGCCACCCCATGTCCCGCGCCGTGGGACCGGTCAGATCCCCGCTGCCCGCCCAGATGCCACCAACCACTTCAGGATGCACCGCCACGCTTCGGGAGCGGCAATGCAGCGTTGCGGCGCGCGCCCCGGATTCCCTAGGCTTCGCCCCTGTTCGAGCCATGGCATACCTGAACGAGAATTATCTGAAGCTGAAGGCGGGGTATCTCTTCCCCGAGATCGCCCGTCGCGTGAGGGCGTTTTGCGACGCCCACCCCGAGGCGGCCAAACGCCTCATTCGATGCGGCATTGGCGACGTGACGGAGCCTCTCCCCGCCGCCGTGCTCGCGGCGATGCACAAGGCCGTGGACGAGATGGGCGTGCGCGACTCCTTCAAGGGCTACGGCCCCGAGCAAGGATACGAATGGCTCCGCGCCGCCATCGCCCAGAACGACTACCGCGCCCACGGGCTTGACGTGGCCGACGACGAGGTGTTCGTGAGCGACGGCTCCAAGTGCGACTGCGGCGCGATCCTGGACATCCTGGGAAACCAAAACCGCATCGCGATCACGGACCCCGTGTATCCGGTGTACGTGGATACCAATGTCATGGCCGGTCACACCGGCGAGGCGGACGCCTCCGGCGCCTACGCGGGAATCCATTACCTGCCGTGCACCGAGTCCAACGGCTTCATCCCGGAGCCCCCGGAGATCCCGGTGGACGTGGTGTACCTGTGTTCCCCGAACAACCCCACCGGGGCCGCCGCGCGACGCGACCAACTCGAGGCTTGGGTGGCCTACGCACGGCGCCATGGATCGGTGATCCTCTTCGATGCCGCCTACGAGGCCTACATCACCCAGCCCGGCATCCCGCACTCGATCTACGAGATCCCCGGCGCTCGCGAATGCGCCATCGAGTTTCGCTCCTTCTCCAAGAACGGCGGCTTCACCGGGGTCCGCTGCGCCTTCACCGTCGTGCCCAAGTCCCTCCAGGCGCGCACCCGCTCGGGCGACGCACGTCCCTTGCACCCCCTGTGGCTGCGTCGCATGACCACGAAGTTCAACGGCGTCTCCTACATCGTCCAACGCGCCGCCGAGGCCTTGTACTCGCCCGAGGGCAAGGCTCAGGTCCGCTCCCTCGTGGATCACTACATGGGCAATGCACGGGTCCTCGTGGAGGGCGCCAAGTCCGCCGGCCTCAAGGTCCTGGGCGGCGTGAATGCCCCCTACATCTGGGTCGGCGCACCCCAAGGCGTCACGAGCTGGCAGGCCTTCGACAAGATCCTCGGCGAGGCCAACGTCGTGATCACGCCGGGGTCCGGCTTCGGCAGCAACGGCGAGGGCTGGTTCCGCGTGAGCGCGTTCAACAGCCGCGCCAACGCCGAGGAAGTCGCCCGCCGCCTCCAGCAATTGCGCTGGGGTTGACGTCCGGCCGCCCACGACGGCGGCCGACGCCTCGCATGCCCGCAACACCGCCCAGTATTCCCCCCGGCAGGTCGTGGGTCGTGGACGCCTATGACCTGCAAGGGACCCTCGACGGGGGCCAGGCCTTTGGATGGGAACCCCACGGGGACGCATGGCATGGCGTCGTCCAAGGCCGCTGGATCGCGCTCCGGCGCGAGGGCTCGCGCATCGAGGCCCGGGGCGCCGTGCCGATCGAGGACTGGGGATTCCTGGAACGTTACCTGGGCATCCACGAGGACCTGGGCGCGATGATCGCCACCTTCCCAGATGACCCGCCCTTGCGCGCGGCCGTCTCCTCGTGCCCGGGCCTCCGCTTGCTTCGGCAAGATCCCTGGGAGGCGCTCGCCTGCTTCCTTTGCTCCGCCACCAAGCAGGTCGTCCAGATCAAGGAAATCGTCCGCCTGCTTCGCCAGCGCCACGGCGAACCCATCCCCACGCCGCCCGCCCATGCGGCATGGACCTTCCCCTCCCCCGAGCGCCTCGCCTCGCTGGGCGAGGAACACCTGCGCGCCTGCAAGCTCGGGTTCCGTTCCCCCAACCTGCTGGCGGCCGCCCGGGCCGTGGCCGAGGGCCGCCTCGACTTGGACGCAGTCCGGAGAATGCCCCTCCCCGAGGCCCGGGCCACCCTCATGTCCCTCCGCGGCGTCGGACGCAAGGTCGCCGACTGCGCGTTGCTGTTTGGCTTCGGATTCGACCAGGCCTTCCCCGTGGACGTCTGGGTCCGGACCGCCTTGGCCCGCCTTTATTTTCCACGCGCACGAAACCTCGGCGCCCGCCGACTCGAGCACTTCAGCGAGACGCACTTCGGGCCCCATGGCGGCTTGGCCCAGCAATACTTGTTTCACCATGCCCGGACACAGCTCGGACGCCGTTGGGCTCGCGAAGCGAGGAGCGCCTCGACACGGCGTGGGCGGTGAGGGAGAAGGGCTTTGGCGAAACGATGCAGTTGGGTCGGCCGTGCTTGCTCGATCTGCTTTGCAATCACTTGCCTCCCAACGAAATCGTCCCGGCTTGGCGCGACACGAACCGCGCCGTGTCGAGGAGGAAAAATGGTGGGTCGGGTGGGTCTCGAACCCACGACCAACGGCTTAAAAGGCCGCTGCTCTACCACTGAGCTACCGACCCGCTTGGCCCCGTGATGCAGCCTTGGAGTGGCCGCGACTTGGGGCGTTTCGGGAGACCTCGGGACAAGGCCGTCGGATCCATGCCGTGTCCCGGCGACGTCTACCCGTAACGGACCAACGGTGCGGCATCTCGTCGGCCGGTGTCAACCGGCCGGGCCTTTCGGGACGCGAGCCGCCGTTGGACGAGACGTCGCACCCGGGGGCATGCAGCTCGGCCAAGGCAATGGGAACGCCCCGCAAGCCTCCAAGCCATCTGCCGCTGGAGGGGACGCTGCTTGCATCAGTCGCCGGCGTCCGGGCCTATGCGGGGCATCGCGCACCCGGCGCCACCTCCCAGTCGCGGCGTAACCCATTCGTCACATTTAAGACAAACTGGCGTCACGTGGTCGGTGCGTTCTCGTGACACGATGTTTTCACTCAAGAAGTTGATCGGGGGCGAGGAGGTCTTTTTCGAGCTGCTGGAGAAGAGCGCCGAGGAGGCACGGGAGAGCGTGGACCTGCTCGTGCGGCTCCTCGCCAAGCCCGACGCCGGCAGCCTGGACGACTTCGCGTTGCTGCGCAGGAAGGACAAGCGCATCACCGAGGAGATCAGCGAGCGCCTCACCACCACCTTCGTCACGCCGCTCGAACGCGAGGACATCGAGGCCCTCAGCAACGCCCTCTACAAGATCCCCAAGACCCTCGAGAAGTTCGGCGAACGCCTCCTCCTCTGCCCGGAACGCATCCGGAAGGTGGACTTCTCCCGGCAAGCCGACCTGCTGCTCAAGGCGGCCGAGGTCGTCCTGATCATGGTCCGCGCGCTGCGGTCCTCGCCGGACCTGGAGAAGGTGAAGGAACAGAACGACCGGCTTCAGTATCTCGAGGGCGAGGCCGACAAGCTCATGGTGGAGCTGCTGCGCGACCTGTACGCGGGCGAGAAGGACGCCGTCACGGTCATCGCGCTCAAGGACCTCTACGACCTGTTGGAGAAGGTCATCGACCGCTGTCGCGACGCCGGCAACGTCATCTTCCACATCGTCCTCAAGAATTCCTGAGGCCTCCACGCACGCCTTCCCCAACGAGTCATGACGCTGATCCTCACCGTGATCGTGGTGGCCTTGGTGTTTGAGTACATCAATGGCTTCCATGACACCGCCAACTCCATCGCCACCGTGGTCTCGACGAAGGTCCTGACCCCGCGCCTGGCGATCCTGATGGCCGCCGTCACCAACCTCGTGGGCGCCCTGTACGGCACCGCCGTCGCCAAGACGATCAGCTCGGGAATCCTGGACTCGAAGCTCATCCCGTCGGAGTGGGCTTCCTGGATGTTGATCTGCGCGCTGGGCGGCGCCGTGGTGTGGAACCTCCTGACCTGGTGGTTCGGCCTGCCGTCCAGCTCCAGCCACGCGTTGATCGGCGGTCTCATCGGCGCCGGCGTCGCGGCGACCCAAAACAACCTGGCGGTCATCGTGTTCAGCCGTCCCAAGGAAGGCGTGCCGTGGTACAAGTTTGACGGGATCCTCTACAAGGTGGTCATCCCCATGTTCCTCTCGCCCGTGATGGGATTCCTCGTGGGCCTGGTCATGATGACGCTGCTGTACTTGCTGCTTCGTTCGTGGACGCCCAAGTGGGTCAGCAGGGCGTTCGGGAAGGCCCAGCTCGCCAGCGCCGCCTACATGGGCTTCAGCCATGGCAGCAATGACGCGCAGAAGACCATGGGCATCATCGCCCTCGCCCTTGCCGGGGCCCAGTCAGGCGTGCTGGACGGCCTGCCGTCCTGGGCCGAGTTCCTCCGTCATCCCATGATGAAGGACGCAGCGGGCAAGGAAGGCATCGCGACGTGGATCAAGGTCACGTGTGCCCTCACGATGGCGGCCGGGACGGCGGCGGGTGGATGGAAGATCATCAAGACGATGGGCCACAAGATGGTGAAGCTGCAGCCCGTCCACGGCTTCGCCGCCGAGACGACCGCCGCCACCGTCCTCATGACAGCCGCCCACTTTGGCATGCCCGTCTCCACGACCCACGCCATCACCACGAGCATCATGGGCGTGGGCTGCGCGAAGCGCTTCTCGGCCCTGAACTTCAGCGTCGTGGAGCGCATCCTTTGGGCGTGGTTCCTCACGCTGCCCATGACGGCCTTGGCCGCCTACGGACTCTTCCGTGCCGTCCGGTGGCTGGCCTGACACATCTTTAAGACCCGCACCAGGCAACCATGGCACGCCCGGAGCCGGCCCCTCGATGGGGCCGGTTCTCGCTTGGACTGAATACGACGCACAATCGACGCATTTATGAAGCCATTTGGACACTTAAGCTCCCCTTCAAAGCCATGTATGCCCCCCGGCTTGCGCATGGGGCGCATCGTGATGCTCGGCGCCTTGCTGGGATGGACGCCGCAGGCCCTCGCCGACGAACAAGCCATGCTGCGCTTGCTGAAGGTCTTGCGAGACCAAGGCACCATCACGGCCGCGCAATATGAGGACCTGCGCATGGCGGCGGAATCCGACAAGCAAGGGGGTCCAAAGAAGACCGAGCCGCCAACCGGGCCAGTGACGGCGCCCGCCGCCGCCCAGGCGTCTGCGCCGGCCGACGCCGCGACGAAGCCCGGGATGACCCCGGCTCCGGCGGGCGAGCCTCCCAAGGCGGGTCACGGTTCCTCATCACCTCAAGCGGCAACGCCGGGCCACGGGAGCGCGGTGGACCCAGCCAAGGCCACGCCGAAGTGGAGCGACCGCCTGAGCATCCGGGGCTACGTCCAGTTTCGGTACCACGCCATCCTCGACGAAACGGGGCCGGGCCTGAACGTGCCGAACGACCGTTCCGTCTCCCGAACCGACTCCTTCATGGTGCGACGCGGCCGGATGGTGCTGAGCGGCGATGTCTCGGACCACGTTTACGTTTACGTCCAGCCCGAGTTCAACGCGACGCCCACCGACGGCCAGTTCTCGGTTCAACTCCGGGACCTTTACGCGGACGTGGCCTTCGACAAGGCCAAGGAATACCGGGTGAGGCTGGGCCAATCCAAGGTCCCATTCGGCTTCGACAACATGCAATCCAGCCAAAACCGCCCCGCCCTGGAACGGTCCGACGCCATGAATTCATCGGTGGAGGGCGAGCGGGACATTGGCGCCTTCGTTTACTGGGCGCCCGCCGAGGTGCGGGAGCGCTTCAAGGCGCTGATTGCGAGCGGGCTGAAGGGGTCGGGCGACTACGGCGTGGTGGGGTTGGGCCTGTACTCCGGGCAAGGACTGAACCGAACCGACCGCAACGGCGACCTCCACGCGGTCGCCCGCGTGAGCTACCCCTTCGAGCTTCCGGGAGGACAAGTCTTCGAGCCTGGCCTGCAGGCCTACACCGGGCGGTTCGTCGTGGACACGACCTCGATCAGCGTCCCAGGCGGCACCAGCGTCCGACCCTTGGCCCGGACGGACGGGATCGCGGATGAACGGGTGGCCGCCACCGCCGTTTGGTATCCCAAGCCCCTGGGCGTCCAGGCCGAATGGACGGTGGGCCGCGGCCCGGAGCTCGGATCCGACTTCACGCGCGTCGAGTCCCGGTTCCTTCACGGCGGCTACGTCCAGGTCAACTACCTCGGGAAAGCCGGGCACTCCACGTTGTTCCCATTCGTGCGCTGGCAGATGTACGACGGCGGCCGAAAATTCGCCCGCAATGCCCCGTCATCCCGCGTGCAAGAACTCGACGTGGGCATCGAATGGTCGCCATGGAAGGAAATCGAGGTTTGCGTGGCCTACACCCACACCTTCCATCGAACGAACACCAGCATCTCGCCCTATGCCGACGCCGCGGATTCCGACCGCGTGGGCATGCAGGTGCAGTGGAATTACTAAGCCGTGACGATTCAGTTGGATCGGTCGTTCTTGCTCGATCTGCTTCGCCATCACTTCCCTCCCAACTGAATCGTTCCGGCCTAGCGCGGCCTCGTGCCCTTGACGGCCTTGTTGGTGCCTGCGGCGGGCTTGCCGAACCCGGGAGGCGGCTCCGGAAGATCGGGATCCGAGCGGATGGCTGGCGGGGGCTTTCCACCCCTTTTTCCCACGCCACCCACCACCTTGGCCTCGGGCTCGGCATCCATCCATCGGATGCCCTCGGGGGAGGATCGGAAGGCCTCGTACTGGGGCTGGGTGCGGACGATTTCCTTGGGGTCGGTCGCAAGGTGGTCGGCGGCGCGGTCGAGCCACTTTGCGACCTCGGCATGGCGCTTGAAATGGAGTTCGATGCCGATGGCGGCGTCGTAGCCCGTGGCCAGGTTGGGTTCGACCGCGAGGCTCTCCTCGATCATGCGCCGTCCATCGTCCGGGCGGCCCCCGAGCGCGAGCTCGGCCCCTGCCAAGGCGTGTAGATGCGGGTCTCCGCCCACGAACGCCTCGATCCGACGCAGGGCCTCGGCGGATTGGGCGTGCTTGCCGTCGCGAGCCAGCCTTTCAAAGGTCAGAAGGTCGAGCCCGGGGTCGCCGGCATGGAGGCGCGACCAGTCCCCGGACAACGCCTGGAACTGCCCGGGATCCGCCACCTGCGCGGCCGAGAGGCGCATGAGGAAGACGGAACGGTCGGCCTGCACGACGGCCGGGAGGCCCTGGCACACGTCGAGCACCTCCTTGGCGAGGCCCTTCTGGGCCAATCCCAACGCGCGATCCAGCACGCCCACCGTGCGCATGAGCTCCGTTTCAACCGGCTTCACCCCCGACGACCACACGGTCCCCTTGCGGGCCTCGGCCAGGATGTACGCGCGGCGGGCCGACTCGGAGAACCATTCACCGGTCGAAAGGACGAAGAGGTCGCCGACGGTGGCGCCGGAACGATCGCGCTCCAGTCGGTAACGGATCACGTCCACGCCGCCGTCGGGAAGCAACATGCGAAGCACGACGCCTCCGACGTCATTGGTGCGGGCGACGCCGAGGAGGCGGAAGCTGGAAAAGGAACGCAGGCGACGGTCATGGGCGGCCGCCGCGTTGGTGGCGAGGGACTGGACGAAGGCCGCCTTGGCCTGCGGCGTGCCAGGCAGGCCGGAAAGAGCGCGGCCCGTGACGCGAATCCAATCCAGGCGACCGGTCACGGCGGCGTAGTCGCCACGCTGGAGCTTGGCCTCCCACTCCTGGCCCAGCCTGAGGGCTTCGTCGGCAGGCAGGCTTGCCCCTTGGCCCAGGGTCCTCGTGGCCTGGGCGAGGCTCGCCGTGACCATCCATGCGAGGACCATCCAACGCCCCCATGCCAACCATCCTTGCCTTGCCATGCTCATGATCCTTGCGCTCCTCCCTGGGCCATCGCGAACGAACCAGCGGCGGCTTCACCGCCTCCCAACCGCTTCGTTTCGGCTCCGTTCGTCACCGTACTCAGGACCCTATCACCACGCCGTGAGCCGATAGAATCTCGAACTCTCGCCGGGTGCATCCATCAACTCCTCGGTCCCGCCCGTGCCGCGCCCGGGGATGGAGTGCAGGATGCGTTCCTCGCCCCCCCAGGTGTCGCGCACGCGGACGACGACGGCCTTGCCCGGCACCCGCTGCCAGCGCAACCGAACCTGGCCCCCGGGCAAGGCGACCGCGTCCAGTTGAAGGCGTGAATCGGGCCTTGTTGGGTCCGTTCCCGCCAGCCATTCGCCCAGGTTCGACACCCCGTCGCCGTCGCGGTCGTCGAGGCCTCCGTCCGAGCCAGGTCCCATCACGAGCCCGAACCGCGCCTCCCACACGTCCGGAAGGCCGTCGCCATCCGCGTCGTCTGGGCGCGAGGGCTCGGAGGCCTCGTCCGCCTTTCCCGGGGAACCGCCGGGCCGGGCGGACAACCGCCAGTTGGATGCATCCATCTTGGCCTCGCTCCGTGCCACCAAGCTCCATCCGCCGCCGTCTGCCAGCGGCTCCGCGGCGGGGTCGAACGTGGCTCGGTCCACGACCTCGCCGACGGGCCCCAGCAACACGACTTCCTCGCCGCCGTTGGACAGGCTCCCGGCGTATCGACCTCCGATCGACACACCGGATGGCCAGGACGCGGCCGGGGCGTCGTCGCGCACGAGGACGATTCGCGCCCCGGGCTCCAACACGGCCGGGCCATTCGTCGTTGAAAAACCCATGCGAATCCCCCCCGCGAGCGACCACCCCGACATGGGGATGGGGGTCGGCCCGGCGTTGAGCAACTCGACGAACTCGCCGTCGCCATCGCCTTGCGGGTGGTAATGGATCTCGGAGAAGCGAAGCGCGGGACGACGCGCCACGAGGACGTCCTCGCGCATGCCGCCCCAGCGGCTGTTGGGCGTGCCCGCGCGCAGCACCAGCGAGTAAATGCGCGAGCGAACCCGAACGTTGTCGTCGAAGACGGGAGCGCCCCCCGCAGGATAAAGCATGGCCTCGGGACGAATCCCTCCCCCGACGGCGCGGGGGTCGAGTCCGTTGGTGGTGTAGTAGATGACCCAGTTGGTGTTGGCGGGGCGTTGGAGGGAAAGCGAGGCCCGCCCGGGGCTCGTGGGAGCGGGGTTGGTGGAGGTCACGGGCCTTGGGACGAACTGCGCGTCCATGAAGGCGACCCGGTTGGAGAGCCAGTTCTTCGAGTACACCACCTCCCCTTGGTAGGTGCCCCCGCGATACGTCGTGCCCCACCTGGCCCTCTCGCGCGGCTGCGCCAGGCGCAGGGATGCCGTCATCGCATCCATGCGGGCGTGCAGGTTGGTCGTCGCCAGCAGCCCGAGTCGAAGCTCCTGATATCGGTCGATCCACCGCTGCGTGAAGTCCGGGTCCGCAAACAACCGGGCCCACCAGTAGGCCGTGAAGTAGTTCGCGCCCCACACCTTGGGGTTGTTGTCACGCCCGTCGGTGGATCCCAGCGCTCGGTCAAAGTCCCACAAGGGCCCGAACGTCAGCTTGCCCCCGCGTGGCTTGTACAAGTACGTGCTCAGCACGAGGGCATCGACGTTGAAGGCGACGGTGTTCAGCAGGTGGAAGTCGATGCCTTGCTGAACGTCGAAGTACTGGCCGTAGCCCAGGACGGGATCGCGCCAGCTCGTCCCGTAAAGCGCGCCGGTGAACTGGGCGAAGAAGCGATTCACATAAGCCCGCTGTGCCGCACGCGCCGGTTGCTCGATCTCGGGTTCCGACGGATCCACGTACATCAGCGTCTGCCCGCGCACCCCAAAGCCGGAGTCGCCCGGGTCCGCCCGGTCCACCTTGAAGATGTATCCCCCGGTCACCTGTGGCTCCAGGACGTGCTCGGGCTCGAGCTTGTCGATGTCCACGCGGTGCTTGCCCCGCTTGATCTTCTCCTCAAGGACATAGATGCCGTTGTAGGTCGTCGTCGAAACGGGGCCCGTGCCCGAGGTCACCAGGTACACCTCCACGAAGCGGGTCCGCGACGAGTACCAACCCAGGGCGCGGTAGAGGTCATGCATCAACGGGTTGTGCGTCATGATCGGGTCAAAGACGTTGGGCGCGTAGAGCACCCAGTCCGAGTCGGGCGGCATCCCCAGCAACGGCACGTCGAGGTCCATGCCTGCGTCGTCTCGGAACTCCACCTTGAGGCTCACCTTGGCCAGCCCCTCCGTGCTCGAACCCCGCGATGCGAGGAGCACCGGCCCCGAGACCGCCGGCGCATTGGTGAAGGTGGCCCAGCCCCCGAGCGGCTCGAACACCTGCACCGTCCCAAAAACACCGGTCGTGGAGGGACGCCCCTTGCCGTAGTCGTGGATCAAGAGCAACGGCAGGTCGGAACGAACCTGCGTCATCGACGTCAGCAAGGGCGTGTACGTGGCGTTGGTGGCCGGGCCGGGCAAGAGCCCCGGCGAGAACGCCCGCGCCCGGACATGGACCGCCGTGGAGAAGGACAGGGGGCCCCGAACCACGGCCGAGGTGGACGTGACCGCCGTGTTGTTGGTGGTGTACCGGATCACCGCGTTCGGGTCGGGACGCGCCAATTCCAAGGCGACGGTGACGGTTCCCGAATAGGTGCCGGATGGACGCGAGAAGGTGACGCCCGGCGCGTAGCCCGCGCCCGACGACGCATTGGCCGCCCCGGGCGTCGCCTTGGCCAGGTAACCCGCAATGTCGGGCACTCCCGTGACGCGCCCGTAGCTCGCATCCTTTCCAAGCGGCGGCACCTTGGGGGAAAAGGTCGAAACCCAACGACCGTCCGCGTCCGCCAACCCAACGAACTCGCCCCCCGCGTCCAGCTTGAAGTTCGCGTGCAGTCGCCCGGCGACGTTCGTCCGATCCTTCCCCGACGCATGGACCAGGAGGAACGACCGGGCGCCCAGCACCACGGGCGGAAACCGCCACTTCAGCGGCATGCCCGGGTCGTCGCTCAACCCCCATCCCTCCAAGGACACGCCTTGCGTCGTCGGGTTGTGCAACTCCACCCAGTCCGGGCTGTCCCCATCCTCGTCCCGGAGCGTCTCGTCGTTGTCGGACATCACCTCGGACAAGACGACCTGCGACGACGGTGTCGAACGCTCGACCCGGACGCTCCATGGCCCGCCCGCAAAGGCGTTGGCCGCGGTCGATCGATCGGTGATGGCGGCGTCGCCCCGCCAGCGAATGTCCACGGGACCGTTGGTGAGCGGGGGCGGGACGAAGGCATAGTGATCCGAGGCCACCGGCACGACCGAGACGGCGGGCGCCCCATTGAACAAGAGATCCTCCGCGTCCACGCCTAGGACGGGCTCGCCAAAGATCACCTCAACGGCATCCAGGGTTGCAACGGTCGCCCCATCGGACGGACGCACCTCGCCGACGACCGGCGGCGTGGTGTCCACGTCCGCCTCGAGGCGGGCGTTCCAATACACCTCGGCGTTGGCCTCCTCCGGCAAGACCATCACGGCGAGCACGTTGGTGCCGGTGGTCCACCCCGGGAGATCCCACCGGTCCCATTGGGTGGAACGAACCCTCGTGGCCGAGCTTCCGGGAAAGCGCATCCCCACGGAGGGTTCCACCCCTTCCGGCAACCCATTGCGGAACACCTCCACGCCGTTCACCCAAGCGACCGCAGCGCCCGCCATCATGGCGCCCAACTGGATCCGGTCGTGGAGCCGGCCATCCGTCACGAGGAACTCACAGCGCCCCAGCCAGGCCCCCGGCCCCGTGGGCAAGTGGGTTCCGGATCCCTCCGAGCGTCGGAAGGGCGCCATGCCCGTTCGCCACCCGGGACCCGCCACGTAGCCGGGCTCACGCCATGCCGAGCCTCCCAAGGGGTCCTCCACATGCCACGCCCATTGCCATGGGCCGGACCATGGAACAAGCACGTCGGCCCCGCGCAGCGTCCACATGGCCAGCAACGCCCAAGCGCCCATGCACGTCCTCCAAGCCAAGACATCACGCATGCAAGCAGGACGTTGCCGTCGGCGTCGAAGGTTGGCGATGCCGCAGTTTGACGGCATGCCCACGCGACGGCAAAGGTGGCCCATGAAACTGACGTGGAAGGATGCGGACGAGATCGCATGGGCGCTGATGGACAAGTACCCGAGCCAAGACCCGCTTCGCCTGAGCTTCCCGAAGCTCCACAAGATGGTGCTCGATCTGGAGGGCTTCACGGACGACGCCGCCGCGTCCAACGAACGCATCCTCGAGAACATCCAGATGGCTTGGTACGAGGAGACGAAGTAACCCCTTCACCCCCTGCAGATCCCGTCGTCCACGTGCCCTGGCGCGGCGGCGGGGATGCCGCGCCTCCGTGCGCCGGATGAGGGCAGCCGGACTACAATCCTGACCGGCCCGGCAGGGTCGCCTTGCCACGAGGCGTCGCCTTGGCCAAGCCTCGGACCTCGCCATGCCTCGCACCTCCCGCCGCGCCTTCGTCAAGCTCGCCACCCTCGCCGCCGCCGGGGCCGGGACGGCCGGGGCCGCCGTCGCCGCGCCCCCTCGTCCCACACGACCACGGTCCCTCCCCGCGCCCATCCCGCCCCACGTCGCGCTGTCCGTGCCAGGCGTCCACGGCTACGCCGATGCCGTCAGCATCCGGGCCGGCGAGACCGTGGGCCTTCACCTCAGCAACACGGTTCCCTGCGTCGTGGAAATCTGCCGCCTGGGCACCCGCGTGGACGACCCGTCAGGCGACGAACGCCTGCATGTCTTCCCGGCCCTGCCCGCCACGCCCCGGCCCATCCACCCGGGCTCCTACGTCCATGTCCCCAGGAACCTCAAGGCCGCCCCGCCCGCCTTGTCCATCGAGGCCTGGGTCCGTCCATGGTCCACCGAACGTCTGCAAGGCGTCGTGTCCCAGGAGGACAAGACCAGCGACCATGGCTTCGCCCTCGGCATCGGCCCCGGCGGCTATGTGGGCTTCTTCCTCGGCAATGGCTCCGGGCCGGATGACGCCGTCGTGCATCGAACGCCCCCGGGCGCGGTCCAGAAGGGCCGCTGGCATCATGTCGTCGCCACATGGGACGGCCGCATCAAGCGCGTCTGGGTCGATGGCGCCCTCGCGGGGGAATGGCCCTTTGCCGGGCCATGCTCCCTGGGGACGCATCCCATCCGCCTCGGCGCCATGGGCGAGGCCGGCGAGACCACGCGCCTGCTCGACGGCGACCTGGCCATGACCAGCCTCCGCGCGACCGCCCTGTCCGGGGACGAGGTGCGGGCCCGCCACGCGACGCGCGGCCTGGTTCGCCCGGCGGGCCGCGATGTCCTCGCCTGCTGGGCCTTCGCCGAGGAACGCGGCGAGCGCGTCGGCGACGCCTCGGCCCACCGTCGCCATGGGCGGTTGATCAACGGCGGAACCTGGATGGTCGGTGGGCCTTCGTTCGACGCCGAGGTCCAACGCTTCGGCGACTACGACCCGGCGCGGGACCCGCATCGCGGCCACGGCCTGCGGCTCGCCTCCGACGACCTCCCGGACTGTCGTTGGCCGCTGACCCTCGCCTGGCGGGCGCCCGTGAACGCCCGTCCCGGCGTGTACGTGGCCCGGGTCCGCCATGGACCTGCGGGACGCGAGTCCTTGCACCATGTGACGTTCATCGTGCGACGCGCCGCCCGGCGGGCCGCGGCACCGATCCTGGTCCTGTGCTCCACCAACACCTGGCGGGCCTACAACGGCGCGCCCTTCGGGACGTGGCCCGAAACGCTCCACGCGGTCATCGGCACCGGCGGCCTGCCCAACGCGCCGGGTGATCCGCCCGCGTACTGCCTCTATCGGGGCCACGCGGCCGGCCAAGGAACCTATCAACTGGGCTCGCGCGTCCCATGGCCCGCCGCCAGCCCCTACGCCCTCTACGGCGGCCCCACCCGCTACAGCCATCTCCTCCGCGCCGAGCGCTTCCTGCACGCCTGGCTCGAAGACGAGGGCATCGACTTCGACCTCGCGTCGGACCTCGACCTGCACCGGGACCCGGGACTCCTGCGACGCCACCGCGTGGTGATCCTCAACGGCCACTCCGAGTACTGGTCCGTCCCCGCGCTCGGGGGCCTCGAGGATTACCTGCGCGGCGGCGGCAACCTCGCCGTCCTTTCCGGCAACTCCTTGTTTTGGCGCGTGAGCTTCGACGCCGACGGCGAGGTGATGGAGTGCCGCAAGGTGGACGCACCCGGGGACCAGTTGCCGCCGTCCCGACGAGGCGAGTGCTGGCACAGCCACGACGGCCGGCGCGGTGGATTGCTCCGCGAATGCGGGCACCCCGGATGGACGGTCGTCGGCATGGAAACCCTGGGGTGGAACAACCAAGGCGAGCCTCGCAACTTCGGGCCCTACATCGCCTCCGAGACCGCGCACTTCCTCTTTCATCAGCCCGAGGAAACCGGCCTCGCCCCGGGCGACGCCTTCGGGCACGGGCCCGGGGGCGGGCTGCCCTTGGCCAACGGCCACGAGTTCGACGTCCGCCTCTCCACGCTCAAGTCCCTCCAGGAAAAGCCCGACCCAGCCGGCGCGTCGGTGCCGTCCGACCCACCCGGCATCGTGTGCCTCGCGCGGGGCGTCATCCCTTGGAAGTTCGGGGGCTCGGCCTTCGACTTCTACTTCCGCCCCATCCGGCCCGGGAACGACCAGGGCGGCGAGATGATCTATTGGGAACGCCCCCAGGGCGGGCGGGTGTTCCACGCGGGCAGCATCGGCTCCGGCTGGGCGCTGCACGCGGATGCCCGCCTCCAAAGGCTGTTCCGAAACGTCCTGCATCACTTCGGCGTCCGCCTTCCTCGGCGGCCCGCCGAGTAGGCCGGTAGAGTGGCAGCGGCATCCTGCCGCTGGACGCGACCCAGCCAGAGCCGAGACGGCTCTGCCACGCTTCCGCCGGGTGAGGGCACCCGGCCTACAACCCCAACCGGCCCATTTCCAACCTCACCCGCGGCGAGAGATCTCAGCCGGGACGATTCAGTTGGGAGGGAAGGGATTGCGAAGCAGATCCAGCAAGCACGACCGACCCAACCGAATCGTCCCGCCAAAGCCGACGGGCTTCCCATCCCGGCACGCCTTGCCCCAGCCTCGCGGCATGCACCGACCGTCGTTCCGCGCATCGCTGGCCTTGGCCCTCGCCCTCGTCGCACGCGCTGACTTCCACGTGGCCCCCGGCGGGTCCGACCAGAATCCCGGGACGCGCGGGAGACCGTTCGCCTCCCTGGAGCGCGCCCGCGAGGCCGTCCGCGCCAGCCGCACCCGAATGTCGAGGCCGGCGGGCGAGGTCAACGTGTGGATTCATGGGGGCGACCACCCGCGTTCCCAGACCCTGGAGCTGGGGCCCGAGGACTCGGGCACGCCGTCCGCCCCCGTTCGATGGAGGGCCTGGCGAAACGATGCGCCGCGCCTGCTGGGCGGGTCCCGTGTCACGCGCTTCGTCCCGGTCACGGATCGCGGCGTCCTCGATCGCCTCGACCCGGCCGCGCGGGGCCACGTCGTGCAGGCCGACCTGCGCGCGGCGGGCATCGCGTCCCCGGCCGGGCTCCGGTCACGAGGATTCTCAAGGCCGCTGACGGATGCCCATGCCGAGGTCTTCCACGGGGGCCGTCCCATGCCGTTGGCACGTTGGCCCAACGAGGGGCAATGGAGTCGCATCGACGGCTTCCCGGGTGCCTCCGGCCAAGGCGACGACCACGGCGGCAAGGTGGGGGCCATCACGGGCGGGTTTCACTACGAGGGCGACCGCCCCTCGCGCTGGCGCGACCGCGACGACATCTGGGTTCACGGCTACTGGGCCTGGGACTGGGCCAACTCCTACGAACGCATCCAGCGTCTCGACGTCGGGCAACGACTCGTCGAGACCGCCGCGCCCCATGGCCTGTATGGGTTCCGGAAGGGGCAGCGCATCCAATTCCTGAACATCCTCGAGGAACTGGACGCGCCCGGGGAATGGTTCGTCGAGCGCACGTCCGGCCTCCTGTATTTCTGGCCGCCCGAGCCCGGGGCCCGCGCGCAGCAGCCCATGCCCGAGACCCTGGTGTCGGACCTGGGCGGCCCGTTCCTTCGGCTCCACGGCTGCGCCCACGTGACGGTGGAGGGCCTCGTCCTCGAGGCCGGGCGCGGGTCCGGCGTCGAGGTCCGCGGCGGCGCCTCCAACGCCGTGGTGCGCTGCGTGCTGAGGAACCTCGGCGGCCAGGCGATCCTTCTCGAAGGCGGCCAGGGCCACCGCGTCGCCGCCTGCACGATCCTCGACACCGGCGACGGCGGCGTCTCCATGTCCGGGGGCGACCGCCAGACGCTCACGCCCGCCGGGCACGTCGTGGAGGACTGCGTCTTCGAGCGGCAAGGGCGGTGGTCCAAGTGCTACGTCCCGGCCATCCTCATGAATGGCGTCGGCATGACCGCGCGCCACAACCGCATCACCCAGCACCCCCACTGCGCCATCCTCTTCAACGGCAACGACCACCGCATCGCCTTCAACGAGATCGCCCGCATCGCCCTCGAGTCCGGCGACGTCGGCGCCATCTACGCGGGGCGCGACTACTCCTTCCGAGGCAATCGCATCGAGCACAACTTCATCCACGACACGGGCGGCGTGGGCATGGGCTCCATGGGCGTGTACATGGACGACTGCGTGTCCGGGACCGCCGTCGTGGGCAACGTCTTCGCCCGCGTCCACTGGGCCATGTTCATCGGTGGCGGCCGGGACCACCGGGTCGAGAACAACGTGTTCGTCGATTGCGACCCCGCCGTGCGCATGGATGGACGGGGCGTGGACCCCACCCCGGTCTGGCGCTCGATGGTCGATGACACCATGCGCCGGCAACTCGCGGCGGTCCCGTCGTCGGTGTACCGGGCGCGCTACCCGGAGTTGGTCGCGCTCGACCGTTACTTCGGTCCCCCGGGCGGCCCTGCCCTCGTTGGCGACGCCTTCAAGGGCGTCCCGCCCGAGAACAACATCCTCGCGCGCAACGTCTGCGTCGGTCGATGGCTGGACGTGGGCTGGCGGGCGGACGCGAGCATTCTGCGCCTGGCCGACAACTACGTGACCTTGGAGCGGGTGAACATCGGTCCCGAGTCCCGGGGCTTCCCGCCCCGCCCGGGCTCGCCCGCCTGGCGGATGGGCTTCCAAAGAATCCCCTTCGAGCAAATCGGCCCGCGCACCGGCCACCGGACGGCGCGTTGACCCCACACCGGAACAAGTCAGTTGGGTGGGGCGTGCTGGCTTGATCTTGCTTCGCAAGACCTTCGTTCGTCCCTCCTCATCCCGCAGTCGGGGACACCTCGCTCACGTCTCGTCTAGGGGAAGAATCTGCCGTGCCATCCCTGCCCTTCCAATCGAAGCCAGGGCGAGGCCCGCGGCGTGGGGGTCCGACGGGCGGGGTGTGATCTCCATCCGATGCGAGCCTCAACGCGGTGGCGGTACCCCGGCTTCGGGGGCGTCCTCGGGCATGCGGACGTAAAGGAGAACGATTCCCACGCAGGCGAACATGCGGAACGCGGCGGTTTGGCCGTTCCACACCTGGGACTGCCACATCGCGAACCATTCGCCGCCGACGGTGAGGAACGCCAGGAACCAGAGGAGCAGGTTGGCCACCAGCGCGCATGCGGCGAACGACTTCGCTCGGGCCCGGGCCGCCGCATCCCCCAGCCTCGCGCGCCACAACCGCACCGAGGCCCACGCCAGCGCGAGAGCGGTCGCCCCCTCCCACGCCATGATGCCCGCGTAGAACGCGTGGTGAACCGGCGCGGACGGCAAGGCCCGCCACATCAGACGATTGCCGGGAAAGGTCGTGTCCATCGACAACACGTGCTGCACGAAGGCCAGGTTGGATCCGTAGTCGGTGATGTTGTTGAACGTGACGATGCCCATGTACAGGGCGACCGCCCCGACCAACAGCGCCTTGGCGATGATCTCGTTCATGGCTTGCCCTTGCCTTGCCCCTTCGCCGCGGGCTCGCCGCAGAACTCCGGGGTCCATGCGTCCGCAAGGGTGGACCGCCCCTTCATCACGCCCAGGTCCTTGAGCACCTTCCACTGACGCTCCCATCGCTCGCCCGACATCGTCCCCGCCTCCTCGCCCTTGGCAGGATCCCCGAGGACGAAGCGCAGGTCCCGCAGCGCCTCGTGGCTGTAGGTCATCTTGGCCGCCGTCAGCTCGGGGTTGCGACGGGAGATCTCGGCGTGGGCGGTCGTGGGGTCCGCCATGTACTCGCGCCAACCGCGCACGCTGGCTCGCACGAAGCCACGGACGACCTCGGGGCGTTCACGGGCCAGGTCGCGCCGCGCGAAGAAGACGCGGTAGGGGTCGTAGCCCGACTCCGAGATGAGGAGCACCCGCGTGCGGGCGCCCGACTCGCGGGCGAAGAACGGCTCGCTCGTGAGGAAGCACTGCTGGATGTAGCCCGGGTCCTTGAGGAAGGCCCCGATCGAGAAGGTGTGCGCCCGCTCCTGCACGCCTTCGAGCCGGTACCGCTTGACCAGGTACGGGAACCACGTCGTGCCCGGCGTCACGGCGACCGTCTTGCCCGACAGGTCCGCGAAGCCGCGCACGGGCGACGCCTCATGCACCATGATGCCCTGCGGGTCGTGCTGCATCGTCGCCCCCACGGCGATCACCGGGATGCCCCGCTCGTTCGCCATCAGGACGTCGTCGGTGCTGCCCATGCCGAACTCCGCCGCGCGCGTGGCGACCTTCTGCGTCGCGAACGCGTTGGGGCCGCCGGCGAGGATTTCCACATCCAGGCCGGCCTCGCGGTAATAGCCCTTCACCAGGGCGTGGTAGAAGCCGCCGTGCTCGGGCTGGGGATACCAGTCGGTCGCGAGCCGGACCTTGGCGGGTTCGGCCGCATGAACCGCCATCGACAAGGCCACGGCCCACAACGCGGCGCCCAGCAGCCACGGAAGCCAGCGAGTGCGAAACTCGTTCGTTCGTCGCGTCATGATGTCAGACCTCGTTTCAACCCTTCTTCACGCCGTCATGGAAGCGCCTCGCGACCCGCCGATGCCGCTCCAGCAACGGGGGCAGCTCAAGCCCCACGACACGCCCGTCGCGCACCCTCACGCGGCCATGCACGACGAGCGCGTCCACGTTGCGGGCATGGCACAGGACCAGCCCGTGCACGGGGTCGTGGGCTCCATTGCTGAAGACGTCCTCGGCGGGGAAGACGGCGAGGTCGGCGCACTTGCCGGGCTCGATGGAGCCCAGGTCCGCCGATCTTCCCAGGTTCCTCGCGCCGCCGATCGTGGCGAGCTCGAGGGCCTGCTCCGGCGTCATCGCGCCGGCACCGTGCTGGACCCTCGTGAGCAACAGGGCCGCACGCGCCTCGTTCAGGAGGTGGCCGCTGTCGTTCGACGCCGAGCCATCGACGCCCAGGCTCACCGTCGCTCCCGTCGCACGAAGGTCGTTGACGCGGCAGACCCCGGAACCCAGGCGCATGTTGGAGACCGGGCAATGCGCGACCCCGGTGCGCGTCCTTCCCAGGCGCCGGACCTCTGCGTCGGTGAAATGGATGCCGTGGGCGAGCCAGACGTCGTCCCCTTCCCATCCATGGCGCGCCATGTAGGCCAGGGGCCGCGTGCCAAGGCGTTCCACGGCGTCGCGGTTCTCCGGAATCGTCTCGCCGCAATGGGTGTGCAGACGCGCCCCCAGGCTCCGTGCGAGGCGGGCCGACTCCGCGTAGTGCTCGCCGCTGCAACCGAAGACGGTGCAGGGCGCGAAGGCCACCTGCGCCATCGAGCCGGGCCGCGCGTCATGGAAGCGGCCATGCAACCGGGCGCAGTCCGCGAGGATCACGTCCAGGTCCTGCGTGCTCCACTCGGGCATGATGTCCGAGGGCTGGTTGACCGACCCGCGGCAGCCCACGTAGCGAATGCCAAGGTCCGCCGCCGCATGGAAGCCCGCGTCCAGCACGTCGCCCGCGCCATCCCTCGGGAAGAGGTAGTGGTGGTCGCTCGTCATCGTGCATCCGGACAGCATCAGCTCGACGCACGCGACCTGGGTGGCCACGAAAAGGTCGTCCGGGGTGAATCGTCTCCACAGCGGGATGTGCCCTGCCAGCCATGGAAGCAAGGGCAGGTTGGAGATGGGCCTGAACGCGCGGGCGAGGTTCTGGAACATGTGATGGTGGGTGTTCACCATCCCCGGCGTCACGATGCCGCCGCGGGCATCGAGGATCTCCGCCCCCTCGACGCGAGGCACCCTGCCCTCGCCCACCTTGCGAACCCATCCGTCCTCGGCCAGGACCCACGCGTTGCGAAGGACCCGGCGCGAGGCGTCCATCGTGACCAGGTGGCCGATGTTGCGGACAAGCAGCCTGCGGGTGGCCTCCGGGCCTGGGCGGGCGGCCGCCGCATGGGGCGCCGTGGTGGAACGGGGCTTCTTTCCTTTCGGCATGATTCCCTAGGGTTGACGACGTTGAACGGGGGCGTTGGTCCAGTACCACGGGCCCAAGGCGGGCTCGACGCCCAGGGCCCGCGGGGAAAAGGCATCGGTGACGACGGAGCCGATGGGCGGGACGGAGCTCACGACGCCCAGCTCCTTGAGCACGTCGCCCAGCCGCGCCCATCGGGCGAGGTCCACGGCACCCATGGACTCACCTTGGGCGGCGTCGCCCTCCACCAAGCGCAATTCACGCATCTTGACGTAGCTATAGCGCATGCCGTCCGGCTCCATCGACGGGGAAATGCGGCCGATGTGCTCGTGGACGGGGACGGGATTGGCGAAGTAGGACTGCCAGCCAAGGTAGGCGCCGCGGCTGAACTTGGCGACCAGCTCCGGGTGCCGCTCGACGAGGCGCTTGTTGGCGATGATGACGCGGTAGGGGTCGAAGCCGGACGCGCTGATGGGCAGGAAGCGCGATGCCACGCCCTCCTTGAGGGCATAGTAGGGCTCGCTGGTCGGGTAGGCCTGCATGATCCAGTCGGGATCCTTCACGAAGTTCATCACGTTGCCCGTGACGGGCCGCACGCGCATGCGGGACAGGTTGAACCTCCGCTGGAGGTAGAGCTGCCACGTGGCCCCGGTCTGGCCGGCGACCTCGCGCCCGTCGAGGTCGGCAAAGGACTGGACGGGGGAGTCGGCTCGCACCAGGAGCCCCTGCGGGTCGTGCTGGAAGTAGGAGTTGACGGCGATGACGGGCAGGCCGCGCTCGACGGCGATGAAGACGGCGTCGCCGCGGACGATGCCGAGGCCGAAGGGGTCGAGGGCGACGCGCTTCTCGATCTCCGAGTTGGGGCCGCCCACGAGCACCTCGACGTCGAGGCCGAGGCCCTTCCATATCCCGCCGATCGCCGCCGCGTAGTAGCCGCCGTGCTCGGGCTCGGGGACCCAGTCATGGGTGAAGTGCAACGTGGGCGCCGGGCCGTTGCCCTGGCCCTGGGCTGCCCCTGCATCCGCTGGCGGCTCACGCCGGCCACAGCCCACGGACCATGAAAGCAGGACTAGGGCGAGAAGCCATGGGACGGCACGTCGTGTCATGCGGTGGGATCGGGGATGGAAAGGGCGTCGGCGCACCCGGCAGTCACGGGCCGCGCCGACGCCGGTTCAGGAGGGCCTAGAACTTGAAGCGAACCTGCCCGCTCACGCGGAAGGGTTGCTCGGGGAAGATCACATCGTTGCCGGCGAAGCTGGGGTCGATGGACGTCCAGTTCCGCTCGTCGGTGATGTTGAGGAAGTTGATCTGCACCTCCCATCGCGGCCGCCTGTAGAAGACGAAGGCATTGAGCGTGTATTGCACCGGGATGCGGAGCGAGCCCTCCTGGTTCTGCCACTGCTCGCCGGTGAGCTGGGGCCCGATGCTGGCGCCGAGGCCGTTGTCGAACTGGTAGGTCACGTAGGCGTTGAACATGACCTGGGGCACCGAGGCGGCGCGCGACCGCCCGGAGCGCTGGGGGCGTCCGAACGCGTTGTTGTAGTTGGGCGACCCCTGGCCCGTGCCCGGCTGGCCATCGACGAGGAAGCTGGTGGGGTAGCCGTCGCGGTAGTCGAAGGTCTGCTGGTAGGTGAAGTCGTCCTGGACCGCGTCCTGAAGGGTCAGGTTGCCGCTCGCGTTGAAGTTGCGGTCGGGCTGGTAGAAGGCCTCCAGCTCGATGCCGCGGGTGCGGATGCCGATCGGCGGGCCCAGCAGGACCGGCGCGACGCGGGTCTGCTGGAAGATGGATCCGCTGAGGAAGACGGTGTTGCCCAGCAGGCTCGCCTTCTGCCCGACCTCGATCAGCTCGCTCTCCGAGGACAAGGACCTCTCGAGGCCCGCGTTGCCGCCCGTGCCATCCACGCCGCCGAAGTTGGCGCTGCCGGCGACGGCGTTGACGAGGTTGTAGGTCGCGTATGTGCTCTGCGTGGGCGTCCACTTGAGCACGCCGCTGACGAAGACCGACCCGTTGATGACGTCGGCCTTGGAGTCATAGAACGCGCCCCGGGCCCTCTCGACCATCAGCGGGCTGGCCGCCTCGGCGTCGAAGTAGTCGCCGCGGCCGCCGGCGATGATGTTGAACCTCTCGTGCAACTGGACGTCCCACTGGGTGAACAGGGCCGACTGGAGGAGCGTGCTGTCCTGGTTGCCGGAGGTGGGGAACGGGTTGGCGCCGTAGCCGGGCTGGCCGGGCACGTTGAAGCCGCCGCCCGCGCTGGTGACGGCGGGGTTGAAGGGCAGCCGGAAGGTCGAGGGCGGCTGCGTGACGTCGTAGAGGAAGAACGGCTCCACCGAGAAGTCCTGGTAGGAGAGGAGGCTCGAGTAGCGGAGGTCCGCCCCCGAGATGGTCTTGATGGGCGTCTCGTAGCCCTTGACCTCCGGCGTGAACGCATGGTGGAGCTCGATGCGGTCGTTGATCATCCAGTTCTCCGGCACCCACTCGGTGTAGCCATAGCCGGAGACCTTGCGGCTCTCCTGCGTCTCGCCATAGGCCCGGTTCACGACCTTGGTGTCCTCGGAGACGAGGTAGGTGGCGGTCAACTGGGACGAGAACCGCTTGCCTGCCGCGCTGTCGGACGGCGCGTTGATGGACTGCCACGGGTACACCTTCACCCGGCGCGCCTGGGCGGGGTCGAGCAGGGCGAAGTTGGCGTTGATGCCGAACGGCCCGATGGAATTGAGCGGGTCGCCGAAGCGGTTGTTGGGCTGCACGGGGCCCGCGATGTAGGTCCACGTGTCGATGAGCTCCTGGGTGACGCGATTGATGCCCACCACCTCGTTGAAGCGGCTCGTGTAGGCCTGGGCGTTGAGGTCGAGCGTCAGCCGGTCGGTGGCCTTCACGGACAACGCGGCGAAGAGGTCCTGCGTGTTGTCCTTCACGTTCTGGTAGTAGCCGTCCGCCTCGCGGCCCAGGTAGCTGACGCGGTACGCCACCTTCTCGTTGATCGGCCCGCCCACGTCCAAGACCCACTCCGGGCTGAAGTAGCTCTGGCCGCCGGGGACGAAGGTCCCCCAGCGCGTGATCATGTCGCCGCGGAACTGGTCGAAGTAAGGGGACTTGGTGACGAAGTTCACATAGCCACCGGGCCCCTGGCCCTGCGGCCCATACACCGCCGACCCGGGCCCCTTCACGATGTCCATGGCCTCGACCTGGTTGAAGCTGGCGAGGAGCGAGTTGCGGCTATAGATCGTGCGCTGTCCGTTCTGGTAGATCTCGCTGAGCTCGCCGCGGATCACGGGGACGTTCGCCAGGCCGTATCGCGAGGGCGTATAGACCCCGGGGGAATACTGGTTGAAGTCGGTCGCGCGGTTGATCGCGCGGGCCTCCATCTGCGCCTTGGTCACCAAGCTCACCGAGCGCGGCGTGTCCAGGATCGAGCGATCGTCGCCCATCACGGACTCCACGGGCCGCGCCGTGGGAAGCACGGTCTCGTTCAGCGGCAGGCCCTCGACGACCACCCGGTCCATCGTGTTGGTCACCACGGCGGCCGGGGCCGCGTTGGTGCCCTGTGCCGCCAGTTGTTGCGCCGCCATCGCGGTCGCCACCCCGCCCAGCCTGAGAGCAAGCCGACGGTCGTTCCTCCGGGTCCTCGGGTTCTTCATGTGATTCGTGTTCGTTTGCATCCTTGTCCTCCCTCGCGACGACGTCGCGGCTTCGGCACGAGGGGAGGAAAGCAACGCGTCTGCCAACGCGGCCCCATCGAGTGCCCGGGGACGGTGCATGGGTCGAAACCCCTTGCTGGCTGGCCGCGCGCGCCCCAGCGGATTCCTGTTCATGCATTCCATGCGCGAAGATCGCATGGCTGCGTCGCGCCCGGCGCCTCCGTCGCCGCTGGCTCGTTGTAGCCAGACTGGCCCAATTGCTTCTCCGCCCATGCACGGGCGAGCCACGAGGCCCAGCGCAGCAACATCCACTCGCCCCCGCTGGGCCCGACCCATTGGATGCCCAAGGGACGCCCTGGATCCGCCCACGGGCACGGCTGGGTCACGACCGGGAGACGGGCCACGCTGGCCGGGGTTGTCAGCGAAAGAATTCGCGAGCGCACGGGCCCATGGTCCGCCCCCGTTTCCAGTCGCGTCACGGCGCACGCGGGCAGCGCCAGCACGCCGCCGCACCCCAGCCATCGGTTCATTCGCCTGCGAAAGGCCGCGGCGTCGCGCCGCAGCGCGCGCTCGTCGGCGTCACCGAGGCTCGCGCCCCATTCCAACCGCTGCCGCACCGCGCCTCCAAACGCCTCGGGGTCCATCTCCCATTGCGCGCGATGAAAGCGCCACGCCTCCCGGGCCTGGAGCGGCGGGAAAACCTTCGCGGCACCTTCAAGCCACCCGACGTCGATGAGCTCGAACGACACCCCAGCCGCCGCGAGGGCCGGCTCCAATCCGCGCCAAATTCGCCGAGCATCCTCGTCGCATGCGTCCAACAAGGGGCCGTCCAACACCACGACCCGGGGTGTCGCGAACCGCACCGACCACCGGCCCATCAAGGCCTCCGCGACCGACTCCAACTCGCAGGCGTCGCGTCCGATCCAGCCCAGCGTGTCGAAGGTTCGCGCCAGCGGGCGGACGCCGTCATGGGAGGGGAACCACCCCGGTGCGCGAAGGCTGGCAAGGCCGCATAGCGAGGCCGGGACGCGCAGCGATCCCCCGGTGTCGGTGCCCAATCCGACGTCGGCGGCGCCCCCGAGCACGCTGGCCGCCGCGCCGCTGCTTGAGCCGCCCGTCAGGCGCCCCGGTTGGCCCGGCACGGTGCAATCGCCCCACCATGGGTTCTCGCCCGTCAATCCATAGGCCTGCTCGTTGAGGTGGGTCTTCCCCACGATCCACGCGCCGGCGTCGCGCCATGCGGAGACGAACGAGGCGTCGCGCCTGGCCGGCGGCTGCGGCGCGCAAGGTCGCCGGCCGCCATGGGTGGTCGGCCAACCCTCGGCGTCCATCAGGTCCTTCACCGAGACGGCCATGCCCGAGAGCGGTCCACCGGGACGGTCCCGCATCGCGACGGCGGCCCGTTCCATCGCGTCGGAATCGTACTGGATGAAGGCGTGGGACGTCTCCAGGGCGCGGGCCGCGCGGTCGATCTGCGACACTGCTTCTTCGAGCGAGACGCCTCGTGGGATGACCATGGGCAAGTCGGTGCAATCCTCGTGCCGCGCGGGGTCGTGGCGATCTTGGAACGCCCCTTGCTTCCGCGGATTCACATGGGCGCTCTTCGGCCACAGGCCGCATCGACGGAGGACATCGAACGCATGAAGGACCTTGCTGCATCGACCGCGACGCATCTCGGGACTCCCCGCCAGTCGCCCTTCTGCGCGGACGTCGTCCACGTGGCGACCGGGCGGCGGCTCGTGAGGCGACTGAACGCGGTGGCGGCCGAGCACGATCCCACGTCGCATGCGGAGGTGCGCGCGATCCGGGCGGCGACGAAGCGGCTGAAGGGGACGTCATTGAAGGGCTACGTGCTGTACACGACGTGCGAGCCCTGCCCCATGTGCATGGCGGCGGCGTTGTGGGCGGGGGTGGATCGCGTGGTCTATGGCGCGACGATCGCCGACGCCGCGCGCTTCTGCTCCCAGATCTACACGTCGGCGCGGCAGTTGGTTCGCCGGAGCGACCTCCGATGCGAGGTCGTGGGCCCCGTGGAGCGGGCGGCCTGCGTCGCGTTGTTCGAGGACCCGCGCATGACCGCGGCGATGCGGCTCTGGAGGCACCCGAAGCCTGGCAAGCCCTGAAGCGCACGACCTTTTACACCCCCCCACCATGCCCCCAACGAACGAACCCATGCCATACACGCCCCAGCACCGTCCCTCCGAGTGGCTTCCCTTGCTGGAGAAGTCCCTGCGCCCGGGCCGCGTGGTCGCGGCGGACGCGGAGGTGGACCGGCTGTCGAAGGATTTTTATTGGTACTCGCCCGTCCTGGAGCGGCAACTCCGCGAGAAGCGGGGCGACGCGGCGGTCCAGGCGCGGGACGTGGACGACGTCCGGGCGGTGCTCCGGTTCGCGGCGCGGCATGGCGTCCCGGTGACGGTTCGCGGCGCGGGCACGGGCAACTACGGGCAGTGCATCCCGTTGAGGGGCGGGATCCTGCTCGACGTGGGGGCGCTCGACCGCGTGCTGGCGGTGACGGCGGACGGGACGGCCGTGTGCGAGCCCGGGGCACGCCTTGGGACGGTCGAGGCGACGGCGCGCAAGGAGGGCTGGGAGCTGCGCTGCTACCCGAGCACGTACCAGAAGGCCTCCGTGGGCGGGTTCCTCGCGGGGGGCTCGGGCGGCATCGGGTCGATCACGCACGGCGTGCTGCGTGACAACGGCACCGTGCGGCGGATTCGATTGCTGACGCTGGAGGAGGAGCCGCGGGAGGTGGTGCTGGAAGGGCCCGACGTCCTGCGGGCGCTGCACGCGTGGGGCACGACGGGCGTGATGGTCGAGGCCACGATCGCCCTGGCCCCCAAGGTGGACTGGGCCCAGGTGGCCGTGTCCTTCCCGCGCTTCGACGCCTGCCTTGACTTCGCGGAGCGGGTGGCGAACGACGACGGATGGCGCAAGCGGCTCGTCACGGCGTTCGAGTGGCCGATCCCGGCCTGGTTCACGCCGTTGGTCAAATGGGTGCCCCAAGGCGAGGCGCTGGCCTTCCTCGAGGTCGCGCAGGAACAACTCGACGCCCTGGGCGCGGCGACGGTGGAGGCCGGCGGCACCGTGGCGTTCCGCGCGCCCTTCCAGGAGCCGCGCCGCGGGGCGCAGCTCTCGGATTACACGTGGAACCACACCACCCTGTGGGCCAAGAAGGCGGACCCCTCCATCACCTACCTCCAGTCGGGGTTCACGCCCTCGCGGGTCCGCGAGCAGATACGCTCGCTGAAGGAGCGCTTTGGCGACGAGATCCTGATGCACATGGAATTCCTGCGGTCCGACGGCGTGGTGGTGCCCGGGGCCCTGCCCATCGTGCGGTTCACCACCGAGGCGCGCTTGCAGGAGATGATCGATCACTCGCTCTCCATCGGCGTGGGCATCGCCAACCCGCACATCAACCACCTGGAGGGGAGCGGGCGCTGGAGGCCGGACGACGCCAAGCTCGTGGCCAAGGCCGAGTACGACCCGCGCGGGTTGCTCAACCCGGGAAAGATGCTGGGCTACCAACCCCGCCCGGAGCACGCCAACGCCGCCTGAACCGCAAGGACCATGAGGACCTGGATCCCCGACGAACGTTTCCTGCCGTACATGACGTGGAAGCAGGTGGAGGCCTTGCCGCGCGACCGGGCGCTGGTGGTGCTTCCCACCGCCGCCATTGAGCAGCACGGGCACCACCTGCCCCTCGCGACGGACACGCTCCTCAACAACTACCTCCTGGGCCACGCGCTGCGCAGGCTCCCCGCCGACCTGCCCGTGTACGCGCTGGCGCCGGTCTGCTACGGGAAGAGCAACGAGCACATCGGCTTCCCGGGCACCTTCTCGCTCGCGCGCGACACGTTCGTCTCGGTCCTGCGCGACCTCGGTGCCAGCCTCAAGGCGGGCGGCTTCCGAAAGCTCGTCTTCTTCAACTCGCACGGCGGCAACCATTCCCTCGTGGACGTGATGGCGCGCGACCTGCGCGCCGAGCTGGGCCTGACAACCTTCTGCCTGTTCGGGGGCGGCCCGGCATCCGGGCTCTCCGCCCAGGAGGCAAAGTACGGCTTCCACGCCGGCGAGGTGGAGACGTCCCTGCTGCTCGACGCCACGCCCGACCTCGTCGCCACGGACCATTACACCGCGAGCTATATCCGGCGCGTCGGGGACCCGGGCACGCTGATGCCCGAGTTCGCCTACGCCACGTACGCGTGGCTGACGCGCGACGTGTCGCCCACCGGCGTCATGGGCGACCCGGCGCCCTCCACGGCCGAGCATGGACGACGGTGGCGGGACGAGATGGCCGGGTGCATCGCGCAGGCCCTCGTCGAGATGGCGGCCTTCGAGCACACGCAGCCATGAGCCAGCCTCCCTCTCCACAGGTCGTCGATTGCGGCGATGGCGTCCGCATGGTGCGCGACGTGGAGATGCGGCTCTCGGACGGCACGGTGCTCCGGTCCGACCACTACCTCCCGCCGGGGGGCGGGCCGGCCCCGGCGCTCCTCGTGCGCCAACCCTACGGCAAGGACATCGCCACGACCGTGGTCTATGCCCACCCCGTCTGGTTCGCGCGTCACGGCTACGTCGTCGTGGTGCAGGACGTGCGCGGGCGCGGGGCCTCGGAGGGCGAGTTCTACCCCTTCGCGACCGAGGAGCAGGACGGGCACGAGACGCTGGACTGGCTGGCGCGACGGCCCGAGTGCAACGGGCGCATCGGGATGTACGGGTTCTCCTACCAAGGCGTGACCCAGCTCCTGGCGGCGGCGCGCGGGCACCCTGCCCTGCGTTGCATCGCCCCATGGATGACGGCCGGGGACCTGTACCGAGGATGGTTCTACCAAGGAGGGCTGCTTCGGCTCGCGTCCACCGTGGGGTGGGCCACGCAGATGCTCCGTGGCGACGCCCATCGGCTTGGGCTTCCCGAAGCCGCGCGCGCCCTCGACGCGGCCTGGACGAGCCCCACGACGCACGCCCAGGCCGCGCCCTTTGCGGGCATTCCGCACCTCACGGCCCCCGGGTTGCCCGGCTACTACGCCGACTGGGTCGCCCACGACCAGCCCGGCCCGTACTGGGAGCGGCAGGACATCTCCACCCGATGGGACGCCGTCCAGGTGCCGGCGCTCCATCTCGTGGGGTGGTATGACCTCTACCTGCACGGGGGCATCCAGCTCTTCGAGCAGATGGCCCTGCACGCGGGGCGTGCACGTGAAGCGCAGTACTTGGTCGCGGGCCCATGGGTTCACATCCCGTGGGGACCTTACATTGGCGAGGCCGACCTTGGCCCGGGCGCGCTGCTGGACACGGACGGGCTGTTGCTGCGGTGGTTTGACCATTGGTTGAAGGATGCGGGGACGTTCGCGGAGGAGCCGCGCGCCCGGGTGTTCGCCTTGGGGGAAAACCGATGGCACGCGCTGGACGCATGGCCGGGGGCGGGCTCGGGCGAGCCTCTTCGATGGCACCTGCGCAGCGGCGGCCGCGCCAACGGGCTTCGCGGCGACGGCTGGTTGTCGCCGGAGCCTCCGACGTCGGACGAGCCCAGGGACACGTTCGTCCATGACCCGGACGTCCCGGTGGTCGCGCCGGGGGGCCCAACGGCCGCGCAGGGATGCTTCAACCAGGCGCGGTTGGAACAGGGCAACAACGTCCTCGTTTACACGTCGCCCCCCCTGGAGACCCGGATCCACGTGTGCGGCACGCCCGCGGCCGTCGTCTTCCTCCAATCGTCCCTCGATCACTGCGACCTCGTGGTGAAGCTGCTACGCGTGCTTCCCGACGGGCGGGCCTTCCCCTTCTCGATGGGAGGCGCCCGGTCGTCCGCGCTGTTCAAGGATCCGCCGCATCAGGCGAACGCGCCCCATGCATGGACGCTGGACCTTGAGGCGACGTCCTGCGTCCTGTCGCCCGGGGACCGCCTCCGCGTGGAGGTCGCGAGCTCGGCATTCCCCCTGTTTGACCGGAACCCGGGGTCCGGGATTCCGTCGCGCATGGCCACCCCACGGGACTGGCTGCGGGCACGGCAGCAGGTCCTGCATGGGCCGGGGCACCTATCCCGGATCGAGCTGCCGCTGCTGGCCTCCCCTCCGAGGACATGTCCCACACCATGAACCCCACCACGATCACGTCGCGCGGCGGCGACCCTGGGCGGCCCTTCATGACCCTCCGCGGGCTGCACAAGCAATACGGGCGAGGGGCCGCCATCCTCGAGGACCTCTCGATGGACGTGGGCGCCGGGGATTTCATCAGCCTGATCGGGCCGTCCGGATGCGGGAAGTCCACTTTGTTGAAGCTCGTGGCGGGGTTGGTGTCGCCGACGTCGGGGTGCATCGAGGTGGAGGGCATGACCCCGGCGAACGCCCGGGAGTTGATGTCCTTCATCTTCCAGGAGGCCACGCTGCTTCCATGGCGGACGGTGTTGCGCAACGTGGAGCTGGGGCTGGAGCTGGAGCGTTCGCTGGACCGCGGGCGTCGCCGGGCCAAGGCGGAGGAACTGCTGCGCCTGGTGGGCCTGGGCGACGTGGCGACGCATTACCCGAGGGAATTGTCGGGCGGCATGCGGATGCGGGTGTCGATCGCGCGGGCCTTGGCGACGAGGCCCCGGCTGTTGTTGATGGACGAGCCGTTCGGGGCGCTCGACGAGATGACGCGGGACCGCCTGAACGAGGAGTTGCTCCGGCTGCGTGCCGAGCACGGGTGGACGGCGTTGTTCGTCACGCACTCGGTCGCCGAGGCGGTGTTCCTCTCGACGCGGGTGGTGGTGCTGCGGGCGAAGCCGGGGCGGGTTCACCGTGAGATCAAGGTGCCGTTCGCGTTCCCGAGGAAGGCGTCGCTGCGGAGCGACCCGGCGTTTCTGGCGCTGGTGGGCGAGGTGTCCGGGGCGTTGCGCGAGTTGCACGGCCCGGGGGACGGAGGGACGGCTGCATGAAGAGGATCGTGGTGCAATCCTGCTGGCCGCTGGGGGTCTTGGTGCTGGTCGTGCTCGGCTGGCATGGGGCCACGGTGATGTTCGACATCCCCCCATACATCCTGCCCGGGCCGGGCCGCGTCGTGGCGGCGGGGATCGAGCGACACGCCAACCTCCTCCTGGCCGTGCGAACCTCGGCGACGGCCGCCCTCTCGGGGTTCCTCCTGGCGGCCTTTTTGGGCGTGATGGCGGCCGTGGTGCTCGCGCAGTCGCCACTCATCCGTCGCTGCCTCGTCCCCTACACCATCCTGCTGCAGACGGTCCCGGTCGTGGCCATCGCGCCCCTGATCCTCATGTGGTTCGGGAGCGGGCTCCGCTCGGTGGTCATCGTCGTGGCCATCATCTGCTTGTTCCCCATCATCGCGAACACGACGCAGGGTTTGGTGTCGGTGGACCGCAACCTCCTGGACTTGTTCCGGATGTCGAACGCGTCGCGCCTGCAAGTGCTGGTGCGGCTTCGCCTGCCGCATGCGCTGCCCTCGTTGTTCACCGGCCTGCGCATCTCTTCGGGCCTTTCCGTCATCGGCGCGTTCACCGGCGAGTGGTTTGCCTCCTCGAACACCGTGGGCCAAGGCGGCCTGGGCTACTCCATCATCTACGCGAACAGCCAGCTCCAGACGGACTACCTCTTCGCCCTGGTGCTCGCATGCGCCGCGCTGGGATCGACCTTCTTCTTTGCCGTCGTGGGATGCGAATGGCTCCTGTTGCACCACTGGCACGAGTCCGCCCTCAAGGCGGAGGGAGATTGATGGCGCCCGACGATGGAAGCCCGAACCCCAAACCCCAGGCCCTGCCCATGCTACGCGCGATGGACCCCACAGGTTGGTGGCTGATTCGCCACCCGGACCATGCCCGGCTGGCGGGCGAGTTTGCCGCCCATTGGGGCAACCGCCTGTTCCATGCCCCCGAGCCCCGCCCCGACGTGCTGGAGGGGATACGCCGGCACGACGACGGATGGGCGGGCCGTGACGCCCAGCCCTTCCTGACACGGCAGGGGAAGCCCTCGGCCTTCGGGGCCGATTTGGTGGGCCGGTACACGGCCTTCGAGGAGATCGACCTCCCGGAGTACCTTGCGGTGCGTGGGCGAGCCCTGGAGGCGGTGGCCGCCGAGAACCCCTACGCGGCGATCCTCATCTCGATGCACACGTGCAACCTGCTGACGGAGCATGCGGATCGCTCGACGATCCGCCCCGACCAACTGCCCTTGCTGGACGCCTTCGTCGAAGGGCAACGGCGGCGACAAGCCGAGCTCCGGGGCGCGTGCTTGGCGCTCGGGACCTTCCAGCCCCGCGACCTCGCGCCGGGCACGTTGGACGCCCATTTCCGCCTGTTGCAGGCCTGCGACAACCTCTCGCTCCTCGCCTGCGTGGACTTTGAAGGGCCGGCGACGTTGCTCCATCCCCTGCCCACGCGCGACGGCGGCCTCGGCACGGTGGACGTCCAACGCCTGGGGCCCCGCACGTTCCGCCTCACGCCATGGCCCCTCGACGTCCCGGTGCTGCGTTGCTCCATCCCGGCGCGGCACGTGGCGGGCCACGTGTTCGACGACGTCCAACGGCTCCGCGACCTCCACGCGGCGGCGCCGGAGGCCTCGCTCGATGTCGTGGTGACGCGCGATTGAATGCAGGAACCCATCCCCCATTGAACCCGATGAACCCCATGAACCCGATTCGCATCATGACATGGCTGGCCGCCGCGCACGCGTTCGCCGCCGGCCTCGTGGCAAGGCCCGCCGAGATCATCCCCGTGACGATGCAACTCGACTGGAGGCCCAACGTGCAGTTCGCCGGCCTCATCGTGGCCCTGGAAAAGGGCTACTACCGCGACGCCGGCCTCGACGTCCGACTGCGACCCGTGGATTCCGGGATGAAGGTGGTCGAGGCCGTCGAGGCCGGGACGAACTGGCTGGGGTGCTCCGAGTCCGGCGTCCTCCTGGGGGCACGGGCCCGAGGGGCGCGCATCAAGGCCGTGGGCACCATGCTGCAAGGGAGCCCCTTCTGCCTCATGTCACCCAAGGACAAGGGCATCCGGAAGCCCGCCGACCTCGCGGGACGCACCCTCGGGGTCCACCCGGACGCCGACCTCGCGCTGAACGTGGTGCTGGCATCGGCCGGGGTGGCGCGCTCCTCGATGCGGACCATCGACGTGGCGCATTCGACGGAGCCGCTGACCTCGGGACAGGTGGACACCCTGATGGGCTACCTGATCGACGAGGTGGTGGCCCTGGAGACGGCGGGGCATGCGATCGACGTGATCCGCGGTCATGAACACGGGTACGTGGCCTACAGCCAGGTTTACTTCGCGAGCGAACGGACGCTCGCCCAGGCCCCGGGCGTGGTCCGTGCCTTCCTGGAGGCCTCCCGCCGCGGATGGGCCGAGGCCGCGCGCGACCCCGAGGCAGCCGTGCAACTCGTCCTGCGCAAGCACCAACCCGATGCGGACCCCGAGTACCAAAGGCGTTCGCTGCGCGAGATCCTCGTGCTGGCGCAGCTTGAGGGCGGCCCGGGCTCGTTCGGGCAGATGAGCCCCAAGACGTGGAGCCGCATGGTCAAGGTCTTCAACGACGCCAAGGTCCTGCCGCGGACGGTCACCGCCGAGGAAATGGTGGACCCGCGGTTCCAACCCACGCCCACCCGTCGCCCGTGAAGCTTGCGCCGGCTCGCATCCTGCATTTCTCGCCCGGCACGGCCACGGGACGGCACGACACCCTGAGGGCGGCGTTGGGCATGGCGGGTTTCCTCCGGGAGGCGGCGGACGCCCATGCCGTGCCCTGCGCGGTCGAGGTGGTGGAGGCCTACCCGGCGATGGCATCGCGCGAGGCCGTCGCGTCGGCCTTGGCGGGGGCCTCGGTGCTGGCGGTCGCGACGCCCACGTACGCGCAGGGGTCGCCATGGTACGTGCGCCGGTTCTTTGAGTTGTCCGCCGGGCTCGCCGCATGGGGGACGCCCGCCACGGTATTCGCCACGGCCGGGGGCCTCCACACGGGGGCCGAGATGGCCTTGGCGGACACGTTCCGAAGCCTCCAAGGGCTGGGGATGGCGACGTTTACGTTTGGCCAGAAATGGGTGGCGCTGGGCATGCAGCAACGGCACGCCGAGGAGGGCCGCTTCGATCTCGTGGACGCATGGTTCCTGCGGCAGCTCGCGCGCACGATGCTGTTGCATGCGTGGGTCGGGCACGAGCCCGGCTCCGGCGCCCGATGGGCCGCACGCCTCGGGCTGGAGACCGACTATTACCGGCGGTTCCCCGACGAGGCCGCGATGGACGGGATGGTGGGCACCGCCGTCCATCGGATGAATGCGCCGCTGGTCGATCCAGCGGCATGGCCGGAGCTGACCGCATGGGCCGGGCAACGCAAGGCCCCACCCGACGTGTCGTCGTGGCCGCACCCGGGGCTGTTCCCTGCGCCGCCTGGGGAGCCACCTCGCGGAGGGTAAACGGTCCGGGACCGTGGAGGATCGTGGGGGATGCGCCGTGCTCCGGGCGTTGACCGCAGGCCACGGAAAGTGTCGGGGGCATCGAATGGCGGTGGCTGGAGTTGAAGAGGGACAACACGAGAAGGCGGCCGGGACGCATCGACAGGCTTCATTCGCGGCGCGGCCCTCGCTAGCGTGACCACGCGACATGCGGCCAGAAATCCCAGAGGAGGATCACGATGCCGCCCTCATGCAACGGGTTTGCGAGGGCGACATCGCCGCATTCGAGGGCTTGGTGGAGCGTTGGAAGACGCCCGTGGTGCGCTTCGTGTTCCGGCTCCTCCCGGACCCGGACGAGGCCGAGGACCTGGCGCAGGCGGTGTTCGTGCAGCTTTGGAAGACAGCCGGGCGGTACACGAGGCGGGCGCGCTTCAGCACGTTCCTGTTCACCATCGCCCGCAACCTCACCCTCAACGAGGTCCGGCGCCGGGTACGCCACCCGGCCGACAGCCTGGAGGGCGGCCGTCCCGCCACGGACGACGCCGAGGGCGACGAGGGACGCCCCATACCAGACCCTGGCCAGCCCGCCGCCGACGAGCTGGCACAACGGGCGGAATTGACGGCGAAGATCGACGAGGCCCTCGCCGCCCTGCCGGAAAAGCAACGCACGGCCCTGGCGCTCTGCCGCGAAGGGGAACTCAGCTACGAGGAGATCGCCGACGTCCTCGGGACCACCGTGCCGGCCACGAAGTCCTTGATCCACCGGGCGCGAGAGACCCTCAAGGGCCGGCTCAAGCCCTACCTGGCCTCGGGGGATTGGGACCCGGCTGCATGAGCCCGCAACTTTTCCAGCGGGCGGGTGATGAAACATGGGCGACGGGTCGCATCGAAGGGATGGAGCGTCGCCGAAGGCGCGTTGCATCATGAATCCTGAATCGCACGAGGACTGGCTGGACCACGTCTCCGGTCCGCGCCCGGACCCCTCCGTGGTCCGCCGGCTTCAATCACACGGCGTCCTCAACCCCGCCGAGCGGCGGCGATTGGCCGACGAGTTGGCCCTGAACCGGCTCCTGGATGCGCATCGGCCCGCGCCCGCCGCCTCCAGCAACTTCGCGTCCCTCGTGGTCGCGGAGGTCTCGCGGGAGGGATCGGCCGCCGCACGACCCGCCCTTCCCGGCCTTCCCGCATGGATCCGCATGGGCTGGCGACGCGTGCTGGCCGGCGGGGCCGTCGCGGCCTGCGCGTCGCTCGCCGCCCTGGCCCTGCTGCGCACGGGCTCGCCTGAGCTTCGTCTCGGCCCCGAGAGCGCCACGATCGCCCACGCGGCCTCCCTGCCGGGCGTCGATGCCGCGACGATGGCCGACTTCGACGCCGTCCGGCGCCTGGGAGCCGAGCCTCGTCCGGAGGATGACGCGCTGATCCTAGCCCTGGCCCAATGATGCCGTCCTGCACACCTCCGTCCCGAGCCGCGGCGACGATCGCCGCCGGATGGTTCGTGGGGCTCGCCGTCACGGTGCTGGCCCAAGTCCCAGATCCCAACGCGAAGGCCCACGGAGGAACCCGCAAGCCCACCCCGTCCGGCCCGATACAGGGACCGATCCCGGCCCTGCCACCGCTCCCGCCCCCGACGCGTCCGCCCATCGAATTCTTCTCCGAGCTCCTGGCGGCGTCGCCCGCCCGCCGGACGCAGCTTCTCGAAGGGAAATCCCCGGCGGCCCGGGAGGTCATCGAGCGACGCCTCGCGGAATTCGAGGCGCTCCCGCCCGAGGCCCGTGCCGACGCCGAGTGGAACCTCCGGCTCGCCCAGTTCCGGTTTTACCTGTCCGGGCTCCTTTCGGTGCCCCCCGACCAACGCCCGGCACGCCTGGCCCAGGCACCGGCCCCGGAGCGGGCCTTGCTGGCGGAGCGGCTCAAGGCATGGGATGCACTGGACGAGCCCACCCGCCGGCAAGTGCTTGAGAGCGAGCGGCAGTTCCATCACTTCGTCCAACGTCCCACCGCCGACACCGGCCGGTTGGCCGAGGTCCTTGCGAAGGCCGGCCCGCGGGCGCAGGCGGACGTCGAGGCCCAGTTCGCCCGGTGGCGCGCCTTGCCCGAGGTGGAGCGGCGGCAGCGGTCGGCGGCGTTCCAGGCGCTCTTCGCGCTCCAAACCGAAGGTCGCTTGCGCGCGCTGCAAGGCCTCGGCGCAACGGAGCGCAAGGCCATGGAACGTTCCCTCGAGCGGTTCAGCAACCTGCCGCCCGCCGAGCGGGAGCGATGCATCGCCGGACTCGATCGGCTGGCCCGGCTCGCCCCACCCGAGCGCGACGCCTTCCTGCGCCATGCCGCCCTCTGGCAAGCCATGAGCGCCGACGAACGCGACCAGTGGCGGCGGTTGGTCTTCAACCTGCAACCTCCCCCCCTTCCGGTCCAAAAGGCCCCCGCCCTCGTCAGCACCAATCGGTAGCGTCGTGCCTCGCTCCCGAAGCGCCCCGGCCATGAAGGCTTGGCTCCGAAGACGACGCGCCTGGCTGGCCTTGCCGCTGTGGGCGCTCATGGGATGGCTGGCCGTGGGTTGGCTTCCGCTGCCAGATGGCATCCTGGACGAGGCCCGGGCACGCCCCTCCATCGACTGGACGGATCGCCACGGGCAAACGCTGCGAACCACGCCCGCCCCAGACGGCCCATGGCGGCTGCCGCTGTCGGAGGAAGACGTGCCCGATTGCGTCGTGCGATGCACGTTGGCGGCCGAGGATGCCCGCTTCTTCCGGCACCCCGGGGTGGATCCGCTCGCGACGTTGCGGGCGGCGTGGCAATGGGCGCGACACGGCCGCGTTGTGAGCGGTGCCTCCACCATCACCCAGCAACGCGTGAAGCTCGCCCACCCGCGCCCGCGCACCCTTCGCACCAAGGTCGTCGAGGCCGCGCTCGCGCTGCGGCTCGAAAGGGAGTGGGACAAGCAACGCATCCTGAGGTCGTACCTCTCCTGCATCGACTACGGCAACCAAGCCGAGGGCTTGGCGGCGGCGGCTCGGCATTACTTCGGCAAGGCACCACGGGATCTCTCGTGGGCGGAGGCAGCCTTGATCGCCGGGCTACCGCAGGCCCCGTCGCGATTGAACCCGCGCCTGCACCCCGATCGCGCGAGGGCCCGCCAGGCATGGATCCTCGGACGATGCGTGGCCCTGGGTTGGCTCGATGCCGAGGACGCCAGCAGGGCGATGCATGAGCCGTTGCGGCTCGCCCCCGCAAGAAAGCGATGGGCCGCCCCTCACTTCGTCGAGGTCGCCCGCGCCCAAGCGGGCCCTCCGTCAGGCGAGCGGATCCAAACGACGCTGGACCTCGGGTTGCAGGAGGCCTGCGAGGACATTGTCCGATCCCGCCTCGCCGCCCTGCACGGACGCCACGTCGAGGACGCCGCCGTCATCGTCCTCGCGAACGACTCCGGCGACGTCTGGGCGTGGGTGGGCTCGCCGGATTGGTCGCGCGCGGGCAATGGCCAGGTGGACGGCGTCCTGGCGCGGCGTTCGCCCGGGTCCGCCTTGAAGCCGTTCGCCTACCTCCGGGCCTTCGAGGACGGGGCGACCGCCGCCGACGTGGTGCCGGACGTCCCGATGCGCGTGGCGACCGACACCGGCGTCTTCGAGCCCCGCAACTACGACGGGCGCTTCCGCGGCCCCGTGAGCCTGCGCGAGGCGCTGGCCGGGTCGCTCAACATCCCCGCCGTCCACGTGCTGCAACGCATCGGCGGACCCGCGCGCCTGCGTGGAACGTTGATGGACCTCGGCCTGGAAACCGTGTCGGGCGAGGCCGGCCGCCATGGGCTGGGATTGGTGCTGGGCGACGTCGAGGTTCGGCTCGCCGACCTGGCCAATGCCTACGCCACCATCGCCCGCATGGGCCGCTGGTTGCCATGGCGCGCCACGCCGGGACCGGCATCGCAGGGCAAGGTCGTGGCCCGGTCGGACGCCTGCTGGTTGGTCGCCGACATTCTCTCGGACCCGCTCGCGCGCGCCGGGCAATTCGGGCTGCACTCGCCCCTGGCGCTGCCCAGCCGCACCGCCTGCAAGACCGGCACCAGCACGGGGTTCCGGGACAATTGGGCCTTCGGCTTCAACCCGCGCTTCACGGTGGGGGTATGGGCCGGCAATTTCGACGGCTCGCCCATGAAGGACGTGTCCGGCGTCACCGGCGCCGCGCCCATCCTGGCCGACATCCTTGGCGAACTGGACCGGCGATTCGGGCCCGCCGGGTTGTTCGCGGAACCCCACGGCCTCCAGAGGGCTCGCGTGGAACCTTGGACGGGCCGGAGACCCGGCTCCCCGGGCGTGGGACGGGACGAGGTCTTCTTGGCAGGCACCTTTCCCAGCGAGGAAACAGCGCAGGACCGCGACGACGCCGGGCGCGTCCGGCTCGGGCCCGTCTATGGCGAATGGCTCTCCAGCCCCGACGCCCCCCTTCCCCGCCCATCCCCCAGCGTTCCCAAAGCGACCCCTCCGGTCATCACGTCGCCCGTCGCCGGCGCCACCTACATCCTGGATGGCGACGCCTCGCCCGGCACCGAACGCATCGTGCTCAAGGGCTTCGCCGGGGCGAATTGGAGCAGCCCGACGCTGCCGCTGCAGGCCGTCGCGGGAGAGACCGAGGCCCACCTGATCCCGGGCAGGCATCGGATCGTGTTGTCCGGTCCCGGCGGCGAGGCCGAGGCGTGGATCTGGGTGCGGCGACGATGACGCCGCCCCGGGGCGGAGGCTTCCCTGAGCCGGGACGATTCAATTGGATCGGTCGTGCTTGCTCGATCTGCTCCCGCAAATCCTCAGTCGTTCGCTCGTTACGTGCCTGGCACTGGCGCGCGCCTACCTCACTCCTCGGCTTGCACAAGCATCTGCTTCGCAATCACTGCCCTCCCAACTGCATCGTTCCGGCTAAGCCGGAACCATTCAACGCGAGCAACGGACCCGTCGGAATCGTCCCGGCCAACCTCGCGGGCTTGTCCTGGTGCCGCGGGTTTGGTTCAACCCCCGCATGTACTTTGGGTCGTCGATCCCTCGTGTGTCCGCATGGGCCACCGTCGTCGTGTCCGCCTTGGCCTTGCGACTCGCCGCCCACGCCGCCGAGACCGGCATGCCCGAGTCGGCGCCCGCGCTGCGATGGCTCGGCCTGGGATTCACGCCCGACCAAGCCCGTCAACTGGACCCTGCGGCCCGCGAATCCCGCAATGCCCTCGACGCCATACGATCGAAGCCCACGTCGCCCGACGTTCCTCAATCCCTGGTGTTCCGGCCCTTCGCCCATGTGCCGCCCATGCCGGATGGCCTGCGTTGGAGCCCTTCGCGAGGCGTGCGCCGTCCGGTGCGAGACGAGGATCTCGCGTGGATGGGCGTCGCGGATCTCGCGGCCTTGCTGCGCTCGCGCCAGGTCACGTCCGAGGAACTGGTGCGCCTCAGCCTCCAACGCCTGCACGAGATCGACCGCACCCTCCATGCCGTCGTCACATGGTGTGATGAACGAGCCATCGAGGCGGCCCGCCGGGCCGACGCCGAGCTTCGTGCCGGCCGATGGAAAGGTCCCCTCCATGGGGTTCCCTTCGGGGCGAAGGACCTCCTCGACGTGGCCGCCCTGCCCACCTCATGGGGCGTGGCCGTTCGCTCCAACGCCATCGCGACGTCGTCCGCGACGGTGATCCAACGACTGGAGGACGCCGGGGCGATCCTGGTGGCCAAGCTGAGCCTTGGGGAGCTGGCGATGGGGGACGTTTGGCATGGGGGGAAAACCCGGAACCCATGGGCTCCCGACACCGGCTCCAGCGGTTCCTCCGCAGGGTCCGCCGCCGCCGTCGCGGCCGGGTTGGTCCCGTTTGCCATCGGATCCGAGACGCTCGGGTCCATTGTCTCGCCCGCGACGGTCTGCGGCATCACCGGGTTGCGACCGACGTTCGGACGGGTGCCGCGCACGGGCGCCATGGCCTTGTGTCCGTCGCTCGACAAGCTCGGCGTGCTGGCCAGGACGGCGGAGGATTCCGCGCTCGTGCTGTCGGTCATCCAGGGCCCCGATGGCGAGGATCCTGCGGCGGTCAACGCAGGGTTTCGATGGGATGAGGTCGCCAGCATCCGCGGCTTCAAGGTGGGCGTGCTGCGGGCGGACCTTGCGCGTGAGAAAGGCGGTGAATCCCGTCACGAATCCGCCCTCGCGGCGCTGCGGGAGCTGGGCGTGGAACTCCACGACGTTCAACTGCCGTCGCACCCGCGGGATCCCTTGATGCTGATCCTGCACGCCGAGGCCTCGGCGAGCTTTGAGCCATGGGTCCGCGACGGCCGGGCGGAGGGATTGGTGCAGCAGGAGGATTGGAATTGGCCCAACCAGTTCCGCGCGGCACGCATGGTCCCGGCCGTG
>CAIRNV010000029.1 GCA_903880005.1 uncultured Verrucomicrobiota bacterium | reverse complement strand
GCTCGTTGCATGTCACGCATTGCCTGGATCCTGACCCTTTTCGTCGTCGCCGCCGCCCCCATGGGGAGGGCCGATGTCAAGCTTCCCGATGGATTCACCCGCGACGTCCTCGTGGGCCCGGCCATCAAGGAGCCCATGGACATGGCCTTCGCACCCGACGGCTCCGCATGGATCACCGCGCGCGGGGGTGAATTGTTCCGGCTCGAGCCCGCCACCCAACGCCTGGACCGCATCGGCAAGGTCGAGACCGACACCGCCGGCGACCGCGGCCTCCACGGCATTGCCTTCCACCCCGATTTCCCGTCCACCCCGCGCGTCTTCCTCTTCCTCCACGCTCCCAAGCATCCCCCCGGCGAATACCTCAGCCGCGTCGTCGCCCAGGACGTCGTTGGCACCGGCCCCGAGACGCGCCTCGCCCCGGACGAAGGCAAGGTCCTCCTGGAGTTCGGCGGCGACGAGGGAGCGCAACACGTCGGCGGCGGCCTCCTGGCCCATCCCGTCGAGCGCGCCCTCTACGTGACCACCGGCGACAACAACAAGATCTGGGAACTGAAGTCCTATTGCACCGACACCAACAACCGCGCCCAGTCCATCGGCGACCTTCGCGGCAAGGTCCTGCGCATCGGGCTCGACGGCTCCATCCCTGCGTCGAACCCATTCGCGCGCGTGCCCGGGGCGCGGGGAGAGGTCTTCACACGCGGCCATCGGCAGCCATGGGCTCTCAACTTCGACCCTCCCAGCGGATGGGTCCTCCTCGCCGAAAATGGAGGGGACGAGCAAGACGACCACGAACGCGTCCTGCGTCTCGCACCGGGCGCCAACCACGGTTGGCCGCGCGTCTTTGCCGACGGCATGGACACCCTCACCCGAACCAACCGCGTCGCGGGGTTTGCGTCGCCCTGGTTCTCCTACCGGCGGGGCACCGGCGGATCTTGCACGGGCGGGTTGATCTATCGCCCGCCCACCCAAGGCGAAGGCTTCCCCGCGTCATGGCACGGCGGACTTTTCTACTCGGACTACAACCGAAAGTCCGTCCGCTTCGCCCCGGTCGATGCCTCGACGGGCAAGCCCGGACCCAGCGTCGCCTTCGCCCAATCCCTTCCCGGCGGACCCGTCGCGATGCGCCTCGGCCCCGACGGTGCCCTTTACCTCGTCGAATACGGCGGCTGGTTCCAGGCCACCACCAACGACGCCATTACGCGCATCGCCTTCAAACGCCGTTAAGCCGGGCCGATGCAGTTGGCTCGGTCGTGCTTGCTGGATCTTCTCTCGCAAGACGCGAAGGACAAAGCTCCAGCAAGCACGACCGAGCCAACCGAATCGTACCGGCTACGAGGCATGGGTGGTGCAGCGAAAGTCCCTGAGGCGCGGCGCGGTGGGACTGGGAGATTTTCTGAAAATACCCTTGAACTCGCCCGCCGACCCGATAGAACAACGGGCCTCTTGCGGGGGTGTAGCTCAACTGGTTAGAGCGCTGCCCTGTCACGGCAGAGGTTACGGGTTCGAGCCCCGCCACTCCCGCCACTTTTCCCGCAAGTTCCCCGGCCCATTCGTACTCGGTGTCTGCGGTCCCACGGAAGATCCAACGCCGCCGTCCTCCTTATCTTCCCCTCACGTCCCGGTTCGCTTTGGCCGAGTTTTTGATTGAAGCACCGGGCCCCACCGGAAGACTGGGCCGATGCAATCCCGCTCGTGGTGGGCCTTCATGGCCTGTTTCTTGGCAACGCGACTTTTCGCCTCGGACCCCGGGGCCGACATGGCCGATGCCGCCACCCGGTTCCTCGCCGCCTTGTCCGACGAACAGCGTGCGAAGACCGCCTTCGCGTGGACCAACGACGAGCGGCTGAACTGGCAATTCGTGCCCGTGGACCGCAAGGGCATCCAGCTCCGCGAGTTGTCCGTCGCGCAACAGCACCTCGCCCAGGGCCTCCTGGGCACGGCCCTCAGCCATCGCGGCCACCTCAAGGCCACCACCATCATGAGCCTCGAGCAGGTGCTGCAAGACATGGAGGGACCCAAGCGCCGCTTCCCCCGGGATCCCGGCATCTATCACGTCTCCATCTTCGGCTCGCCCGGCCCCCACGGAGCCTGGGGCTGGCGCTTCGAGGGCCACCATCTCTCCATCAACCTCACCCTCTCGGAGGGCAAGGTCGTCTCCGGCACCCCCAACTTCATGGGCACCAACCCCGCCGAGGTCCGCGTCGGCTCACGTCAGGGCCTCCGCGCGCTCGGCGCCGAGGAAGACCTGGGGCGCGAACTGCTGGCCGCCCTCCCGGCCGCCCTCCAGGCCAAGGCCATCATCGATCCCAAGGCCCCGGATGACATCCTCACCAGCAACGCCCGCAAGGCGCAGCTCGGCGACCCGCGCGGCATCACGCTCGGCGACATGCCGGAGGAGGCACGCAGCAAGGCCCTCCATCTCCTCCGCGAATACGTCGGGCGCCTTCGCGACGACGTCGCCGCCGCCGAGATGGCCAAGATCGAGAAGGCCGGCATTTCCTCCATCCGCTTCGCGTGGGCCGGGAGCGTCGCCAAGGGCCAACGCCATTACTACCGGCTCGTCGGACCCACCTTCCTCCTCGAATACGACAACACCCAGAACGACGCCAACCATGTCCACGCCGTCTGGCGCAACCCCGACAACGACTTCGGCCTCGATGTCCTGGCGGACCATCTCCGCGCCGCCCACGGCAAGTGACCCGCGACCCGGCGCGCCCGAAGGCCGGGCTCCACGCAAGCCCGGTCCACTCCGGCTGATCCTTGCCGCGCTCGTCCTCGCCGCTCACGGCGGGCATCCCCTGGCCGGGGACGCCCCCGCATGGCACGCCTTCGACTCCGGCCGCTGGCGCGCCCTGGCCCCGGCCGCCGGGTCCGTCGGCTTCACCCTCGTCCCGCCAGCGGACAGCGGCGTCACCTTCACCAACCACCTCGCGGAGGCTTCCGCCGCCGACAATCGCGTGCTCGAAAACGGCTCGGGCGTCGCCCTCGGCGACATCGACGGCGACGGCCTCCCGGACCTTTACTTCTGCCAGCTCGAAGGCCCGAACGTCCTGTATCGCAACCTCGGCGGATGGCGGTTCGAGGACATCACGGAGCGCGCCGGCGTCGCCTGCAACGGCCAGCACTCCACGGGCGCGGCCCTCGCCGACGTCGATGGCGACGGCGACCTCGACCTCCTCGTCAATGCCATCGGCAAGGGCACGCGGCTGTTCCTCAACGACGCCTCCGGACGCTTCGCCGAGAAGACGGACGGCCGCCTCGCCCCGCGCCTGGGCGCCACCTCGCTCGCCTTGGCAGACATGGACGGCGACGGCGACCTCGACCTCTATGTCGCCAACTACCGCACCGACACGTTCCGAGACGACCCGCCGGGGCTGCGCGTCGAGGCGGTCCGCCAACCCGACGGCACCATCACCGTGACCCCCGAGGGTCGCTTCGTCGCCGTCGCGCCCCGTGGCGGGGGCGTTGAAATCCTCGAGCGCGGCGAGCGCGACGTCCTCTACCTCAACCAAGGCGGCGGCAAGTTCGCCCCCGTGAGCTGGACCTCCGGGGCGTTCCTCGACGAGGACGGCCAACCCCTTCGCGAGCCCCCCACCGACTGGGGCCTCGCCGTCCAGTTCCGCGATGTCACCGGCGACGGCTTGCCGGACCTCTACGTCTGCAACGACTTCGCCTACTGGCCCGACCGCCTTTGGATCAACGACGGCGGGACTCGTTTCCGGGCCGCCCCCAGGCTCGCCCTCCGCCACCAGTCCCTCGCCTCGATGTCCGTCGATGTCGCGGACATCGACCGCGACGGACGCGACGACCTCTTCGTGGCGGACATGACCAGCCGCCGGGCCTCGCGCCGCGCATGGCAGCGACCCAACACCCTCGATGGCATCGTCTCGTTCCCCCGGTCCGACCCCCTCTTCCGGCCCGAGGTCACGCACAACACCCTCCATGTCGCGCGCGACGACGGGTCGTTCGCCGAGATCGCGTCCTTCGCGGGCGTGGCGTGCTCCGAGTGGTCATGGAGCGGCCTGTTCCTCGACGTGGACCTTGACGGATGGGAGGACCTGCTTGTCGCCACGGGCAACGGCCACGACGTCCAGCACGCCGACGTCCTCGCCGAGGTGGCGGCCTCGCGGGGCCCACGCAACGCCGCGTCGCGCCTCGCCAACCTGCAGAAGTTCCCCCCGCTCGCCACGCCCCTCCTTGCCTTCCGCAACCAACGCAATCGAACCTTCGCCGACCTGTCCGCTCCCTGGCGATTCAACGTCGAGGGCGTCCACTCGGCCATGGCCCTCGCCGACCTCGACGCGGATGGCGACCTCGACGTCGTGCTCAACCGCCTCAACGGCGTCGCGACGCTCCTCCGCAACGATGCATCCCGCCCGCGGGTCGCCGTCCAGCTACGCGGCCTCGCCCCCAACACTCGCGGCGTCGGCGCCCGCATCCGGCTCCTCGGCGGACCCGTCAACCAATCCCAGGAAATGATGGCCGGTGGCCGTTACCTCTCGTCGGACGCTCCGCTCCGCGTCTTCGCCGCCAACGACGCATCATCCCCCATGTCCCTCGAGGTCGATTGGCGCGACGGCTCGCGGCAAGTCGTGCCCGGCATCCTGCCCGGACGCTTGTACGAGATCGCCCAACCTACCGCCGGCCGCCACCGTCCGCCCGTCCCGTCCCCTGCCCCGCCCCTCCTCGCCGACCACGGGGCCCCCATCGCCCAACACCACGACGCACCCCCGGATGACTTCGCACGCCAAAGGCTCCTTCCATGGCGCATCTCCCACAGGGCTCCCGTCGTGGGCTGGATCGACGCCGACGCCGATGGCCGGGACGAGGTGCTCGTCGGCGGCGGACGTAGCCAGGCTGCCTTGTGGCTCCGCCCCGCCGCACCGCCCGCCACATGGCAACCGCTCATCGGCATGGCGGCCCCGACTAACCCCGAACCCCGCGGCATGGTCGCCCTTCTCGCCACCCATCACCCTGGGAGTTGGCTCGCTGCATTTCCCGCAAGCGACCCCGGCTCCCCACCAACCCCATGCTTGGTCGGAGGCCCCTTCTGGGGCGACATCGCCAAGGCCGCCACCGGCATGAACCCCGGCTCCATCGCCGCCGCCGACCTCGACGGGGACGGCCAGCCCGAGGTGTTCGTGGGCGACCGTGGAATCCCGGGCCAATGGCCGCGCAGCGCCCCCTCACGGGTGCTCCAGCGCAAGGACCGCGCATGGGGCGTCGCCATCGAACTGCCCGACGCCGGGTTGGTCACAGGAGCCCTCTTCACGGACCTCGACGACGACGGCGACCCCGACCTCGTCACATGCGCCGAGGCAGGCGAGGTCCGGGCATGGAAGAACGAGGGTGGACGGCTGACCGCATGGAAGCTCCCAGGACTCCAGGGCCTCTCGGGCTGGTGGCTGGGCATCGCCGCCGCCGACTTCGACGCCGACGGCCGCATCGACCTCGCCGTCGCCAACCGAGGCCTCAACTACCGTCCCGAACCCATCGACCCCACGCGCCCCGGCCTGCGCCTTGCCTGGGCCGACTTCGCCGGCTCGGGAGCCATCGAACCGTTGCTCGGTGCCTGGGATCCCGCCGAGCAACGCTGGTTTCCTCGGCGGGAATGGAAGGCCGTCGGCGCCGCCCTGCCTTGGGTCCCCGTCGGCTTCGCCTCCCACGCCGCCTACGGACGCGCCTCCTTCGATGACATCCTGGCCGGCAAGCCCGCCGACACGCGCGAGGCCGTCGTCCAGACCGAGGCCTCCCATGTCTTCCTGAACCGCGGCGACCACTTCGAGGCCCGCATCTTGCCCGCCGAGGCCCAGTGGTCCTCCGCCCACGCCATCGCGGCCGGCGACATCGACGGGGACGGCCACGCGGACCTGCTCCTCGCCCAGAACGACTTCCACCTCGACGCCGAATCCACCCGGCAAGACGCCGGCCTCGGCCTCCTGTTGCGCGGCGACGGCTCCGGCCAGTTCCATGCCGTGGGCCCGCGCCAATCCGGGATTCGGATCCCCGAGCAAGGGCGCTCCATCGCCTTGGGTGACCTGGATTCCGACGGCCGGCTGGATGTCGCCATGGGCGTGCTGGGGGGCCCTTCGCGCCTCCTGCGCAATCAGTCCGGGCGGGCGGGCGTGACGCTCACCGCCGTCCTGATCGGCACGCGAGTCCGTTGGCGGCTCGGGGCGCGTGCCGGACCCGTCCTTGAGGCCAGGGCCGGCAACGGCTCCAACGGCCAGGATTCCCTGCGCATCACCGTCTCCGGCATCCCCGAGGGCGGCGTGGTGGATGTCCGGCCGCCGAAGGCGCGGGCGCTGGGCAACTGACTGATGGGCCGGGATCGGACAACGGCACGCCGGGAGGCGGTTCCATCCGGGACCTGACCCCGCGGGTGAGGTCGGAATGGGCCGGTCCAGTTTCTAGGCCGGGTGCCCTCGCTCGGCGAAAAGGTGGCAGAGCCGTCCCGGCTCTGGCTGGGTCACGTCCAGCGGCGGGACGCGCTCCCGGCGATGGGGGACCCGTGACGTTTTCGGGATCACCCGTGACCTTGGGATGGGGCGGTTGGAACTGGAAAAGGGAGGTTGCGTTGGGCTGGGGGCGGGGCGTTTGATACGCACGCGTATGAACGTTCCCGCAGGATCCCCCGCCGCCCTTCCGCGCCATGTCCTCTGGCTCGTCTGCCTCATCGCCTCCATCGGCTTCGCCTTCGACACCTATGAGCTCCTCATGCTCCCCCTCGTCGCAGGCCCCGCCATCGCCGAGATCCTCCAGGTCCCGCCCAGCAATCCGCTCGTCACCCAATGGGTCGGCAACCTCCTCTGGATCACCGCCCTCTGCGGCGGCGTCTTCGGCCTCCTCGGCGGTTGGCTCACGGATCGCCTCGGCCGCAAGACCGTCCTCGCCGGCAGCATCTTCCTCTACTCCTTCTCCCCCGTCCTCGCCGCCTTCAGCACGTCGTTGCCGTGGTTCCTCGTCTTCCGCTGCGCCACCTTCGTGGGCGTCTGCGTGGAGTTCGTGGCCGCCATCACCTGGCTCGCCGAGCTGTTCCCCGACAAGCGCGCGCGGGAAAAGGCCCTGGGCTGGACGCAGGCGTTTGCATCCGTGGGCGGGATCATGGTCACCGGCGTGAACGCGTGGACGCTGGCCCACGCGGCCGACCTGCCGGCCATCCCCGTCCCCGAGCCGTTCAATGCCCACGCCAATTGGCGTTACACCCTCATCTCCGGCTTGATCCCGGCGATCCCCATCGCCCTCATGCTGCCTTTCGTGCCCGAGTCCCCAAGCTGGAGGGAGCGGCGCCGGAACGGCACGCTGACGCGCCCGAGCTTCGGCGAGCTGTTCAGCCCGGCCCTGCGCCGGACGACGTTGGTGACGGCGGCGTTGTCGGCGTGCGCCTACGGCGTGGCCTTCGGGGCGTTGCAACTCACCCCGACGCGGATCGCCCCGGGCCTCTCCGACCTCGCGGAGCAGCGCAAGGCGTTGAAGCCGTTGCAGGACGAGGCCAAGGCGTTGAACGAGGGCCTGAACGCCGTCATGCCCGCGTATCGCGGCGCGGTGGAGGCGACGCCGGGGTTGGCGGAGGTGGCGGGTCAGCGGGCGCGCCTGCGGGTGACGATGCGCGCCACGCGGCGATTGGTGGAGTCGGCGGAGCCGGGCGCGCGCACGGCGTTGGTGGAGAAGCTGGCCGGGATGACGAATGACCTCGCGCGGTTGGACGCCGAGCTGGCGCGCGTCACGGAGGGCAAGGCGGAGGCGAGGAAGGCGGTGGTGGATCGCGAGAAGGCGATGGGCCAGATCGCGGCGAACCGTGACAAGCAGGAGGGTCCGGACACGGTGATCAAGGCGCGCGGCAACGCGGTGCAATTGCGCCAGGAACTGGGCGGCCTTGCGGGCCGGGTGGCCCTGGCCTTGCTGGTGGTGGCCGCCGTCTCGCGCGGGACCTTGCTCCGCCTGTTCCAGGTCCCGGGCATCGTCGTGCTTCCCTTCACGTACCTGTTCCTCTTCCAGAACCATCCCGATTGGTTTGGGTGGGGCGTGGCGGTCGCGGGGTTCCTCACCGTCGCGCAGTTCAGCTACTTCGGCGAATACCTGCCCAAGGTCTTCCCGCTGCACCTGCGCGGCACGGGCGGCAGCTTCGCGACCAACGTGGGCGGCCGCATGCTAGGGACGTCGGCGGCGTACCTCACGGCGAACGTGCTCGCTCCGATGTTCACGGGAACAACGTTCGAGCAGGTGGCCAAGGCGGCGGCCATCACGGGCGGGGCGGCGATGGTGGTGGGCGTTGGCCTGAGCTTCCTGTTGCCGGAGCCCAAGGCCGGTGGCATGGAAGGACACTGAGGCCCCGGGAGACGGGCCGTGGAGACGGCATGATGCGAGCGTGCAACAGATGGTGGGTGGCGGCGGGGCTGGTCCTCACCTTGGCGTGCGGCGTGCGCCTGCCGGCGGCCGCGCCCGAGACCGGGCGGGGCGCGCGTCTCTACCGCTCGGAATGCGCCCGGTGCCACGGCAAGCACGGCGAGGGCGTCACGGATCAGCGACCCGAGCCGCTCGCGGGCGACCTGACCGTGCATGCGCTGGCCGACTACGTGCAGCGCACCATGCCCGAGGACGCGCCGGGCTCGCTGTCCGCCGACGACGCGTTGGCCGTGTCCGCGTACATCCACCAAGCATTCTACTCGGCGGAGTCGGCGGCGAGGCGCACGCCCGTCCGGCGCGAGCTCCACCGGCTCACGCACGAGCAGCACCAGGCGAGCGTGGCCGACCTGATGGCCAGCTTCGGCACCGTGCGGCAGGCGTCGCGTCGCGGCGGGCTGGCGGCGGAGTACTTCCAGTCCAAGGGCATGAACAAGAAGGACCGCAGCGTGCTCAAGCGCGAGGACGGTCGATTGGACATGGACTGGGGCCAGGGCAGCCCGGCGGAGGGCATCACGCCGGAGGCCTTCTCGGTCGCTTGGTCGGGCTCGCTCCTCGCCCCGGAGACGGGCACGTATGACTTCCGGGTGCGGACGCCCAACGGAGCCCGGCTCTACGTCAACGCGGAGACCGCCCCCGGCGACCAGAACCGTCGCGACGACAGCGATGCGCGCAGGTCGGTGGCGTTGATCGACCTGTGGGTCAGCTCGGGCGGTCGAGTTCGCGAGGAGACGGCCTCGGTGACCCTGCTCGGCGGACGCTCGTACCCGCTTCGCCTGGACTTCTTCAAGTTCAAGGAGACGAACGCCGCCGTCCGTCTCGAATGGCGTCCCCCGGGCGGAGCCTGGACGGTGGTGCCACCGCACGTGTTGTCGCCGGAGCCCTCCACGGGATGGGTCGTGGTGGGGACGCCGTTCCCGCCGGACGACGCCAGCCGCGGATATGCGCGGGGTGCGTCCGTGTCGAAGGCGTGGCTGGAGGCGGTGACCCGGGCGGCGTTCGAGGTGGCGGACGTCGTGGGCGCGCGCATCGACGCCTTCGCCGGGACCAAGGCGGGTTCGTCCAACCGGGTGGACGGAATCCGCGTGTTTTGCGCGAAGCTCGCGGGCCGTGCCTTCCGGGGCGACCTCACGGCGGCGCGCGAGGCGGAGATCCTCGGCAAGTCGTTCGGCAAGGGGGAACCCGTCGAGGCCTCGGTCCGGAGGACGTTGGTTCGCATCCTGACGGCCCCGGAGTTCCTGTATCCATCGTTGTGCGCGGGTTCCACGGGCCGGGGTTGGGCGGCGGCACTGGCGTTGGCGTTGTGGGATTCCGTGCCGGACGCGGCCCTGCGGGAGGCGGACGCACAGGGCGGATTGGGCGACGAGGCGGTATTGCGCGAGCAGGCGAGGCGGATGCTGGGGGACGCACGTGCGCGGGCGAAGCTGGCGGGATTCTTTCGACATTGGCTGCGGCTGGAGGAGGCGACGGACCTCGGGAAGGACCCCAAGGCGTACCCGGGCTTCGACGCGGAGGTGATGTCCGACCTGCGGTGGTCGCTGGAGCGGTTCGTGGAGGACGTGATGTGGGGCGACAACCCGGATTTTCGCCGGCTGCTGCTGGACGAGCACGTGTACCTGAACGGGAGGCTGGCGCGGTTCTACGGGGTGGCTGGCCCGGAGGGTGATGCGTTCGCGCCGGTGCGCCTGGATGCGGGGCAGCGGGCGGGAGTGCTGACGCACCCGCTGTTGCTGGCGGCGTTCTCGTACCACCGGAGTTCGTCGCCGATCCACCGCGGGGTGTTCCTGACGCGCAACGTGATGGGTCGGACGCTTCGGCCGCCGCCCATGGCCATCGAGTTCATGGACGACCGGTTCGACCCGTCCCTCACCATGCGTGAGAAGGTGACGGAACTGACGGGCAAGGCGTCGTGCATGGGCTGCCACGGGACGATCAACCCGCTGGGGTTCAGCCTGGAGCGATTCGACGCGGTGGGCCGCCTGCGCACGCACGACAACCGGAAGCCGGTGGACCCGGTGTCGGACTACACCCAACCGGACGGGCGGGTGGTTCGGCTGACGGGCGCGCGGGACGTGGCGCGGTTGGCATCGGAGAGCGCCGAGGCCCGGCGCGGGTTCGTCCGTCAATTGTTCCAGCACGCGTGGAAGCAGTCGCCGGAGTCGGTGGACCCGGGCTTGCTGGCACGGTTGGACGAGGGCTTCGCGGCGGATGAATGCCATGTCCGCAACCTGTGGGTCGAGGTGGTGGTTCGGGGCGTGGCGGCAATGGAGTCGATCAACGAAGGGAGGAAGGGAAGACGATGAGGCGCAGGGAGTTCATGGGGAGGTTGGGGCGAGGGTTGGCCGCCGGGGCGGCGAGCCTTCCGTTCCTCGCAGGATTGCCGTCGTTGGCGGCATCTCCGTCGCGCGGACGGCGGCAGCGGATCGTGTTCATCTTCTCGCCGAACGGCATCGTGCCGCCGCATTTCTGGCCGGATGCGGCCGGGCCGCACGTGGCGTTGAAGCGAATCCTGGCCCCGCTGGAGCCGTTCAAGGACCGCTTGATCACGATCCACGGCTTGTGCAACCGGGTGCGGGGCGATGGCGACGGGCACATGCGGGGGATGAGTTGCTTGCTGACGGGCATCGAGTTGTTCCCGGGCAACATCCAAGGCGGATCGGACACGCCGGCCGGTTGGGCGAGCGGGCCGTCGATTGACCACGAGATCGCCCGGTTCCTCGCGGGGCGACCGGCGACGCGCACGCGCTTTGCGTCGCTGGAGCTGGGCGTGGCGGTTCCCAATCGCGCGGACCCCTGGACCCGTTGGACCTACGCGGGGCCCAATCAACCCGTGGCTCCCATGTCGGATCCGTACCAGGTGTTCGAGCGCCTGTACGGCGGCATCAAGGACCGCGCGGCCTTGGCGTCCGTGCTGGACGGCGTGCGGGGGGACCTGCGCCGGGCCTCGCGTTCGTTGGGGCGGGAGGATCGCGACCTCCTGGACCGGCATGTCACGGAGGTGCGGGCGCTCGAACGGGACCTGAAGACGGCGGCGCGCCAGAGGCTGGCCGTTCCCCCGCCGGCGCTGGAGCCGGGCGTGGGCGCCGATACGGACGACATGCCGAGGGCGTCGGCGTTGCAGCGGCGGCTGCTGGTCAACGCGTTCGCGAACGACATGACCCGCGTGGCGTCATTGCAGTTCACCAATTCCGTGGGGCAGGCCCGCATGCGGTGGCTGGGCGTGGAGGAGGGGCATCACTCCTTGTCACACGACCCGGACCTGAACGAGGGGTCGCAGGAGAAGCTGGTGAAGATCAACGCATGGTTTGCGGGCGAGGTTGCGGCGTTGGCGAAGGCCTTGGCCGACACGCCTGAGCCCGGCGGCGGGGGATCGATGCTCGACCACACGACGCTCCTGTGGACCAACGAGCTGGGGAAGGGCAACAGCCATACGCTCGACAACATCCCGTTCGTCCTGGTCGGCGGCGGCCTGGGCCTGGGCCAAGGCAGGGCGGTGAAGTTGTCCCCCACGCCGCACAACCGCTTCTGGCTGACGCTGGCGCATGCCTTCGGCCACGAAGCCAAGACGTTCGGCAAGCCGGCCCTGTGCGAGGGCGGGCCAGTGTCCTTGGGCTGAGGTGGGACGGGGTGAAGCCCGTCAAGGACGTCGCCCGGCGGCAAGGTGGCCACACCTCCGTGCGCCGGGGACAAAGTGGCAGCGGCGTCCCGCCGCTGGTGAATGCCGGGCAAGCGGCTGGAAGCCGCTTCCACTTTCACTGGGCCGGGGGATCAGGGCTTCTGCCGGAAAACCACGGATGACACCGATGACACGGATCGGTCCAAGCCGGGAGGTCTCATCCATGGCGCATGCGCCCAGGGCACACGACGTGCTTGAATCCGTGTGATCCGTGTCATCCGTGGTTCCTGGCCCTTTGCCGCTTTCGGCCGGCTTCCAGGCCCACGAGCCGCCGCCTGCGCCCCGCCCCAACCTCGCCCGGCGGGTGAGAT